>CAJUSM010000069.1:0-9936 GCA_910588935.1 uncultured Oscillospiraceae bacterium
CTTTCTACCTTAGACCTGGTCGCTTTTGTCTCTGCTTGGGCGGAGCAGTAGTGGGTTTCCATCTGGCTGTACGCTGCGTATTCCTTTATCTGTTTCCCCCATCTGTGGGAATGTTCGGACGGAAGATATTATGGCAAAACGGCCTTTTGCAGGGAGTGTCAAAAATCAGGCGCTTATAGGGATGCGTGAAAAATTGGTTAGGGTTCGGGACGGTCGGGATTGCATTCCGAGTTTTTTAAAAATCTTATAAGTCCTTCGGCAAGGACGAGACCTTGGGGCTATGGTCTCGCTGCCGGCTCGGGTGCTGTGTGCCAGTGGCACGCGTCCAGCACCGGCCGGGGCGGCGGCGCGGACCGGGTCAGAACGGTTTACACTGGAGGCCTCCCCCTAAACCCCGCGGCCTTGAGAAAGGCAAGACTTCGCTTCGCGAAGTCTGCGAAACTTTTCCCATTTTCTCACGGCATCTGAGAGCTGCGTTTTTTCTTCTCTCGCTTACCTTTATCCCCCCGTTTGGACACTCCCTTCATCTGCCGCCCAATTGACTTTTCATGATACATATGATATCCTTACCTAAAATACACTTCAGAAAGGATTTTCTTATGGATTTCCCAACAAGCAAAACCGCGGAAAACCTCCGCACAGCCCTGGCCGGTGAATCAATCGCTAGAAATAAGTATACCTATTTTGCCCAGGCCGCCCGGGCAAATGGCCATAACGATGTGGCAGACGCTTTTGAACAGATGGCCAAAAACGAGATGATGCACGCTAAGTTTTGGTTTGAACAGCTTTATGGCAAGCCAGAAGATACTGCCAAATGTATTGCCCAAGCTGCCCAAGGAGAATATGGCGAATGGCACGACATGTATCCAGACTTTGCCCGGCAGGCTAGGGAAGAGGGCTTTGAAGAACTGGCCGTAATGTTTGAAAAAGTGGCGGATATTGAACGCACCCATGAAAACCGCTTTTTGACCCTTTTAGCCAAGCAAGACGCGGTTTCGACAGCTGCCAAGCCCCAGCCCAAGCAGAAGAAGGAGGGCTATCGCTGCCAGTTCTGCGGCGCAATTTTTGAAAACAGGCCAGATGTTTGCGATACCTGCGGGGCCATTGGCGCCTTTGAGTACGTGGAGTATTACGAATAAGAAGGATACAGCGGAATCTACATAAAAAAACCAACGGGCATTCCAGGAGTTTCTCCTTGCCTGTTGGTTTTTTTGCCGCGTATCGCCGTAACGCATCACTTATAGTAAGCACATTTGAGAATCGGTATCTACCGACTCTTAAATAGGCGGCATAGCCGCCAGTTCAAAGGGAACTTTGTTTCTTCTGGCTCGCGTTCACTCTATGCGTTTGGGCTGTGTCGTTTCGCCCAGCTTAGGGTCTCAGTTTGCTGGATAAGGGGGCCATCCCATCTTTTTTCCGCCCAACATGTGGAAATGAAGATGCTGAACGCTCTGCATCCCATCCTCTCCACAGTTGTTCACAACGCGGAATCCATTGTCCAGTCTCAGCTCTTTGGCCAGCTTAGCAGCCACCTCGAAGATGTGGGCCACTAAGGCGCTGTTTTCGGGAGTAATCTCCGCTGCCGAAGCAATATGGGCCTTCGGAATGAGGAGCACATGGGTGGGAGCCTGGGGCTCCAAATCTTTAAACGCCAGAACAATGTCATCCTCGTAAACCTTTGTGGAGGGGATTTCCCCTGCCGCTATCTTGCAAAAAATGCAGTCAGACATCATTTCACACTCCTTTATATTATCTAAAAATTATCCTTCTTCTGCTGCCACACTTGTTCCCAAGCCCGCAAGGGCCATGCATACCTCTGACCGGTCCATAAATTAAGACACCGCCACGCGCTGGCAATGAGAGCATTCTTTATATCCCGCCAGCAGATACAGAATATTGCTTACCGCCATCCTTCGGGTCTCTTTGTTCGCCACAAAAGATTCCAGAACCAGGCACTAGGGCTTGTTTGAAAAATCGCAAACACCGTCTTTTTGCCCTGTCCGGGCGGATTTGTGTGTCGAAAATCCTCGTAATACGAAAGTATTTACTTGCGGTTTTCTTCGTCAAACCGCACCAGCCTGCCCACAGTGGTCTTACCCGCGCCCATGGGCCCGTTCAGAAAAACACCTTGTTTCCCGCTTATCCAATTTGCTCTTTCACCAGCTCCGGCACCGCGGCCAGGGCCTCATCCAGCTTGGTTTGGTCCTTTGCCCCGGCCATGGCAAAGTCTGGCTTGCCGCCGCCATTGCCTCCTGTGAGCTGGGCCACTGCCTTTACCAATACCCCGGCTTTCAGCCCCTTCTCTTGGGCAGGCTTATTGCAGGCCGCTGCCAAAGTAGCCTTTCCGCCGCTAACACCGGCAAATACCGCTGCCACAGGCTCGGCGCTTTCCTTTACCTTATCGCAAAGGGCCCGGAGGGCGTCGCTGCCTGTGCCAGAAAGCAGGGCGAATACCACCTTAACGCCCTCTACGGACTGGGCGTTTTGGAACACCCCAGCCAAGTTGGCCGAAGCTACCTTGGCGTTAAGGGTCTCAATGGTTCTATCCTTCTCCTTTAGCTCTGCCATCACCTGTTTGGCCCGGGCAGGCAGCTCCATGGGATTCATTACCTTCATAACCTGGGCGGTTTCCCGCAGGGCGTTTAGGTGCATTCCCAGCTGGTCCAGCACGCCAAAGCCTGTAACGCCCTCAATCCGGCGGACACCAGAGGCCACAGAAGACTCGGAAGAAATCTTAAACAGTCCCAGCTGGGCGGTATTGCTCACATGCGTGCCCCCGCAAAGCTCCCGGGAGAAGCCGTCTGTTACAGAAACCACCCGGACCACATCCCCGTACTTCTCGCCGAACAGAGCCATTGCCCCCAGCTTTCTGGCCTCCGCAATGGGCATTTCCTTTGCCTCTATCGGTACAGCCATGAGAATTTCTTCATTGACCTGGGCCTCTACCTGGATTAGCTCCTCTGGGCTGAGGGCAGAAAAATGGGTAAAGTCAAAGCGTACATGGCGCTCGTTCACCAGCTGGCCGGCCTGCTCCACATGGTCGCCCAAAACCTTGCGCAGGGCAGCCTGAAGCAGGTGGGCGGCAGTGTGGTTGCGCATAATGGCCCGGCGCCGGGCGCTGTCTGCCAGAACCGTTACCTCCATACCTTCGCTTACCGTACCCTCTTCTACTACAGCACGGTGCAGGAAAACACCTTCATGCCGGGTCACATCGATAACACCAACGCTTAGGCCTGGCGCCTCTAGGGTGCCGCTGTCCCCAACCTGGCCGCCGCTTTCCCCATAAAGTGGGGTGCTATCCAGCACAATAGAGACCTCGTCTCCCTCCCCGGCGCTGGCAATCCTCTCTCCGTTTTGAATAATGGCCAGGACTTTTCCTGTATGGGAAAGGGTGTTGTAGCCTACAAACTCAGTGGCGGGAAGGCCAGAGGCAGCGCCTCCCTCCCCCTTCCAGGCGTCAGCCCCGGCGTCCTTCCGGGCACTGCGGGCCCGCTCCTTTTGCTGGCGCATCAGCTCCCGGAAACGGTCCTCATCTACCTCCATGCCTCGTTCAGCCAGGATTTCCCGGGTTAAGTCCAGAGGAAAACCAAAGGTATCGTTTAGCGTAAAGGCGCTTTCGCCAGAGAAAACCTTGGAATCGGCTTTGTCAATAAACTCAGTTAGCATAGCCATGCCCTGGTCAATGGTGCGGTTAAAGCTATCCTCCTCAAACGCCACCACCTTGCGGATGGTCTCCCGCTTTTCCCGAAGCTCTGGGTAAGCTTGGCCGTTTTCCTGAATCACGGTTTCTACCACATCCTGAAGGAAGGGGCGCTGTACCCCAAGGAGCCGGCCGTGGCGGGCTGCCCGGCGGAGCAGGCGGCGGAGCACATAGCCCCTGCCCTCGTTGGAGGGCAGGACGCCGTCGCCGATCATAAACACCACAGAACGCATGTGGTCAGTGATAATGCGCAGGGAAATATCGGTTTTCTCGTTTGCGCCGTACTTTACGCCAGATATTTCACTGATCTTATCCATAATCTTCTGCACGGTGTCCACTAAAAACAGGTTATCCACACCCTGCATTACGCAAGCCAAGCGCTCCATGCCCATGCCGGTATCTATATTCTTCTGCACCAGCTCTGTGTAGTTGCCTTGGCCATCGCTGTTGAACTGGGAGAATACCAGGTTCCAGATCTCTACATAGCGGTCGCATTCACAGCCTACGCCACAGGTGGGCTTGCCGCAGCCGTGCTCTTCGCCCCGGTCGAAGTAGATTTCTGAAGAGGGGCCGCAGGGACCGCTGCCATGTTCCCAAAAGTTATCCTCCCTGCCCATACGCTTCATGTGGCTTTCCGGCACGCCAATCTCCTGGGTCCAGATATTCCAGGCCTCGTCATCGGTTTCAAAAACCGTGACATACAGCTTGTCCTTAGGCAGCTCTAGCACCTGGGTGAAAAATTCCCAAGCCCAGGTAATGGCCTCCCGCTTGAAATAGTCCCCAAACGAAAAGTTGCCCAGCATCTCGAAGAACGTGCCGTGGCGGTCTGTAATGCCTACACTGTCAATGTCTGGGGTACGAATGCACTTTTGACAGGTGGTCACCCGGCGGCGGGGCGGCTCCACCTCTCCGGTAAAGTACTTCTTCATTGGCGCCATACCAGCGCCTATGAGCAAAAGACTGTTGTCCCCCTGAGGGATTAGGGAGTAGCTAGGCAGGCGCAGGTGGTTCTTGCTCTCAAAAAAGGCCAAAAATTTCTCTCTTAGTTCGTTAAGGCCGGTCCATTCCATTGTAATCGTCTCCTTTTTATTTTTCTGGTTTTCTGCGAAGCCCCTCTTTACAGAGCAGCCTCATTTCTTCCATATGGTCCTCAACAACCCCGGGTTCCATAAAGCCAGCGGAATGACACAGATGCTTTGCGGCTGTGTTTTCCCAGGGCCAAGCCGATGTATACTTCCTTTGTGCCAAAAGTCTCTTTCAAATACCAAAGGGCCAGCCAAGCATCGCGAGTCCCGCTGGGGAGCCCTGCCGCGCATATGGCAAAGGGTAAGGCAGTGTTTATAGGCCCGGGCCTGAGCTAGGGCTTGGGCCGTGTGGACACAAAGGCTTTCTTGCGACTCTGAAACCCGCAGCTCTAAAATTTCTTTCAGGATATCTCTATGGATTTTTCTCAGCTCCGCCATATGCCCTGCCTAAATTGGCTGGTTTTTCCCAAAACTCCAACTCCAGATCCACCTGATAGCTTTCATCAATGAGAATATACCCCAGTTCTTTTTCCCTGCACTGGCGGAAGTTCTCCTCGTTCTCACCAATCAGGGCCTCTTTGTTCAAGCTGTCTTTCTGCCTTGCCTCAATTACATTGCCAAAACGGAAAATCTCCTCCCAATGGGTTTCTATATACTGCCCGGTCATAACGAGACAGGTATAGCGGATCTCTTGAAGATAGGTCCCCTCAAAGTCCGCCTGCCAATCGAAGGGAATATAGCAACCCTCCACCACCAGGTTCTGGTGGTTTTCAATGGCGGTTTTCACCATTTCTCGGACAATGGGCCAGAGATAGGCAGCGAGCTCCCGATCATCCTCAGGGGTAAGCTGGGTTTGGCCGCTGCGGATAAGGCCCATTTTTAGATGGTCTATAGAAAGGTATGGGTAGCGGTACTTTTCCAGCAATCGCTGGGCAAGGGCGGTTTTGCCGGTATGCGTGGCCCCAGCAATCAGAACAATCATCTCTTAGTCCTCCTCTTTTAGGGACTCCATGCCCATAGCCGTCAGCTCTAGGGCAAGCTGGGCAACGGCCCCTTTCATATAGATTCCCTCCTTTTACAAAACGCGGCTACAAATTCCACGGCCCACACAATGGCCAGCAGGCGGGCCAAGGCCCAGGCCGTGCCAAGGGCAAGGCGGATAAGGCCCAAAAGCAACTTTTTCATCCTGTTCTCAACCTCCTGAAAAAAGATAAGCATGCCTGTCCCTATTGGGACGGGCATGCCCGCGGTACCACCCAAATTGCCAGAGAAACCCCAAGGGGCATCCTCTTAGCCAGCTTTTGCCGTTAACGCCTGGTACGCCGCCGCTCCTCGCGGCAGAAGCGCAAGACTTTTCTCGGGGAAGTCTTTTGGAGCGGCCCGAACCCTTTTCCCAAGCGGCTTGCACCCCCCGCCGTCTCTCTGGATGGGAACGGCCCCATAGGAGCCGCAAGGAACGTCTTCTCCACGCTGAAATTCATTATGGGAAACAGTATACCGCGATTTTTCCTGTTTGTCAATAGCCGCGCAAAGCCGTAGATAGCCCCTCCCTTAAAATACTGGCCTTAGCCCATAAAAACTTGAAAAATACTTGCTTTTTTTGAAAAAATCGTTTATACTAAGTTTATAAATCGTTTATAAACCATTAGAGGTGTTTGCAGATGAAAGCAAAGGATCTGGCCAAAAAGCTGGGCGTTTCGCCCGCCACCATCTCTCTTGTGCTAAACAATAAACCTGGTATCAGCGATTCCCTGCGAAAATCCCTGCTGGAGAAAATCCAGGAGCTGGGCCATGAGGAAATGCTCTGCCAATCCTGCCGGGAGGGCGCGGAACCCTGCCCCCCCAAGCCCGCGCCCCAGCAGCCGGCCCAAGAGGGGTGCCCCTGCCGGGTAATTGCGTACCTAATCTATCAGGATCGGGAATACTGGAAGGATATGAACGACCCCTACAAGTTCTTTTCCGGCGTAATGGAGGGTGTGGAGTCGGAGGCCTGGGAGAACGACTGCTGCGTGGTCATGGTCCATATGAACAGGCACAAAAATGTATCTTTGGCAGACCAGCTGCGGCGCATGGGCAATGTGGTGGGCATTATTGTTCACCCCTGCATGCTTACGGAACGAATACAGCGGGATATGCTCTCTGCCCACTTTCCCTATGTTTTTATGGATGCATACACTATGCCGGACTGGGAGCCCAGCAGCGTGTGCATTAGCAACCGCCGGGGAATGTACCGGGCGGTGGAGTACCTCTTCCGGAAAGGCCACAGGAAAATTGGCTATGTGTACAGCGGCTGGGAAACCCCTGTAGAAATTGACCGGAGGAATTGGTTTTTGCAGGCAATGAAAAGCTACCATGTGCCAATTGAGGAGGAATACTTTTTTGGCGCTGGCGCCAGCAGCGAACTCTTTGAGTACGACCGGCTCGCAGAGATTTTGGGCCAGGCTGAAAAGCTGCCTACCGCCCTAGTGTGTGAAAACGACCGGCAGGCCTGGCGTACCATTAAAGCGCTGGCCCAAACCGGCAGACAGGTTCCAGAGGACATTTCTGTAATCGGTTTTGACGACCAACCCATTTGCACCATGTCCAAACCCCATATTACCACCATCCATAATTCCCCCCAGCTAATGGGCCGGGAATGTGTGATTATGCTGAACAACCTCATCCGCCTGCGCCAGCTGGGAGATGAAGATCCCTGGCTGCGGTACGAGCTGCCGGCTACCTTAGTGGAGCGGGACAGCGTAAAAGGATTGTCCCCCGAAGATGGCCAGTGAAAGGGCTGCATATATAAAAACTAGGACGGCCCCTTGCAAGGGGCCGTTTTTATTTGGGTTCCGTTCTCTTCCTCCCTACTCTCCACAATTTTACTTGCCTTTTCTATCCAACTCTGCTATCATGGTCTGGAACTGTTTATATTCCGGCTTTGAGGAGGTAAAGCATGCCTGGAAAACATCGCTACAAGGAATCTCAATCTCCCAAATGGCCTCTCTATCTGGCCATTTTCATTATTATTCTAGGCTTGGCAGCGGCCGGCTGGCTGTTGTGGGACAAATACTCCGGCATGTTGGCCACTGGTCCCAGCCCCAGGCCTGACCTCTCGCCCCAGTCCACAGAAGCCCCTGTCTCCTCTCCCACGCCCAGCCCCACACCCACGCCTTCGCCCTCGCCCTCGCCTACTCCCACGCCTACTCCGCCGCCCATTCCGGACAACGGGGAGGATGGCTACCTTTCGGAAGGCCTGTATATTTGGAACAACATGGCCTTTGAGCTGTTTTACGGCTCCGCTGATTCTGCCGCCCCCTATGCCCAAGCCCTTTCTCAATATAGGGACCAACTGCCTGGCATGGAGGTGTACTGCCTGGTAGTGCCCAACCACTCAGAATTCGGCCTGCCCGAGCGCATCCGGGGAAATCTGGGCTGTGGCTCTCAGCAGGAAAATATTGCCAGTATTTATCAGGGCTTTTCTTCAGAAGTGCATGGGGTAAATATCTGGGACGCCTTAAACCGGCATAAGGATGAAAATATTTACTATAATACCGATACCCATTGGGCCTCTCTAGGTGCGTATTATGCCTACCAGGAATTCTGCCGCCAGGCGGGCCTGGAACCTGTTGAGCTGGAGCTTTTTTCCAAAACCAGCTACGAGGGCTTTACCGGCTACCTCTACCAGGTTACGGGAGAAGAGTGCCTTGCCCAGCACCCAGATACCATTGATTTGTACGAGCCCGCGGCAAACTATACCGCGGAGGTCTCTCAGGATGGAGAGACCTTTTCTGAACTCTCAGGAGTTAACAGCGGGGACGAATCTATGGGCTACGGTATGTTCCTGTGGGGAGATAACCCCTGTATGCGGGTAATAAACCATGACCTGAACACTGGCCGAAGAATTCTGATGGTGAAAGAATCTTACGGCAACGCTATTGGGGCTTTTTTGGCGGCCAGTTTTGATCAGCTGTACGCAGTAGATTTCCGCAGCTTTGAAGGAGATCTGCCGGCTTATTGCCAGGCTTGGGGCATTACAGATGTCCTTTTTCTTAACAGCACCATGGCCGCAAATACCTACGCAAGAATCGAGGATCTAAACAGCCTGTTTCCAGGGATGCAATAGTAGTGGCAATACCTAAAGCTGCCTTTGGAATCCGCGCGCATTGTTTATTGGAAAGTGTGTGAAAATGCCTCACAATATGTCAAGGAGGAATTTCTATGGAAAAACGGCCTGTTGTGCCGGTAAACTGTTTTTTTCATGGCAGCTATAACCCCACATTTGAGGAAGAAATTGCAAAATGCAAAGACAAATGCTATCGGTTTAATCAGCTGCACCCTAACGACCGGGAGGGGCAGCTGGCCCTTCTTCGCGAGATTTTGGGGAGTATGGGCGCGAACACCATTATCACCCCGCCGTTCTGGTGTGACTATGGCTACAACATTTCTGTAGGCGATTTCTTTTATTCCAACCACAACCTGATTATTACAGACGGCACAGACGTAACATTTGGCGATCACGTATTCATTGCGCCAAACTGCTGCTTTACCACAGCGGAACACGCCATCCACCCGGAACAGAGAAAGGATGGCGTGGAAATTGCCAAACCAATTACAGTGGGGAATAATGTATGGATTGGCGCTGGCTCCACCATTTTGGCTGGGGTGAGCATTGGTGACAATTCTGTTATCGGGGCAGGAAGCGTGGTAAAGAAGTCTATCCCCGCCAATGTAGTGGCAGTTGGTGTACCCTGTCGGGTAATCCGGGAGATTACGGAGGCAGAAAAAGAGCGGTATCCGGTGTATACCGGGGAATACTGAGGGCCTTTAGAAAGCATAATTCACAGGCGGCCCCTTGTGACCAGTAAAAGCTTATAAAAAGCCGGAAGACTGCGTATCACCGCAGCCTTCCGTTTTTTTATTGGGAGTGACGAAAACTTGTAATCGTTAGAAAAATAGCTTACTGCATCGCCCAGAACATGGCCTGGTCTTTTACGTCTGTCACCTGGAACACATTAGCCTTTCCCTGCATGAAGCGCTCTAAATTGGCGGCCTGGCGGCGGATTGCGATATCATTTACTTTCGTTTTCATTGTGGCGTTTAGAGTTTTTGCTGTATATTTCATGGTTGGTTCTCCTTTTCCATTTTTTCTTTTTTGATTTAAATGTTTCGGTACCCTTACTGCATCGCCCAGAACATGGCCTGGTCTTTTACGTCTGTCACCTGGAACAC
>CAJUSM010000069.1:10036-13701 GCA_910588935.1 uncultured Oscillospiraceae bacterium
CTGTATATTTCATGGTTGGTTCTCCTTTTCCATTTTTTCTTTTTTGATTTAAATGCTTCGGTACCCTTACTGCATCGCCCAGAACATAGCCTGGTCTTTTACGTCTGTCACCTGGAACACATTAGCCTTTTCCTGCATGAAGCGCTCTAAATTGGCGGCCTGGCGGCGGATTGCGGTATCATTTACTTTCGTTTTCATTGTGGCGTTTAGTTTTCTGGTTGTGTACTTCATAAAGATATCTCCTCTCAGATTTATAAATTAGTTGTTTTCTTCAGCCCAATGGCCAAACAGTTTTTTTGGTTCCGGGTAAACTCAAAGCCGTTTCTGTCCAAACTTTGCAGAAAACGCGCCAAACTGTTTTCCACTCTGCGCTGAACAAGAGCAGCCTGCCTTTGTGCGCTTTTCCCGTCCATTGCCAGTGTTCTGGCAATATTTCTCGTGTTTTTCATGGTTTATTGCCCCTTTCATCGATTTCTTTGTTTGTTCCCTGGCTGTGTCTCTATTATAATCCCAACACTCATTGGGATCAACCGTCAATATCAATACATGTGTTGATATAATGGCTTTTCCTTTTCGAGGGAGCTTTGTTGGCTTTCCGGTTTGTACTTTTATTGGTCTCTTTCTCAACCCTGTGGCTATATTATAAACCTGCTTTATAAATTTGTCAAGAGATTTTTATAAATATTTTTTTGAATTTTCTTAAGAGTTTATAAACACGCGGTTTTTCAGAAAAACCGTGCCTAGCCCTTGACAATTTTGTGCCTAGCCTCTATAATATAGAAATACAGTTAAAAACTGCGACGGGAAGAAGGCATTGCAACGGTCTTGCAGAGAGCCGGCGGCAGGTGTAAGCCGGCAGGCGGTGCGGTGCGTATACTGATCCTTGAGTTGTCCCGCTGAAAGTCTTTGGGCTTGGCCTGTTAAGGCCCCCTTATGTCAAGTAGGCGTGGAACGTGTGGCGGCGTTATCCGCCCGGCCTTGTTGGAGGCTTTGAGGGCGTAGATGTAAATCTGCGCTGAAATCACGGGTGGTACCGCGTAAATCTGCCGATTTTCGCCCCGGATGCTTTTTCGAAGCGTCCGGGGCTCTTCTATTTCTTCGCTGTCCCTGGCGCTAAAATCATAGGGAAGGATGGTTTTATGTCAGACTGGAGCCCAGAGCAGTATTTGAAATTTGAGAGAGAACGCACTCAGCCCGCCAAGGATCTGGCGGCACGCCTGGAGCGCTGTCCAATTCAGGCGCTGGACGTGGGCTGCGGCCCTGGCAACAGCACCCAGGTGGTGGCGTCACGCTTTCCGGACGCGGAAGTAATTGGGATTGACTCCTCGGCCAACATGATCGAAGCTGCTGGGAACGAGCATCCTCAGCTAAAATTCCTGCGGTGTGACGTTAGCCAGGAACTGGGCAGCCTGCCCCATGGCTTTGACCTGGTGTTTTCCAATGCCTGCATTCAGTGGGTGCCAGACCACCATAAGCTTCTGCCAGAACTTATGGGCCTATTGAAGCCTGGCGGAACGCTGGCGGTACAGGTGCCGGTAAACTTTGAAGAGCCCATTCACCAGATTATTACAAGCACTGTGGAGCGGGAAGAGTGGCGGAGGCGTATTCCCTACTATAGAAACTTTTACACACTGACCCAGGAAGCTTACTTTAACCTTTTGGGAGAGATTTCTGCGGATTTTAGCATGTGGGAGACTGTTTATATGCATAGAATGCCCAGCCACCAAGCAATTATGGACTGGTATAGCTCCACAGGGCTAAGGCCCTATCTGGACGCGGCAGTAAATGAAGAAGCCCGGCAAGGCTTTTATAACGAGGTTTTCCGGCAAGTGAGGGAGGCCTATCCTGTGCAGAAAAACGGGGAAATCATTTTCCGCTTTCCAAGATTGTTTTTTATTGCCCAAGCCAAGAACTGAGAAAGCGGGTCAAGTGCCAGGCGCTGCAATGCGCGGGGACCCAACCTCCCATTCTTCCCCGCCGCTTTGGGCAGCGAGGCGCCAGGCCGCCCCGCTCTAAGGTCTGCCCGCCCAGCATGATAAATGTTTAGAAAGCTTTTTTACCCCTTCCAAAGGCCATATCATATTTGTTTTTAGAAAGGAATGGATTCATATGAACCTGAGCTACAAAAAGTATAAGCCTTTTCAGCCCATTGCCCTGCCGGACCGCACCTGGCCCAACAAAACCATTGCCAAAGCTCCTGTTTGGTGCAGCGTAGACCTGCGGGACGGCAACCAAGCTCTGATTAACCCTATGAACCTGGAGCAAAAGCTGGAGTTCTTCCAGATGCTTTGCCAAATCGGCTTTAAAGAGATTGAGGTGGGTTTCCCCTCTGCCTCGGAGACCGAATATGAAATTCTCCGGGCCCTTATCGACCAAGGCCTTATCCCAGATGACGTTACCGTTCAGGTGCTGGTGCAGGCCCGGGAACACCTGATTAAGAAGACCTTTGAGGCCATTGACGGCGCGAAAAACGTGATTGTGCATTTCTACAACTCCACCTCCACCCTTCAGCGCAAGGTGGTTTTTAACACCGATATGCAGGGAGTTATCGATATTGCCGTGGAGGGCGCAAGGCTCATCCGCCAGCTCACCCAGGAAATGATCGCCCAAAAGGATATCAATATCCGTTACGAGTATTCTCCTGAAAGCTTTTCCGGCACCGAAATGGACAACGCTGTCCTCATCTGTGACCGGGTGCTGGAGGAGCTGGGGGCAACCCCGGAAAACCCGGTGATCATCAACCTGCCCAACACGGTGGAGATGTCTACGCCCAACACCTATGCCGACCAGGTGGAGTACTGCTGCCGCCACATGAAGCACCGGGACTCTGCCATAATCAGCCTGCATCCCCACAACGACCGGGGCACCGCCACCGCCGCCACCGAGCTGGGCATTATGGCCGGGGCCGAGCGGGTGGAAGGCACGCTGTTCGGTAATGGCGAGCGCACCGGCAATTCTGACATTATGAACCTGGCCATGAACATGTACTCCCAAGGCGTGGACCCGGAGCTGGATTTCAGCCACATGAACCATATCCGGGAGGTTTACGAGCGCTGCACCCAGCTAAAGGTCCACCCACGCCACCCCTATGCCGGGCAGCTGGTGTTCACCGCTTTTTCCGGCTCCCACCAAGACGCCATCAACAAGGGCGTGAACTTTATGGAAAAGGAGAAGTCGGCCTACTGGGAGGTGCCCTATCTGCCCATTGACCCCGCAGACCTGGGCCGGCAGTACGAACCTATTATCCGCATCAACAGCCAGTCTGGCAAGGGCGGCGCAGCCTTTGTAATGCACCAGAGCTTTGGCTATGCGCTGCCCAAGGCCATGCATCCGGAGTTTGGGGCCATGGTAAAAAAGGACTGCGACCAAAAGGGCCGGGAAATCAGCCCGGAAGAGGTGTTCGAGATTTTCCGCCGGGAATACCTGGAGATCAGCGAACCCTACCATCTGCTTACCTACAAAATATTCGAAGAGGATGGGGGAAATGGCCAGGTAATTGTAGACTTTGAGGGCTCTATCCGCCATGACGGGGAGACAAAGGCTGTTTCTGGCAAGGGCAATGGACCTATTGACGCGTTTTTCAACGCTATTCGGGCCTTTGGGCTGACAAACTACGAGTTTGTATCTTATAACGAGCACGCAATTTCTTCTGGCGCCGATTCTAA
>CAJUSM010000070.1 GCA_910588935.1 uncultured Oscillospiraceae bacterium
AGGGCCTGGAGGAAGGTTTGGCAAAAGGCCGTGCCGAGGGCCGTGCCGAGGGCCGCGCCGAGGGCCGCGCCGAGGGTGAGCATAGCGCCATGGTTGGCCTGATTAAGCGGTTACTGGAGCGGCATAAGACGCTGGAGGAAATTGCCGATATTTGCGCTCTGGATTTGGACGAAGTCAGAAAAATCGCGGAGGATGAGTAGGACATCATCCCGCGCAACGGCCGCTTAAAAAAGCGGCGTCTTTTAAGCATGGCAAGGCCAACATGTTTTTCTGCCGCGGAATTTTTCTTCGGCAGATTTTTTATAAACTTTTAAGAATTGCCGCGCCCCCGGTCTCTCCACAATTTTCTCCTTGATTTTTTTTGTCCCCCATGTTATAATGTCCCTATATTTGACCAAAAGAGGTGAATCGAAGCGATGAAAGAGAATATACATCCCGACTACCACGAGACCACCATTACCTGCGCCTGCGGCAACGTAATCCACACCCGGTCTACCAAGAAGGATATCAAAGTCGAAATATGTTCTAAATGCCACCCCTTCTTTACTGGCAAGCAAAAGCTGGTGGACACCAGCGGCCGCGTGGATATGTTCAAGAAGCGCTATGGCTTAAAGTAAGGCCGGCGGCATGAAATGCGTCGCGAATTTTTTAGATCAGGAGGGCAGGCTTGTGCGGTTTCCCGCTAAGCGGGCTATGCAGCTGGAAGCCCTTGCCTACCTGGCCGGCAAGTTCTCTCCCTGCCAGGTTTACTCTGAAAAAGAGGTGAACGAGCTGCTTGGCCAGTGGCACACCTTTGGCGATTCCGCCACCCTGCGCCGGGCCCTTTGCGACGCCCGGTTTTTAAACCGGGATCCCTACGGCAGGCAATACTCCCTGGCCAAAAGGCCCAATGCCGAAGAACAGAACAGCTAAGGCAGACAGACGGCGTGTAAAAAGCGCCGTCTTTTTGTACCGCCAGAGAAAAGGAGGAGCCCCATGGAATATATTACCGTGCGCCAAGAGGGAAGAGATCAGTTTATCGAGAAAAAGTCCCAGTTCATTGGCTCCTGCAGGCCGGTGAAAACCGAGGAGGAGGCCCTGGCCTTTCTTGCCAGCGTTCGCGGGGAGTACTGGGACGCGAACCACAATGTATACGCCTACATCCTGCGGGAAGGGGGCATACAGCGCTTTTCAGACGACGGCGAGCCCCAGGGCACGGCGGGCATTCCGGTAATAGAGGCCATGAAAAAGGCCGGGGTAACCGACGCCGTGGTGGTGGCCACCCGGTACTTTGGGGGTATTCTGCTGGGGGGCGGGGGCCTGATTCGGGCCTACTCCCACACCGCCTCCATTGCCCTGGCCGCGGCGGAAAAGGTGCGCATGAAGGAGTGCCTGCTTTTGGAAATTCCCTGCGGCTACGACAACTACGGCCGGGTACAGGGCTTGGTGCCAGAGTGCGGGGGCATTGTGGAGGACACCGCCTTTTTAGAGCAGGTCACCCTGCGGTTCCACCTGGAGCCAGAGCGCCTGCCAGAGCTGGAACGGCGCCTGGCGGACGCCACCGCCGGCCGGGCCGGGGTAAAGGAGCTGGGAAAGGCCTTTTTCCCCCTAAGCCTGGGCTAGCGCCTAATTTCGCCCCTCTTTCTTTTTCCCCCTTGCCCTGCGCCGGTTCTCCCCCTAAAACAGCCACCTTGCGGGCAAGCCTGAATTTTTTTTGAAAAATCCAGGCGGGAAAAAGTATTTTTGGGGGAACTGGCGTATATGTAGGTAGAGAAGCCGGGAAAAGCACATGTCCCCCTTCATCCCCTAAGAAAGGCAGGCGCCGCCCTATGACCGCCAGAGAGCAAATTGAGCGTTTGGAAGAAAAAAACCTTGCCCCCTGGGCCGCCCTGGCCGGGCACTCTCGGGGCCGGAAAAAACCCGAACCCCCATGCCCCCTGCGCACCGTTTTTCAGCGGGACCGCGACCGGGTAATCCACTGCAAATCCTTTCGCAGGCTAAAGCACAAAACCCAGGTTTTCCTCTCTCCCCAGGGAGACCACTACCGCACCCGGCTCACCCATACCCTGGAGGTCTCCCAAATTGCCCGCACCATTGCCCGGGCCCTGGGGCTTAACGAGGACCTTACCGAGGCCATTGCCCTGGCCCACGACCTGGGCCACACCCCCTTTGGCCACGCCGGAGAGCGGGCCCTAGACCAGCTTGCCCCCCAGGGCTTTCGCCACTACCGGCAAAGCCTGCGGGTGGTGGACCGGCTGGAAAAAGGGGGACAAGGCCTAAACCTAAGCTGGGAGGTGCGCAACGGCATTGTATGCCACACCGAGGGCGAAGAGGCCGCCACCGCCGAGGGCCGGCTGATCCGGTGGGCAGACCGCATTGCGTACATAAACCACGATATTGACGACGCCATTCGGGCCGGCGTGCTGACCCAGGAGGACATTCCCCAGGAGATTACGGCCCGGCTGGGAAACACCAAAACCCAGCGCATTACCACCCTAATTATGGCCGTGGTAGAGCACAGCGGCCAAGGGGAAATTTCTATGGACCCCGCCCTGTTTCAGTATTACCAGGATCTCCATGAGTTTATGTACGAGGCGGTGTACCGCAATGCCTACGCCAAAAGCGAGGAGAAAAAGGTGCCCCACATTATACAAAGCCTGTACGAGCACTACCGCAACCCTGCCCACCTGCCAGAATATATGCGGGCCGTGGCCCAAGAGGAGGGACCGGAGGTTGCCGCCTGCGACTTTGTGGCAGGTATGAGCGACCGGTACGCGGTGGCGGTTTACAAAGAGCTGTTTATCCCCAAAGCCTGGAACAATTAAGAAGAAAAAGCCCAAGATACAGGAGCAAAAGCAAAGAAAAAAGATGCCGGTTGGCCCAGCTAACGCCGCCAATAATGCCGCCCGCTCCCCGCCTACCAGGCCGCCAGGCAACTCTCCCCCAGGCGCCCTCCCAATCCCCATAAATCCCCCCGCCTCTGTTCCATCCCCCCGAAAGGAGCTGACCCCCCTATGGCTTTCCCTCCCCAATTCCTCCAGGAGCTAGAGGACCGCTGCCGCCTGGAAGAAATTGCCCCCCGCTATCTTTCCCTAAAGCGCCGGGGGAAAAACCTGGTGGGCCTGTGCCCCTTTCACAACGAGAAAACCCCTTCCTTCCATATTTACCCGGGGAATAACTCTTACTACTGCTTTGGCTGCGGCAAGGGCGGCGGGGTGATCAACTTTATTATGGATATTGAGCGCCTGGATTTTCTGGAGGCGGTGAAATGGCTTGCCCAGCACGCCGGCATCCAGGTGCCGGAAAACGGCCAGGATGACTCCATGGCCAAGCTCCGGATGCGGGTTTTCGAGATCAACCGGGAAGCCGGCCGCTTTTTTTACCACACCCTAACCACCCCCCAGGGCAAGGCGGGCCTAGCCTACTTTTTGGGCCGGGGCCTAAAGCCCGCCACCATAAAGCGCTTTGGCCTGGGCTATGCCCCAGAAAGCGGCTTTGCCCTGGTAAACCACCTGAAAAAACTGGGCTATACAAACAACGAGCTTACCCAGGCCGACGTGGCCAGGCTCTCTCAAAAGGGCCACCCCTACGACCGGTACCGGGGCCGGGTGATGTTCCCTATTTTTGACCTGCGGGGAAATGTGGCGGCCTTTGGGGGCCGGGTGCTTACCGATGAAAAGCCCAAGTACATCAACACCTCCGATACCCCGGTTTACCACAAGAGCAGCGGGCTTTTTGCCATGAACCTGGCCAAAAACACCCAAAGCCGCCAGCTTATATTGGCCGAGGGCTATATGGATGTAATCGCCCTGCACCAGGCGGGCTTTTCCAATGCCATTGCCTCCCTTGGCACCTCCCTTACCCAAGAGCAGGCCCGAATTATCCGCCGCTATGCAGACGAGGTGGTGATTTGCTACGACTCTGACGAGGCCGGCCAAAAGGCCACCCAGCGGGCCATCCCCATCCTAAAGGAGGGGGGGCTGCGGGTAAAGGTGGTTACCGTGCCCGGAGGAAAGGATCCCGATGAGTTTATGCGCAACTACGGCAAAGATGGCCCTTTGCGCTTTAAACAGCTTTTAGAGGGAGGCGGCACAGATGTGGAATACCGCCTGGCCAAAATTAGGGCCAAATACAACCTGGAAACAGAAGAGGGCCGGGTGCGCTACCTAAGCGAATCGGCGGAAACCGTGCTGGCCAAGGTGCGGGACCCCATGGAGCAGGATGTGTACGCGGGCAAGCTCTCTCAGGAAACCGGGGTGGACAAAAGCCGCATTCTGGAAACCGTAAGCCGCCTGGCCGGCCGGGAAATCAAAAAGGAACAGAAAAAGCTTGTCCGCTCCCAGCTGGAGGTGGCCAGCCCAGGGGCCAACCCGGAAAAAAAGGAGCATATGCGGGCGGCCCTGGCCGAAGAAGGGCTGATCGCCTACCTTTTTCTTCACCAAGACAAGGGGGAGGCCCTGAAAAAACGGGCGCCTCCGGAAAAATTCATCACTGCCTGGAACCGCAGAGTATACGCCGCGGTATTGGGCAAAACTATACATGGCACGGCCAGCCTGGCCGATTTGGCAGAGGAGCTGACCCCCCAGGAAATGGGAGAGCTCAGCCGGATTTTAAGCCGGGACGCCCCGCCCACCGGGGCGGACGCCAAGGAGTATATCCGCATTTTGGAGGACGAGGGCCAAGGGGACGCGGAGTGGATTAAAACCGCCAGCGACAAGGAGCTGCTGGCCTATATGAAACGGCTGGAGGAGCAGAAAAGAGGGCGGGAGTGAAAGGCGGCTGGGGTTTTGGGGCCCTTGCCCGCCAGGGCTTGGCCTTAGGCCCCCGCTTTTATGTGGCGGCAAAGGGGCAAAAAATGGCTCTTTTTATCAATAAAATGGCAATTGTAAAAACAGGGGAATATAGAAAGGAATGGTAGCGTATTATGAGCGCACAGCCGGATAAAAAAACCGTAATTAAGGACCTGCTGGAAACAGGGAAAAACAAGGGCCAGCTTAGCACCAAAGAGATTATGGACGCCCTGGGCGAGCTGGACTTTGACCCTGAGCATATAGAAAAATTCTACGACACCCTGGAAAGCCTGGGCGTTGAGCTGGTAGACGATTTTGACGCCCTGCAGCTGGACGACGCGGACCTGGCGAAAACCACCGAAACCGAAGAGCTGGAAACCGGCAGCGAAGGGGTTTCTATTGACGACCCGGTAAAGGTTTACCTAAAAGAGATTGGCCGGGTGCCCCTGCTTACCCCCGAGGAGGAGGTAGAGCTGGCCGTGCGCATTACAAACGGCGAGGAGGCCGCCAAAAAGCGCCTTTCCGAGGCCAACCTGCGCCTGGTGGTCAGCATTGCCAAGCGCTACCTGGGCCGGGGAATGCAGTTTTTAGACCTGATTCAGGAGGGGAATTTGGGCCTGATTAAGGCGGTGGAAAAGTTTGACTACACCAAGGGCTTCAAGTTTTCTACCTACGCCACCTGGTGGATCCGCCAGGCCATTACCCGGGCCATTGCCGACCAGGCCAGAACCATACGCATACCGGTACACATGGTAGAAACCATTAACAAGGTGAAAAAGGCCAGCAGCCAGCTGCTTCATGTAAACGGCCGGGAGCCCAGCGCCGAGGAGATTGCCGAAGAGCTGGAAATGCCGGTGGACAAGGTGCGGGAGATTATGCGGGTGGCCCAAGAGCCGGTTTCTATGGAAACCCCCATTGGCGAGGAGGAAGACAGCCATTTGGGCGACTTTATCCCCGACGACGACGCCCCCGCCCCCCAAGAGGCCGCCAGCCATACCCTGCTGAAAGAGACCCTGGGCCATGTGCTGGACTCCCTCACCCCCCGAGAGGAAAAGGTGCTCCGCCTGCGCTTTGGCCTGGAGGACGGCCGCAGCCGCACCCTGGAGGAAGTGGGCAAAGAGTTTAACGTAACCCGAGAGCGCATTCGGCAAATTGAGGCCAAGGCCCTGCGGAAACTCCGCCACCCCAGCCGGAGCAAAAAGCTAAAGGATTTTCTGGACTAGAGTCTGTTTGAAAATAGAGAAAGCAGCGGTTTTTTTGTTCCAGGCGGTTTTGTGAAGAAAGCAAAGGTTTTTCCACACAAATTCACCCGGGCAAAACAAAACCACATGATTGGCGATTTTTTCAAACAAGGCCTAATCCCATACTTTACCCTATCAGGAGGTTTCCCTATGCCCTGTCATCATTCTAAAACCAGCCTGGCCGCCCTGGGCCTTTCTTTGGGGCTGCTGCTTTCCGGCTGCTCTCAGCCCCCCGCCCAGCAGGCCTCTTCCGCTGCCCAGGCCTCCCCTTCCCCCGCGGCCGCCGCCTCTCTGGGCCAGGCCCTTACCCTGGAAGAGGCCAAGGCCATTGCCCTGGACCACGCCCAGGTTTCTTCCGACAAGGCGGACTTTCAAAAGCTGGCGGAGGATACCGAAAACGGCCGCAAGGTGTTCCAGCTGGAGTTCCAATCTGGTTCTAAGCTTTACGAGTACGAGATAGACGCCGCCACAGGCCAGATTGTAAGCAGCCAATGGGAGGCCCTGCCAGAAGCCTCCGGAAATGGGGCCCTTACCCTGGAAGAGGCCAAGGCCATTGCCCTGGACCACGCCCAGGTTTCTTCCGACAAGGCGGACTTTCAAAAGCTGGCGGAGGATACCGAAAACGGCCGCAAGGTGTTCCAGCTGGAGTTCCAATCTGGTTCTAAGCTTTACGAGTACGAGATAGACGCCGCCACAGGCCAGATTGTAAGCAGCCAATGGGAGGCCCTGCCAGAAGCCTCGGGGGATGGGGCCCTTACCCCAGAGGAGGCCAAGGCCCTGGTTTTAGCCCGGGCGCCTGGGGCCACGGAGGCGGGTTTCCGGGAATTTCAGCAAGATTACGAGGACGGCCGCCTGGTGTACGAAGGGGAGCTGGCAGCCAACGGCGTGGAATACGAGTTTGAAATTGACGGGGCTACGGGAGAGTTCCTTTCTTGGGAAGAGGAGGCCGCCCACCGCTAGGAGGGCCTGCCATAATATATGGTATATTCGCGAAAAAGCAGGTGAACATATGGTAATGACCCTAGAGGCAGACTATGCCGTTCGGATTGTGGAATACTTAACCCGAAACCCCGGGCGCTGGGACGCCAGGACCATTTCGGAGAGAATGCAGATTCCCCAGCGCTTTTGCCTAAAAATCCTTCGGGACCTGGTGGCCAGCGGCATGGTATGCTCCTTTAAGGGGGCAAAGGGGGGCTACTCCCTGGCCCGGCCCGCCGAAGAGATCACCCTGCTCCAGGTGATTGAGAGCGTAGAGGGGCCCTATATGCTCAGCCGCTGCCAAAAGGAGGAGTACAGCTGCGGCCGGGAGCACTGCCGGCTGCACAGTATTTACGAGCAGGTCTCCCAAACCGTGCGCAAGGAGCTGGGCAGCTACACCTTCGATGTTATCTGCGAAGCCCGGCAGGGAGAACCGGAGTCTTTGTAATGATATTATCATTACAAAAAAGGCCTTTTGCGCCAAAGCCCAAGGGATTGGGAACAAAAATACCCGGGCAATCATCCTGTGGCCCACAGGGCCAGGTACAGACCCGGATAAAAAATCTATATTAAGAAAGGAAGCGACATATTTTCAAAGGACGTGAACCCCAGCGATTTGCGTAGCGTGGCTATTGCAAATCTCACAAAATATATCCTGTAATAGCCAGCGCGTCCGGCGGAGAACCCGCCGCCACTTTTTCTTAGGAGACGCTATGCGCTATGCAAAAGATTGCTGCCGTATTCTTCGCCGGTGCGGGGGATGCGGCAAAAAACAGGAATTCGTCAGCTCTGGCCGTTTTCGGGTAAACGCCAACGGAAACCGGCTGGCATAAAAGCAGGCTGGGCCGCATTCTCAATGAATAAAAAGCCAGGCTTCTCCCCAAGGGAGAAGTCTTATTTTTTTGGCATACGGGTGAATCGGGGTATGGAGAGCGGGCTTTTCCACTTTTTTTGTCCAGAATACCATCTTTTTTGTGATTCCCCCTACCATTTCCACCCAAAATATGGTATTATGTGGTTTAGGGTATGGTAAACGCATTGGAGAATTGGTATCTGCCGGTTCACAGAGAAAGATTTCTTCTCTGCCGCGTTCACAATACCGTCTTGCTTTGGGCAGAGCGGTTTTTTCCCACAATACCTGCTGCCGCTTTATTTTTTGGTGAGAGGAATGATTGTGTTGGACAATTACACAAACAAAAAAGCCAGTCCTGTTCGAGGGGTGAAGGTTCGAACACTAAATGTTGTGATGATTTTGGTCTCTTTCATCCTTTATGTCCTGCTGCTCCTTGTCACCTTTGGCACCGCGAAAAACTACGACAGCACGGTAAACGCCACCGGCCAGTATGTTCACTGCCGGGAAAACGCCAGCCAGGTTTCCGATGCCTCAGACTACCTTACCGAGCAGGTCCGGCTGTTCACCGTTACCCTGGACTCCACCCATGCCAAAAATTATTTTGAGGAGATCCAGGTTACCCGCCGCCGGGAAAACGCCCTGAATGAGCTTAACGACCTGGCCACCCCCCAGGCCCTTAGCTACCTGGAGTCCGCTTTGGAGTTTTCCAACCAGCTGATGGAGCGGGAGCTCTACGCCATGCGGCTAACCGCCGAGGCCAACCACATTCCCCCTATCTCTTTGGATAAGCAGGTAGAGGATGTGCAGCTGCATAAGGAGCACCTGGACCTTTCCCCCCAGGAAAAGGACGCCCTGGCCAAGGAAATGGTGTTTGGCTCCGAGTACCAGTCCCAAAAAAAGCTGATTGCCAGCAATGTAAACTCTTTCCTTACCGATGTGCTCCGCTCTACCCTGGACGACCAGGAGTCGGGCATAGCCGCCCTGAATATCTCTATCTTTCTGGAGCGGGTGCTGTTCAGCGTGCTCTTTCTCCAAAACATCCTGGTTTTTGGGGTAATCAGCTTTCTGATTGTAAAGCCCCTGCAGGTTTATGTAAACTGCATTAAAGAAGAAAAGCGAATGGAGATTACAGGGGCCTACGAGTTTAAGTACTTAGCCCTTACCTACAACGATATTTACGAGCTAAACGCCGCAAACGAGGTGATGCTCCGCCACCAGGCCGAGCACGACCCCTTAACAGGCATTATGAACCGGGGGGCCTTTGACCATGTGCGGCAGCTGCTCAAAATCAAGTCCAAGCCTGTTGCCCTGCTGATGATGGATATTGACCATTTTAAGGAGATCAACGACAGCTATGGCCACGAAACCGGGGACCGGCTGCTAAAACGGGTGGCCAGGCTGCTGGAAGAAGGCTTTCGGTCTACCGACTTTATTGCCCGCGTAGGGGGCGATGAGTTCGCGGTGATTTTAACCGATATGGAGAACAACCAAAAGACCGCCATGGAGCAAAAGGTGCAGGCCATAAACAGCCTTTTGCTCCACCCCAAGGACAACCTTCCCCCAGCCTCTGTCAGCGCGGGGGCGGCCTTTTCGGAGCACGGCTTTTCTGACGAACTGTACCGGGAGGCAGACGCGGCCCTGTACCAGGTAAAGAAAAACGGGCGCTGCGGGTGCCGCGTTTTCCAGCCCGGCACGCCCCTGGCAGAACAGGAGGAGGCCCAAAACTAAGGCAGGCCCCCCTATCCCTTGCCCGGTGTGACTCCCTCCCGGCTTTTTGCCGGCGCCAATTGCCTGCCGCCACTTGTAAGGAGGTCTTCCCCCCATGCTTTCCCGGTTCAAAAACAGCTATTTCAGCTATGTGCTCCTGTATACCGGCTACTATTTGGTCTTCTCCCTGTACAGCTCTGTGCTGGCGGTATACCTGGCGGGCATTGGCTTGTCTGACCAGGAGCTCTCCCTTATTCTTTCGGCCGCGGGGGTTTTCTCCTTTTTTGTGGCCCCCATTTCCGGCTATCTTACAGACCGGGTAAAAAACCAAAAGCTGGTGGCGGGCCTTATGCTGGCCGGCATTGGGGGCTTTGCCCTGGTGTTTGCCCTGTGCAGGTCCCTTTGGGCCCTGTTTTTGCTCAACGGCATGGTAATGTCCCTGATCAACAGCATTACCCCCTTTTGCGAGCGGGTGGCTGGCAACAGCAGCTACCGCTACGGGGTGCTGCGGGTATGGGGCACCCTTGGCTATGCGGCCGGGGCCCAGGGCGCGGGGCTGGCCATTGAAAGGCTGCCTGGCCCGGCGCTGTTTGTGCTGGTGGCCGGGGCCTGCCTGATTACCCTTATTGGCCTGGCCGGGGTAGAGCTGCGCCCCCAGGCCCCCGCCGCCGAGAAAGCCCAGGCTGAAAAAAAGGGGCCCAAGCTCTCCGCCCTGGCGGGCAACCCCCAGTTCTTCCTGTTTTTAGGGGCCGCGGCCCTGTTTGCCGGGTGTTCGGGGGTCAATATCAATTATTCCCCGGTGCTGCTCACCACCATTGGCGTGCCCACCGGCATGGTGGGCACTGTGCTGTTTTTCAGCACCCTGGTAGAAGTCCCCCTAATTCTGTTCTCTCACAAATTTATGGACCGGCTGGGGGGAAAAACCCTTACCGCCATCTGCTTTGTGCTGGCCATTGCCCAGTACCTGGTGTACGGCCTGGCGCTCTCCCCTGCCGGGGTGGTGGCGGTTATGATTGGGATAAAGGCCATTGCCTCTACCCTATACATGATGCTGTGCCTTAAAATGGTGCGCTGCCTGCTGCCTGGGGGGCTTACCACCACAGGCCTGGCGGTGGTGGCGTCGGTTACCAATCTCTCTCAAATCCTGCTGCAAAACCTGGGGGGCTGGGTGGTAAGCGCCAGCGGCATTCGGGCCATGTACCTGGGCATGGCCATTCTATGCGGGGCGGGCCTGGCGCTTACCGGGTTTCTCCAAGTAAAAAACGAGGAAAAGGTGTTTGGGTAAGGCTGCCCCAAAGCCGGGCCACAGGCGAATTACGCCTGGCTTGGCTTTTGGGGGCCTTTGCTCTTTGCGGGGGCGGGGAGTGTCAAAAACGAGGATCTTATGAGGGGAAGTGGAAAAATTTCGTTAGGTTGCGGGACGGTCGGGATTTCATCCCGAATTACTATTTGTTATGGATGGCCTCCGGCAAGGTCGTGGGGCGCCGCCCCACACCCCGCAGCCTTTGTAAAGGCTGGCGAAACTTTTCCCATTTTCTCACGGCATCTAAGAGCTGTGTTTTTTCTTCTCTAGCTTACCTTTATCTCCTCGTTCGGACACTTCCCCCCGGGCTTTTCCTGTTGAATTGCCTTGGAATCTGTGGTAAAATGAAAGGGAACTCGCTTAAAATCGCAAAAAAAGGGAGGGCTACCAGCCACTGTGAACCAAAATTTGACGATCCTCTGCGGCCACTATGGCTGCGGCAAAACCAACCTGGCCCTAAACCTGGCCCTGAAAAAAAAGGAAAAAGGGGCCGTTACCCTGGTTGACCTGGATATTGTAAACCCCTATTTCCGTTCTTCCGACTACCGGGCCCTGCTGGCCCGCCAGGGCATTGGGCTGATTGCGCCGGTGTTTGCCGGCACCACCCTGGATACCCCCACCCTGCCTCCGGAAATCCACAGCATTTTCGCCCCAAACGCCGGGCAGGTTATTATAGACGCTGGGGGCGACGACGCCGGCGCCCTGGCCCTAGGGGGGCTAAGCCCCCGCCTTGCCCCCAGGGGCTATGAAATGCTCTATGTGGTAAACCGGTACCGGGCCCTTTCTCAAAGCCCGGAAGAGGCCCTGGCCTTGCTCCGGGAGATTGAGGCCGCCAGCCGGCTAAAGGCCACGGGCATTGTAAACAACTCCCACCTGGGCCTGGAAACCCGCTGGGAAGACCTGGCGGCCGCCCAGGGCTTTGGGGAGGAAACCGCCCGGCTGGCAGGGCTGCCCCTTCTTTTTTCTACGGTTCCGGATTTTGTATTAAAAGGGGCCCCGGCGCCAAAGGGGTTTGTGGAAATCCGGCGGCACGTTACCTTTGCCTGGGAAGAGCAAGAGGGTTAAGCCAAAAACCGCCGGCAAAGGCCTTAGCCCTAGAGGCTTCTTGTCTTGCCGGCATCCGCCCCTGGTCTGCTCATCCCGGCCGCCATCACTTTAACACAAGGAGGTCGCCATTTACATGGCCAAAATCATCATCGACGAAACCCTGTGCAAGGGCTGCGGGCTCTGTGCCAATGCCTGCCCTCTGCATATTATCGCCCTAAATACCGGCCGGCTTAACACCAAAGGCTATCATCCCGCCGGCCTGGTTCAGCCAGAAAAATGCGTGGGCTGCGCCGCCTGCGCCACCATGTGCCCAGATTCCGCCATTACTGTGGAAAAGGAATAGAAAGGAGACTGCATTGATGAAAGTACTGATGAAGGGCAACGAGGCCCTGGCAGAAGCCGCCATACGGGCTGGCTGCCGCCACTTTTTCGGCTACCCCATAACCCCCCAAACAGAGCTTGCCGCCTATATGGCCAAGCGTATGCCAAAGGTGGGGGGTACATATCTGCAGGCAGAGTCTGAAGTTGCCGCAATCAATATGGTGCTGGGGGCCTCTGCCGCCGGTGTGCGGGCCATGACCTCCTCCTCCTCTCCAGGCATCAGCCTAAAATCCGAGGGCATATCCTACATGGCCGGCTCCGACCTGCCTGGGCTGATCATCAATGTACAGCGGGGCGGCCCGGGGCTGGGGGGCATTCAGCCCTCTCAGGCCGATTACTGGCAGGCCACCAAGGCCACCGGCCACGGCGACTTCCAAATTCTGGTTTTTGCCCCCTCCACTGTACAGGAAATGGTGGACCTGGTAAGCGACGCCTTTGACGCCGCCGACCGCTGGCGGATGCCCGCCATGATTTTGGCAGACGGTATGCTTGGCCAAATGATGGAACCTGTCTCCCTGCCGGAAGAGGGCCAGGCCCAAATGGTGGAAAAGCCCTGGGCAGCCTGCGGCCACGGAAACCAGCGGGAGCACAATATTATAAACTCCCTGTACCTTACCCCCGATAAGCTGGAGGAACTGGTAATGACCCGCTACCACCGGTACCAGCTGGTAAAGGAGCAGGAGCAGCGGGCGGAGGAGTACCTTTGCCAAGACGCGGACCTGGTTCTTGTGGCCTACGGGGCCTCTGCCCGGGTGGCCCGCTCCGCGGTAACCAAGGCCCGCCAGCAGGGGTACAAGGTGGGCCTGGTGCGGCCCATTAGCCTATGGCCTTTCCCGGTAGAAGCCCTGAACCGGGCGGCCGCTCAGGCCAAAAGCTTTTTAGTGGTTGAGATGAGCATGGGCCAAATGGTAGAGGATGTAAAGCTGGCCATCCAGTGCAAAATCCCGGTGCACTTTTATGGCCGCACCGGCGGCATGATCCCCACCCCTGCCCAGGTGCTGGAGGATGTGGAAAGGATTTTGGAGAACCGCGAAAGCTTTTTATAATTGCAGGAGGGAAAAATCATGACCCGATACGCCGACCTCCATGTACACACCAATATGTCCGACGGCAGCCACACCCCCCAAGAGGTTTTGGCCTGCGCCAAAGAGAACAATGTTTCCTATCTTTCCATTACAGACCACAACACCC
>CAJUSM010000071.1 GCA_910588935.1 uncultured Oscillospiraceae bacterium
GTGTAGAGAACATCAGCTTCCGCCTGGGCCAAGGGGAAACCGTGGGGATTATTGGAGCCACCGGCTGCGGGAAGTCCACGCTGATTAACCTGCTGATGCGCCTGTATGACCGAGACAGCGGGGAAATCCGTATTGGTGGCCGGCGAATTGAGGCCATCCCGCCAGAAGAGCTCCATACCAAATTTGGGGTAGTGTTTCAGAACGACGTGCTTTTTGCGGACAGCATCCGGGAAAATATCGATTTTGGCCGGGGCCTGCCTCTGGAAGAGATCCAGCGGGCAGCCCGGTGCGCCCAGGCCGAGGACTTTATCTCCCAGCTGCCAGAGGGGTACGAGCATATGCTTACCTCCAAAGGCACAAACCTGAGCGGCGGGCAAAAGCAGCGGGTTCTAGTGGCCAGGGCCCTGGCTGGAACGCCAGAGATTCTGGTGCTGGACGACTCCTCCTCGGCCCTGGATTACCGAACAGACGCCGCTCTCCGCAAAGCCCTGCGGGAGGAGTACGCAGGGGTAACCACGGTAATCATTGCCCAGCGGGTAAGCTCTATTCTTCACGCGGACCACATTTTGGTGCTGGACGAGGGCAAAGAATTGGGCTACGGAACCCATGAGGAGCTAATGGAAAGCTGCGAGGTTTACAGGGAGATTGCAGTCTCTCAGATGGGAGGCCAAAGAGCCCCCTAAGGGAGGGGAAAGCCTAACCCATACATACGGGCTCTTTTGCCCCACTGTTTTCGTATTAAAGGAGGTACATGCCATGCCGCCAAGATTTATGCCCAGAGGCCCCATTGAAAAGCCCCGAGACCGGAAAAAGGTCTTGCTCCGCCTATGGGGCTATATCTACGCCCATAAGTTTATGGCGTTCTGCGCCGTGCTGCTCACTGTAGCCAGCAACCTGCTGGCCCTGCTGGGCCCCTACCTGTCCGGCCGGGCTATTGACGCCATTGGCCTGGAAAAGGGCAAAGTGGATTTTCCCGCCGTGTTCTTTTTCTGCGGGCTGATGGTGGTGTTCTACGCCATCTCCTCCGGCCTTTCCTATGGCCTGTCTATCCTGATGATCAAGCTCAGCCAGAAAATTGTCTATCAAATGCGCCGCCAGGTCTTTGACCGGCTCACCCTGCTGCCGGTGCGGTACTTTGACCAGCACCAGACAGGGGATATTGTCAGCCATATCTCCTACGATATTGACACAGTAAACGCCTCCCTTTCCAACGACCTGCTGCAGATTGCCGCCAGCGCCATTACGGTAATTGGGTCGCTGGTTATGATGATTGCCATCTCCCCTATGCTGGTGCTGGTGTTCGCGGTAACAATTCCCCTCTCTATTGTATTTACCCGGTACATGACCAAAAAGGTGCGCCCTTTGTTTCACAACCGCTCGGTAAAGCTTGGGGAGCTTAACGGCTTTGTGGAAGAGGTGATCAGCGGCCAGAAAACCACCAAGGCCTACCACCAAGAGGAAACCATGACCAGCCGTTTTGACAACAAGAACAAGGAGGCTGTAGACGCCTACTACAAGGCTGACTATTACGGCGCCATGACCGGCCCCTCGGTCAATTTTATCAACAACCTGTCCTTAGCCTTTATCAGTATGTTTGGGGCAATTCTGTTTTTGCTGGGCCGTATTTCCATTGGCGACCTCTCCTCCTTTGTGCTCTACTCCCGGCGGTTTTCCGGCCCTATCAACGAAATGGCCAACATTGTCAGCGAGCTTCAATCCGCCTGCGCCGCTGCAGAGCGGGTTTTCGACCTAATGGACCAGGAGCCGGAGCCGGCGGATATGCCAGGAGCGGCCGAGCTGGCAGAGGTAAAGGGAGACGTGCGCATGGAGGCTGTGCGCTTTGGCTATGACCCGGAAAAGGTCATTATCCATGGCCTGGACCTGCACGCCCCGCCAGGGGGATTAACGGCAATTGTTGGCCCCACCGGGGCAGGGAAAACCACGCTGATCAACCTGCTCATGCGCTTTTATGATCCGGACAGCGGGCGCATAACATTGGATGGCCGGGATATTCAGGCCGCCACCCGAAAGAGCCTGCGCCTTTCCTACGCCATGGTGCTTCAGGATACCTGGCTGTTTACAGGCACAATTTTCGAGAACCTAGCCTATGGCAAAAAAGGCGCCCGCCGGGAGGACGTAGAGGCGGCGGCCAAGGCGGCCAGGATTCACCGGTACATTATGGCCCTGCCCAAGGGCTACGACACTGTTTTAGACGAAAACGGCATCAACATTTCCCAGGGGCAGAAGCAGCTGCTTACCATAGCCCGGGCCATGCTTCTAGACGCTAAAATGCTGATTCTGGATGAGGCCACCTCAAATGTGGATACCCGGACAGAGCAGCAGATCCAGGCGGCCATGCGCACCCTTATGCGGGATAAAACCTGCTTTGTCATTGCCCATCGCCTGTCCACCATCCAAAACGCCAACAACATTCTGGTGGTACGAGATGGAGACATTGTAGAGCAGGGCGCCCATGACCAGCTAATGGCAAAAGGCGGCTTTTACGCCAGCCTGTATAACTCCCAGTTCCAGTAAAAGGAATGGCGCTCTATCTCGTTGTTGCCAATGGATTCATTGAACCAGCTTAAAAGCCTGTACCCAAGGGGCAATTCCTCTTGGTACAGGCTTTTGGTTTTGCCATATGGCCATTGATTTCACAAAGAAAAAAAGGGCAGGGCCGCCCCCTAGGCCGGGGTTATGGGATCCCTTCAAAGGGCTCAGTCCATATAACCGCCCAGCATAGGGGAAGCCGCCTTTTCTGTAAACAAGCCCAGCGCCCCCTTCTCATAGCGCCTGGCTCGGGCAGTCCAGCTCTGCCGGCGTTCTTCTAGCAGAGCCGCAATCTCCTCTTCGCTCTTCTCCTCTCCCCGCACTCCGCAAATCCGCAGCACCCGCCGGGGAATATCAATTTCAATGATGTCGCCCTCTTCCACCAGGGCAATGGGCCCGCCGCTTGCAGCCTCTGGGGATACATGGCCAATGGCCGGGCCCTTGCTGGCCCCCGAAAAGCGGCCGTCTGTAATAAGGGCAATAGAAGCGGCCAGCTTGGGGTCTGAGGAAATGGCCTCGGTGGTGTAGAACATCTCTGGCATACCGCTGCCCCTTGGCCCTTCGTAGCGAATAATTACCCCATCGCCAGGCTGGATTTTGCCGGTAAGCACCGCCTCAATGGCCTCCTCCTCGCAGTCAAAGGGGCGGGCAATCACTTTAGCCCGGTGCATCTCTTTGGGCACAGCGCTGTGCTTAACCACCGCGCCCTGGGGCGCAAGGTTGCCTTTTAGCACCGCTACCGTGCCCTCGCTGCCAATGGGCTCCTGAAATGGGCGGATCACATCTTCCCGGGCAAGGCCGGCCTTAGCCAGCCGCTCCTCCCGCCTGGCATAGTAGTCGGACTTTTTCAGAGCTTCCAGGTTGTCCCCTAAGGTTTTTCCGGTAACCGTCATCACATCCAGGTGGAGCATGGACCGGACCTCCTCCATCACCCGGGGCACGCCGCCGGCATAGGCAAAGAACTCTGCTGGCCAGCGCCCCGCGGGCCGAACATCCAACAGGTAATGGGCTCCCCGGTGAATCCTGTCAAAAGCCTGGGCATCCAGCTCTACCCCAAACTCCCGGGCAATCGCGGGAAGGTGTAGCAGGGTGTTGGTAGAGCCGGAAATGGCGGCGTGGATGATCACCGCGTTCTCAAAGCTCTTTTCGGTAACCATCTGCCGGGCGGTTAGGCCCTGTACAGCCAGGCGGGCAGCCAAAGCCCCCGCCTCCTTGGCCGCCTCCGCCAGCTCCGGAGAGCCGGCAGGCAAAAGGGCGGTTCCCGGCAGGGTGAGCCCCAAGGCCTCTGCCATAATCTGCATGGTAGAGGCTGTGCCCATAAAGGAGCAGGCCCCGCAGGAGGGGCAGGCATGGTGCTTATACCATGTCAGCTGCTCCTCACTAATCTCGCCCCGTCGGCACATGGCGCTGTACATGCCAATCTGCTCCAAGGTAAGCAGGTCTGGACCAGCAGGCATTACCCCGCCGGTTACCATTACCGCCGGCATGTCTATTCGGCCAATGGCCATAAGCTGGGCAGGAACAGATTTATCGCAGCTGGAAAGAAAAACACCGGCGTCAAAGGTAGTGGCCTTGGCATGTATTTCAATGAGATTGGCAATGGTGTCTCGGGAGACCAGAGAATAATTGCCCCCATCGTGGCCCTGGGACATACCGTCGCAAATATCCGTGGCAAAATAGAGGGCAGATTTGCAGCCCTGGGCATCGGCAGCGGCGGCGGCAGACTGGGCCAATGCCAACAAATGGGCGCTGCCAGGATGACTCTGGCCATAGGTGCTCTCAATTAAGATTTGGGGCTTTTCCAGGTCATCGGCAGACCAGCCCATGCCCATGCGCAGGGGGTCCATCTCTGGGGCAACCCCGCGGACCTGCTGGCTTTTCAGGGAAGGCTTCATGGCAAACATCCTTTCTGTACTTATGATACTGTTTTTCATTTGGGCGGCCAAAAAAGGCAAGCGCCAATTAGGGCTTTTTAAGAGGCCCGAACCAACCGGCGCATCCGGCTATAGTAGGCAATGGCCAGCATCAGGGCAGCCCCGGCCCAGGCGGATACATCCGCAATGCAAATGGCCAGAAAACCCATATGCAGCACCTGGGAGAGAAAGAGTACCACGCCAATCCGGAGCCCCAGCTCCAGCGCCCCAGACAACAAAGGAGCCAAAGTGTTCCCCAGGCTTTGCAGGGAGAACCGGTAGATAAACAGCAGGCCCAGGGACCACTCCATAAGCCCTCCTATCACCAGGTAAGGGTAGGCAGCGTCTATAATGGCCTGCTCTGCCCCGCTTACAAACAGGGCGGTAAGCTCCCGCCCCAAGAAAACCAGGGTCAGGCTGATAAATAGATTAACCCCCAGCGACATCAGGATTCCCCGGCGCACCCCCAGGCGCACCCGGTCCAGCCGGCCAGCCCCCAAGTTTTGGCCTACATAGGTGCCAAGAGACAGGCCAATGATGCTACCCGGCTGCTCTGCCAGGCCAATTAGCCGGGAAGAGGCAGTGTAGGCGGCCACAATGCTGGAGCCAAAGCTGTTCACAATCCCTTGAAGAAGCATAACCCCAATGGCTGTTACCGAGTTCATTAAACCTACAGGTATCCCAAGCTTCAGCAGGGCTCCCATGGTTTTGGGCCGGGGGGCGAGCTCATCCCTAGAAAAGCGCATTAATTCCATGCGGCCCAGTACAAACAGGCAAAGCAGGCCAGAAATCAGCTGAGCCAGCACAGTAGCCCAAGCCGCCCCGGCAATGCCCCAACGGAACACCAGCACAAACAGGCAATCTAGCCCCACATTCACAATAGAGCTGATCACGATAACCACCAGGGGAGAAACGCTGTCTCCCAAGGCCCGAAGCACACTGGCAAGCACATTATAAAACACTGTGGCCCCAATGCCGACAAAGGTGATCCGTATGTATAGCAGCGCCCCTTCAAAGATGTCCGCCGGGGTAGCCATTACCTGCAGCAAGGGCCGAGAGAAGCCTAGGCTGAGAGCCGTGATGGCCAGAGAAGAGAGAACAGCCAGATATACCGAGCAGGCCACGGCCTGGCGGACCCCTTTGGAGTCTCCGGCCCCAAAGCGCTGGGAGATAAGCACAGAGTAGCCGTGGGTGAGGCCAGTGACAAAGCCAAACACAAAAAAGTGGATGGAGCCCGTGGCTCCTGCAGCAGCCAGGGCCTGAACCCCCACGCCCCGGCCCAGCACCATAGCGTCCACCGTGGAATAGAGCTGCTGAAACAGATTGCCCAAAAGCATAGGGGCAGCAAAGGCCAGCAAAAGCTTAACCGGACTGCCTTTTGTCATATCCCGCACCATAAAGGAAAACCTCCCCAAATTCATCCGGCTACCATGGTAGCACAGCTGGGGAGGAAATGCAAGAAGAGTTTTTATGGTTTCTTTACGAGGCTATGGCCATCGCAATTGTGCCCAGTACCATTAGCGCTAGCCCCGCCTTGGCCCGGCTGCCCAGCCTCTCTTTAAAAGCCAGGCGGGAAAAGGCGATGGATACCAAAATGCTCAGCTTATCAATGGGCACCACCACGCTGACCACCCCATTCTGGATGGCGTAGTAATAACACAGCCAAGAAGCGCCGGTGGCCAGGCCGGAAAGGACCACAAAGCCTAGCTCGCTTTTGGGCACAGCCTTTATCAGGCCAAGCTTCCCTTTGCCGGCGGCCACGCCCCAGGCCATTACCAGCACCACGCTGGTACGAATGGCCGTGCCCAGGTTAGACTCTACCCCCGCAATGCCCACCTTAGCCAGTATGGAGGTGGCGGCGGCAAAAATAGCCGAGAGCAGGGCATAGGCCAGCCAGCCCCCTTTGCCGGCCCTGGTTCCCCCAGGCTCCCCAGGCTTTTTCTCAATCATAAGGAAAACTCCCGCCGCCAGCAGGGCGGTACAAAAAAGCTTTACCGGAAAATGGCTGGTCTCGCCAAAAATCAGGATCGCGGCCAGCACGGTTAAAATTGTGCTGGACTTGTCTATGGGAACCACCTTGTTAATATCCCCCAAGGCCAGAGCCTTAAAGTAGCACAGCCACGAGGCCCCGGTGGCCAGACCCGAAAGGACTAAGAACATCCAGGACCGAAGGGAGATTGCGCCTATGCTTCCCAAAGACCCTGCCACATCTGCCATAAGCCAGGAAAAGGCCAGCACCACAATGGTGCGCAAGGCAGTGGCCAGGTCGGGGTCGGTTTTTTTAATGCCGCGCTTGGCCAGCACCGCGGTAAGCCCCGCAAACAGGGCCGAACCACAGGCAGCCGCAATCCACATAGCTTATGCCTCCCCTGGGTACAAAATCGCTTTCAGGTATTGGCCGGTGTAAGATTCCGGCACCCTTGCCACCTCTTCCGGCGTGCCCTGGGCCACAATCCTGCCGCCCCGGTTGCCCCCTTCCGGCCCCAGGTCTATAATGTGATCCGCGGTTTTAATCAGGTCCAGGTTGTGCTCAATTACAATTACCGAGTTGCCCTTGTCCACCAGCTGCTGGAGCACCTGGATGAGCTTGTGCACGTCCGCGATGTGCAGGCCGGTGGTGGGCTCGTCCAAAATATAGATGGTCTTCCCAGTGGGCCGGCGGGAGAGCTCGGTGGCCAGCTTTACCCGCTGGGCTTCGCCGCCGGAAAGGGTGGTGGCGGCCTGCCCCAGCTTTACATAGCCCAGGCCCACCTGGTTCAGGGTTAGAAGCTTTCGAGCCAGCTTAGGCAGATCCCGAAAAAAGTCCAGGGCCTCCTCAGCGGTCATTTCCAGCACATCGTAAATATTCTTGCCCTTGTACTTTACCTCCAGGGTCTCCCGGTTGTACCGGTGGCCCTTGCACACCTCGCAGGGCACATATACATCTGGGAGAAAGTGCATCTCTATGCGAATAATTCCGTCCCCCTGGCAGGCCTCGCACCGCCCTCCTTTTACGTTAAAAGAGAAGCGTCCCGCGTTAAAACCCCGAAGCTTGGCCTCCTGGGTGCTGGCAAAGAGCTCCCGGATATCGTTGAACAGGCCTGTGTAGGTGGCCGGGTTGGACCGTGGGGTCCGGCCAATGGGAGATTGGTCAATCTGGATCACCTTATCCAGGAATTCCAGGCCCCGTATCTCCTTGTGGGCTCCAGGAAAGGTATGGGCCCGGTTCAGCTCGGCGGCCAGCTTTTTATAAAGGATCTCATTGATCAGCGAGGATTTGCCTGACCCCGATACCCCTGTAACACAGACAAATTCACCTAAGGGAAACTTTACGTTCAGATTGTTCAAGTTGTTCTGGGCCGCGCCCCGAATCTCCAGAAAATTGCCGCTGCCGGTCCGGCGGACCTCCGGCACCTCTACCTTCCGCTCTCCGCTCAGATATTTTCCGGTAATGGAGGCCTCGCAATTTTCAATTTCCTTCACCGGCCCGGCATAGATCACATTTCCCCCATGAACGCCTGCCCCAGGGCCGATATCCACAATATAGTCTGCCTCCCGCATGGTCTCTTCATCGTGCTCTACCACAATTACCGTATTGCCCAAGTCCCGCAGGCGCTTTAGGGTGCCCAGCAGCTTATGGTTGTCCCGCTGGTGCAGGCCGATGCTGGGCTCGTCCAGAATATAGAGCACTCCCATTAACGAGGAGCCAATCTGGGTGGCCAAGCGGATGCGCTGGCTCTCCCCGCCAGAAAGGGTGCCGGAAGACCGGGAAAGGGTGAGGTATTCCAGGCCCACGCTTTGTAAAAAGCCCAGCCTAGACTTAATCTCCTTTACAATGGGGGCGGCAATCAGCTTTTCCCGCTCTGTCAGCTGTAAGGTAGTCACAAACTCCAGAGCCTCGGTAACGGATTTATCGCAGAAATCCGCAATATTCACCTGCCCCACAGTTACCGCCAGGCTTTCCGGCGAAAGGCGTTTGCCGTGGCATTCATCGCAGGGCACAGCGCTCATATAGGTCTCAATCTCCGCCTTAATCCAGCTGGAGGAGGTGTCCTTATACCTGCGCTCCAAGTTGTTGATCACGCCCTCGAAGGGAGCAAAGTAAGCGCTGCCCTTCCCGTATTCTCCCCGGCGGACCAGGCGGATTTTCTCTCCCCCTGTGCCGTAAAGCAGTATATCCACAATCTCCTTGGGCAGCTCGCCAATGGGGGTATCCAGAGAAAACTTGTAGTGTTCTGCCAGGCCTTCCATATACATGGTGGCAATGGTGCTGCCCTCCATGGCCCAGCCGCTGGCCTTTAGCCCCCCCTTGCGCACAGAAAGCCGCTTGTCCGGAATGATAAGGGCAGGATCAATGCGCATAAATACCCCCAGCCCCGTACACTTTTTGCAGGCCCCAAAGGGGTTGTTAAAGGAGAACATCCGGGGGGTGAGCTCATCCACACTAACCCCGTGTTCAGGGCAGGCATAGTTTTGCGAAAAGGTGATATCCTCCCCATCTACCACATTGACCACCACAATGCCCCCGGTAAGGCTGGAGGCCACCTCTATGGAATCGGCCAGCCTGGAGCGGATGTCCGCCTTTACCACCAGGCGGTCCACCACGATTTCAATATTGTGCTTCTGGTTTTTGTTCAGCTGTATAGGCTCGTTCAGGTCGTAGAGCAGGCCGTCCACCCGGGCCCGGACAAAGCCGCTTTTTCTGGCGGCGTCGAATTCCTTTACATGTTCCCCCTTGCGTCCCCGAACCACCGGGGCCAGCACCTGGAGCTTGGTCCCCTCTGCCAGGGCCAGCACCTGGTCCACAATTTGGTCTACGGTTTGCTGCTTAATCTCCCGGCCGCATTTGGGGCAGTGGGGAATGCCGATGCGGGCATAGAGCAGGCGGAGGTAATCGTAGATTTCCGTCACTGTCCCCACCGTGGACCGGGGGTTTTTGGAGGTGGTCTTCTGGTCGATGGAGATGGCGGGGGAAAGGCCGTCAATTTTGTCCACGTCCGGCTTTTCCATTTGGCCCAAGAACATGCGGGCATAGGAAGAAAGGCTCTCCACATAGCGCCTCTGTCCTTCGGCATAAATAGTATCAAAAGCCAAAGAGGACTTGCCCGAGCCGGAAAGGCCGGTAAGCACCACCAACTTGTCCCGGGGGATGGTGACATCGATATTTTTCAGGTTGTGTTCTCGGGCGCCCCGCACTTCGATTTTGTCTAGGCTCATAGGCTTCACTTCATCCTTTGCTAGAATTTGTTGATTGCAATATTACCGGTTTTCTTCGAACACGATATCCGATGGATACCGGCTCTGGTTCATCTCCGATTTGACCCTGATGACCCGCTCCAGGTCGATATCATATAGATTGGCAATCGCAATGGCATAATACATCACATCCCAAATTTCCTCATCAATGGTTCCTTTTATGTCCTGGGCATTGGAGGCTTTCCGGCCCTTTCTCATGGCCCAGCCAGTTCGCCCACCTCCTCTGTCAATTTCAAGAAGCAGCCTTCTCGTGCCTGGGGGTCGTAATCCTTTTCCCGAATAAAATGCTGCAAATATTTGATTGAAGTTTTCCCATCCACATTACCGCGCCTCTTTCTTCATCCCCACCCAGACCTGCAGCCGCTTTTCCATCTGGATATAGAGCCCCTGCTGAAAAATAATCTGAAACCCAAAGGCCCTATAGAGAGAAACAGCGGGCTCCAGGGTGATTCTGGTGTCCAGGTACAGTTTCCGGCAGCCGTCTTCCCGGGCGCAGGCCTCCACCGCCCCCAGCAGGGCCTTGCAAATTCCTCCGCCCCGATTTCCATGCTTGCCTCCTTGGTTGTGGTTTACAGCACCAGGCCCTTGCCCTCGCTGCAGCCGAGCATAATGTTCATGCACTGCACCGCCGCGCCGGAGGCCCCCTTGCCCAGGTTGTCGAACTGGGAGGCCAGCACAATCCTCTCATCGTTTCCCGTTACAAAAATATTCAGCCCGTCCCAGCCGGAGCAGGCGTTGCCGGGCAGGAAATTCATATCCTCAGCCAGGCGGACATGGATGAACTTTTCCCCTTCATAGTATGCCTGATAGAACTGGTACACTTCCTTTACCGTTTGGGCTCTCTGCAGATATGCCGTGTGTATCGGCAGGCTGACCACCATGCCGGAATAGTAATCCGCCACAATGGGAGAGAAGATGGGCTCCCGCTCCAGGCCCGCAATGGTTTTCATTTCCGGAAGATGCTTGTGCTCCTGGCTTAAGGCGTAGAGCCGGGGGGCGTCATATTCCGGGGTCCGGTGGCTGTCTTTATATTGTTCTATCATCTTTTTCCCGCCCCCGCTGTAGCCTGTAACCGAGGTTACAGCCATAGGGTAATCTGGGGGAAGCAGGCGGCTGTGGATAAGAGGGTAAGCCAGAACCATAAACCCTGTGGCATGGCACCCAGGCACGCTTACCCTTTTTCCCTGGCGGATATTCTCACGGAACTCCGCCGACAGCTCTGGCAGGCCATAGCTCCATTCAGGAGCGGTGCGGTGGGCTGTGGAGGCGTCGATAATCCTCACCCCGTCATTTTCCACCAAAGAGACCGACTCCCGGGCCGCAGCGTCTGGCAGGCACAAAAAGGTAATGTCCGACTCATTGATCAGCCGCTTTCTTTCGCCAATATCTTTCCTTTTGTCCGGGTCGGTCTTTAGTATTTCAATATCGTCCCGCCCGGCGAACCGCTGGTTGATCTTTAAGCCTGTGGTGCCTTCGCTTCCGTCAATAAAAATTTTCTTTTTCATTTCTCATGCACAGTCCTTTTATCCATAATATTGGTCGTAAAGCAGCCGGATTAACCAAACCCTAGCCGAGAATCGCCGCTGTACCGTTTACAATCCGCACCGCCTGGTCATTGGTAAGGTACACCGTTCCCTCCGGCAATTCTCCTGCCGGAGAGCCGGCTTCACAGTGGACCTCCAGCTTTCGGGGCAGATACCCTAAATTCTTCGGCAGATTCTCCGCCGCGATAATGCTCCCCGCGCTGACCCCTACATAGACCAGGCCCTGGTTCAGGGCTTCATCCAGAGGCTGGTCAAAGCCGATGGCCCTAACCCGCTCCAGCAAATATTCCGTAGAGCCGCCGCAAAAATACACGGTATCGTACTTTCCCAGCTCCTCCGCCGTTATAGGCCGGTCCAGATCAAAGTCTGTAATGTGCTCCGGCAAAAAGCCGGCGCCCAGCAGGTCTCCCCGGCACTTGGGCAGCACGGCCCTGGCCTCCTCGTCAATGGCCGCGGTAGGGATAAACAGGGCCCGGGCTTTCTCCGGCGGTTTCCCAAGCATCTCCAGGAAGCAGTTCCGTACCCGGGGATTCTCAAACCCCGCGGAGGTGAGCAGCAGTTTTCTCATGATTGCGCCCCCTTGCCGAATCCATTGAACCAGGCCCGCTCTGAAAAAGGCTTTTTGGGCGGGGAGGGCCGGAGCTCCCGGGCGGCTTTGCCTATGGGCAGAAAGCATACCAGCTCGTACTCCCGGGGCACGCCTAAAATATCCGCCATCTTCCGGCCGATCCGGTCCTCATCGGTAATATGCCCCTCGTACCAGCAGCTCTCGTAGCCCAGGGCGCAAATAGCCAGCAGCATGTTTTCAATGGCGGCGGAGTAGTCCTGCACATGAAAGCACCGGTCCCGGTATGCGGCAATTTCCCTGGTGAGCACACAAATGGCGGCAGGGGCGGAGGAGGCGACAGGCGGGTCGATTACCCCTTTCAGCCGGTCCAGAACCTGTGGGTCGTCTACCGCAATCAGGCTGGTGGTCTGTTTGTTGCAGCCCGATGGCGCGGCCAGCCCGGCCTCCATAATTTTCACCAGATCCTCCCGGGGAACGGGCGTGGGCTGGTACCTGCCCCGGTAGCTGCTTCGGTTTTTGATTTGTTCCAGTATATTCATAATTATTTTATCCTTTCCACATAAAGAGGTTTGGTTCTGCGACAGGCGGAGCAGCCGGGCTTTCTTTTGGTCAAATTCCTCCTGGGTAATCGCGCCTGCGTCCAGCAGGTCCTTGCAGGCCTGAATTCTCTGTGCGGCGGCAAACTCCAAGTCCATCCCTTCCGGGACCGCCAGGCCCAGCTCGCTCTCCCTACGGGTGGTCCCACATCCGCAGCTGCCGGTATGGCTGGGGTTCACCCTTCCGCACCGATGGCATTTCCATCCGTTTTGGGCCGGCAGGGCGGCATCGGCCGGTCCCTTTTCTCCTCCCGTTTCCCAGTCCCGCTGTCCCGGCATGGTCTCTTTCAGCTTTGTGCCGTCACGGACAGCGGTTTGGAAAAGCTCTTTGCCTTGGGCTGTGCGTTCCGCCACGATTTCCGCTTTCTGCCGGGTATACCCGTCCCTGTCGCGCTCATACTTTTTTCACAGGTTCCGCTTCAGGGCCTGGTAGGCCTTCGCGGCCTCCTCCTAGTGCTCCGTCAGCACAATGGGAAAGGGGGCCACAGCTCCTCCCGCGATATTTCCGAAAGCTTTTTTCCCATGGGCTGCGCTCCCTTCTGTCTGAAAACCGGCTGAGCCCTCTCCCCCGCCGGAATGGCCTGTGTGCGGTTTTGATTATACACTTGCCCAGAGGGATTGTCAAGAAAAATCAAACAATTGGTCGATTGAAAAGAAGAGAGGTCGGGCTGCCTGGCAGCAGCCATTTTACCCTAAAAAATCCCCCCTCCTCCAGGACAGAAAACAAAAGAGGCGCTTTGGGACTGTCCAAAACGAGGATTTTTATGAGGGGAAGTGGAAAAATATCGTTAGGCTACAGGATTGTCGGGATTTCACCCCGACATATTTTTTATGGATGGCCTGGGGCAAGCGCCGCCCCACACCCCGCAGGCGAAACTTTTCCCATTTTCTCACGGCATCTGAG
>CAJUSM010000072.1 GCA_910588935.1 uncultured Oscillospiraceae bacterium
TTTCCATAGGGTATCAACCTCCTTCACCGAAAAGATAGCAGATACAGCTTACAATTAGGTGAATTTCAGCTTACAATTCTGTAAGGAAAGAAATTGTAAATGTTGTTCCCTCGTTTACTTCACTTTGTACCGAGATAAACCCGCCCTGCCCCTCAATAATAGATTTTGCCAGGGGCAGGCCCAGCCCAACACCTTGCGTATTCAGAGAATGTTTGCTTCGGTAAAAGCGTTTGAAGATATGATGGATGTCCTCCGGCGCGATGCCGTCTCCATTATCAGATATGAATATGCGAAATACCGCTGGCGCGCGCTCCCATGTAATTTGAATGATTCCACCCGGCCTTACATGGTCTAGCGCGTTTTTAACAATATTGCCAATCGCTTCACTTGTCCATTCCAGATCGCAAGCAAGCCTCTGTTCTGTGTTTTTTTCAAAGAGTATTTTTTTGTTTTCGCTTTTTGCCCTTGTTGACAATTCGTTGATGGATAGAGAAATCAACTCTGACACACGACAGCTGGTTTTCTCAAAAAGAATATTTCCACTGTCTAACCGTGTAATTTTCAGCATGGATTGAATTAGCCGCTCCATACGCTTTAAGGCAAGCCCTATTTTGCCCGAAAACTCTTCCACCGTTTCGGGGTTATCTGGCTCATCCTCAATAATTTCCTGATACATGGCAAGTGCGGCAAGGGGCGTTTTCAGCTGATGGGAAATATCTGAAATGGCGCTTTTTAAAAATTCCCTTGCGTTATGCTCTGTTTCGCTTTTTGCTTGCAGCATTGTGGCAAGCTGCTCAATCTGGCCAAATAACTGAAAAACCGCCCCCTCGCTGTTTTGCGGCAGATGGCAGGAATAGTCGCCTTTGATGTAATTCTGAATGGCCGCCTCTGCCTGCTCATATAACCGTTTCCGCTGCCAGAAAAACAACAATGTTCCAATGAAAAGAACCACGGCCAGCAATAAGGAAATGGCGATAATGGAATAAATAGAAGTATGCTGAAATTGAGTGATATAGGGCAAGCCAAAACGATTATTTAGGTTTTTTATACCAACCGCGGCTGAAAATTCTTCTCCGGCAATGCTAATGCGGGTATTTGTAATCGCTGCCGCGATAATGTCTCTTGAAACGCCCTGCTCTAAAAGAGAGGAAACAACTGCTTCATCATGCAAGAGGCACGTTATTTTCACGGAGTTTGTTTGATATAGATAGAGCAACAGCCATGCTCCTGCAATCAAAAGGCTAAAAACGGCTAAGAAGCATCCATAGAGTTTAATTTGCTTATCTTGGTAAAAGCTCATATAGCTGCCTCTTTCCATTGATAACCAAACCCGCGAACAGTGACCAGGCGTTTAGGATGTGAGGGGTCTGCCTCTACCTTTTCCCGGAGCCGCCGCACATAGACGGATAGTGTATTGTCATCCACAAAGTTTCCCGCTTCGTCCCATAGCTCGCTTAAAATAACTTTTCGTGTAACAATGCGATTTGCATTTCGTATCAGAAGGCATAGCAGCCGGTATTCCGCGCTTGTCAGTTCCAAATTTTTACCGTTCAACAAAGCCCGGCTGCCTAAAAGGTCAACCGTTACATCGCCACATTCTATAAGTGCTGTACTGCCCGTGTTTGGTGCACCCGCTCGCCGAAACAGCGCGCGAATGCGGGAGCATAATTCCCCTAGCCTGAACGGTTTTGTAATGTAATCATCGCCTCCACTGTCCAGGCCTCGGATAATGTTCACTTCCTCGTCAGAGGCAGTCAAAAAAATAATAGGGATTTGCTGGCCCCGCCGGCGCACCGCCTCACAAACGTCAAAACCTGTTCCATCGGGTAAAGCCACATCCAGAATGAGCAGGTCGTACTTTCCAATATTCTCGATGCTGTTGAGCGCTTCAGAAACAGTACGAACAATTTCGGCGTCAAATCCGTTTTTCTTTAAAGAATACTTCAAACCATCTACAAGGCTTATATCATCTTCCAGCAACAAAATTTTACTCATAGCGCAGCCCCTTTCCATGTTTTGTTCCGCCATCAATAGGTTTTCTGGCATCCTTGGGCATCAGCCGCAAGGTGATGATGTGCCCAGAAGAACATCTGCCGGTCATCAAGGGAGCATTAGACGGGGCTATCGAAAGCAAATGGAGGCCGCTTTGCGAGAACACAGAGCGGCTTCTATTTTTTGCGCTTTTCAAAGATTTTCGGCCAGAAGTTGGGGCAACAGAAGATGCCATAGGCTACTTCAAATAGTTTACCGCTAAAATAGCAACTCCCAGCACCGCCAGTATCACCCCGGTAACGCGGTTCAATGTGGCGGGGCTCATGCCTGCAAAGCCGGTGCCCAGCCCGGCCCCCATTCCCGCGATAAAGCAAACCAGTAGTGTCAGCATTTTGTGCCCTCCAAGAAGCTGTCAATATTATTTTGAATCCTCCGGCTAAAATCTTTCAGAGCTTCTATCTCACCGGTTGAAAAATCCTTGAGAATGGCGGCGAAGAACCGCTCCCGCGCCAGCCGCCCCTCGCGCGCGATTGGCATAGCCTTTTCGCGAAGCTTCAGGTGCGCGGCCTTGCGGTTGCCCTCCGCGTATTCCCGAAACAGCATACCGCGCTCCTTTAAGTTCTTTTTTTGAACTATTTTATCAGCCAGATCCTCCTTTGCCAAGCGGCCGGAATGCTTTGGGAGTGGGCAGCCGAGGAGATAAAGGCGAGCGAGAGAAGAAAAAACCGCAGCTCTCAGATGCCATGAGAAAATGAGAAAGGCTGCGGGGTTGTGGGGCGGGGCGTATCAACCTGGCGTACTGGCTCCGCGCCCACGGCGAAGCATTAAAAAAACCGGCTACGGTTTCCGGCAGGTCCTGGGCGGCAAGGGTACCGCTTTTATTATGCCGGCGCTGGGAAACAGTGATATGTGCCCGAGGGCCCCATTGATATGCCGCCGTACATCAGCCCCCGCCCATTCCCAGAAGGAAACCTGGAGCCGGTGATGGCCCTGTGGCCACTTTAGTGGCCACAGGGTTTCCGGTCGAGCAGATCGTGCTCCGCGCCCAAGTCGGCGCGAATCAGCTTTACCAGCACAATGCCCATGGGCACAAGGGCGGCCCAGACAGCCCTCTCCCCCAGGATCGGGCAGAGAAAGGTCAGCAGCGCCGCGCCGGCAAAGAACGCCAAGACCATCCCGGCATGGATCAGCCCCCGGCGCAAGGCCAAGCTGTCCCCTTTGCGGGCAGCTTTCGCCAGACCCACTCCGATCTGCCGGACGTGATTGGTGCAGAAAGTGGTGGCCATGGGGATGCCCTCGGCCTGCCGGAAGGTGTTGTACTGCATGGACGCGATGAAGTTGACGATTACCTGCACCACCTGATGGGGCATGGACAGCGGGATGAAACCCAGGAGGAACAGCACCGCTGTTTCAAAAATAATCAGGTAGGTGTCCCAGCGCAGGAACCCCAGCCGTTTCACCGGCGAGGGCAAAATCTCCGACACAAACGCGCCCAAGAGATACGCCGAGATGGGTATTAAAAAGTACAGCCCGCCCAGCCAGTCGCCTTTGCCGAAGTTGATGGCCATGACCACCACATTGGCGGTTTGGGCGTTGCAGAACACCCCGCCCCGCAGAACATAGGTGTAGGCGCCCATCATACCGGCGCTGGCCATGAGCAGGGCGTAGATAATTTTCTGTTCACAGACAAGATAGTCATTTTTCGATTGGTTTTTCACAAAAAACAGTCCCTTGTATTGGATTTACAGGAAACCACTGTAAGGCTTTTTCAAGCGAAAATCAATATGCGTGCCGAAAGGGGGAGTGGGCAAACGAGGAGATAAAGGCAAGCAGGAGAAGAAAAAACGCGGCTCTCAGATGCCGTGAGAAAATGGGAAAAGTTTCGCCTGCGGGGTTGTGGGGCGGCGCCCCGCGACCTTGCCGCAGGGGGAAGGTCCCCGGTGGGGACCGTTCTGACCCGGTCTACGCTGCCGCTCCGGTCGGTGCTGGACGTGTGCCACTGGCACATTGATTCTGGCGGCGGGGCTCGTGTTCGCCGTCCTGGCCGGAACCGGGGCTTTGTCAGACTATCACTGGCCGAATATCCAGGCCCGGACAGCAGGCCACGGCCAGCGCGGCCCACAGCCTGGGTCGATACGGTCAAAATGCTTTTTTCGATGCGGCGAAGGGCCTTTTGACATCGGCAGCCTTAGTTGGTAGCAGAATTTTGCGAACCAGCCGAACGCCACATCATATCAATTTTTATGATAATTCAAAAACCGCTTGCATTCAGCGGGCAAAAAGGCAAGAACCCGCTTCATATCCTGATGGACAAGCCTGCCGCCAGGGATTCATATTCAGCAGCGCGGATACCGGAACATGAGAAAAACACAAGCGAATATAAACTCTGTGAAATCGTGGAAGAAAAGCCAGCCTTGGCGTTACGCCGCGCGCCGGGGGTTTACGGTAACCACGGGCGGAAAATCAAGAGCCAAACCGCGAAGAGGATTCCAGCGTGTGGCGGATCACCACCCGATAGTCTCGCTCTAGATCACCTTGAATGGCGGCATGGAGGATGTGCACGGCAGTGCCCCCCATTTCATTGTGATGGGGGTCAATGTAGGGGAGCCCCTCATGATTGAAGTCCCAGCCGTCGTTGTCATCCATGGCTAAGATAGGGATCTCGGCCGCCTCCCGGCTCATAGAGCGCAGGGCGTAAAGGGCGCCAGTAGCCATAACGTCCGTCATGCCTACAATGGCCTCCAGGTCTGGGTGGGCCTGCAAAAGCTTGTGGCAGCCGGAATAGCCCCCCTCTACAGACATATCTGCAAAGCTGACCAGCGTGGGGTCCACCTTTAGGCCGGCGTTCATCATGGCCAGATAGTAGCCGTTCAGGCGCTTTTTCTCAAACAGGGGGGCATGGGGAATGGATTCTACCGCCAGCATGCCAATTTTCTTTTTGCCCTGGTCCAGAAAAAACCTGGCCGCGTCCTCGCCCATTTGCACCTCGTCGTTATACACCACCCGGTTATAGGTTTCAGAGAGGATGGGCTCGCCGATCTGTACCACGGGGTAAGCGGCCACCAGCCGCTGAAACTCTAGGGAAACGTCCGCGCAGTTCAGCAGCAGAATACCTGCCAGCAGTGGGGAGAGCGTTTCAATTAGCCCCGAGATATGCTCAAACTCCGCCTGGCTGTCATAGTGGGCGCATACGGCCTGGTAGCCCATGGCGGTGGCGGTGCTCTGAAAGGCGTAAAGGATGGCCGGGAGGTAGTCGCTGCAAACCGCCAGCAGGATTTTCTTTTCTCCGGTTTGGCGGTTGGGGCTTTGAGCAATAGCATGGGTACGGTCTGGGGCCTGATAGCCCACTTTTTCCACCGCGGCCATCACTCGGTCTCGTTTCTCTTGGGTTACGGAGTAGCTGCCGTTTAGTACCCGGGACACCGTGGCCGTGGAGACATTGGCTTCTTTTGCTACATCTAAGATGGATGCCATAGCAGTTCCTTTCACTTACATCAGCATTTTCCTTATATTATACAGCAAGGCGCCTCAAAAATCAACTTGGAGAGTGTAAGGAGATAAAGGTAAGCGAGAGAAGAAAAACCGCGGCTCTTAGATGCCGAGAGAAAATGGGAAAAGTTTCGCAGACTTCGCTTCAAGTGGGTTTTCAGAAAAACCAGAATCGCATTGTGCATTATTTACATAAATTTTCTTACAAAATATAAAAAGCGCAGAATTTGTCATGTGGCGCAAGGGTTTTCTGAAAAGTGGTAATATATATGTAATGATTCTGAAAACATTTCTGAAAATTCTGTAAACATCCGGACAACCGCGGGAAAGGGCTTTTTACAGAATGGGTGGAAATGAATGAGGAAAAAATTTGGATCACTAAGGAGGATGCTCAGTGAAAATTTTGGGAATTTCCTTTGGGCGGAAGAACCAGCGCTGTGACATTATGGTGAAAGAGGCGCTGTTCGCCGCCAAAGAGGCTGGGGCCGAGGTGCGGTTTATCAACACTATGGGGCTGCGCGTTGACCACTGCCACGCCTGCGACTACTGCGCCCGCTGCCGGGACCGGGGAGACGTGGAGGTTCGCTGCTGCTTGAAAGACGACTACCACATTCTGGAAGAGGCCTATTATGACTGCGACGGCATTATCATTGGCGCGCCGGTGTACGCCGTGGGCATTGTAGGGCAGTTCAAGAATTTCTTAGACCGGCTCTGCCCCTCTCACGACCGGGCGGGGATGTGGGAGACCAACAAACAGCGTCAGGCCGAAGGCAAGCCCCTTCTGGACGAGCGCTACTTTAAGGACCGGTACTCCGCCTATATTTCTGTAGGCGGGGCCAACACCCGAAACTGGGTGGCCTTGGGCCTGCCCATGCTGCACCTGTTCGACTTCAGCTTTATACAAAAGTGCGTGGGCCATGTGGACGCCTATGACCAGGGCAACACCGGCTCTCCCATTCTGGACCGGGCCCTGCTGGACCGGTGCGCCTCTTTGGGCACGGCGGTGGCCGGGGCCATTGGCAAGCCCTACAGCGAGGTGAATACCTGGGCCGGCGACCCGGACGACGGCGTGTGCCCCGTGTGCCACTGCCGGATGCTGAACATTGGCAAGACCAATGATGTGGAGTGCCCGGTATGCGGCATTTGGGGCAAGATGGAGATTGTGAACGGCCAGGTAAAGGTGAACTGGAGCCAGCAGGAGATCGACCGGGCCCGGAACACCCCCAACGGCATCTACGAGCATTACAATGAAATCCAGAATATGATAAAAGTTTGTGTGCCCAAGCTGACTGACCCGAACAACAAGGCTTTGATAGACCGGGAAATGGACAGGTACAAGAAGTTCGATGCGTTGGCGGGCAACAAATAGCCCGCGGAAAAGAGGGTAATATGCAACAAAAATTGAAGCCTTTGGGATTTAAAGAATACTTTGTCTATGGTCTGGGTAATTTCGCCTCTCAGCTTTCCTGGACTATGGTAGGCACCTATCTGTCTGTATTCTACACAGACGTATTTGGGCTAACTCCCATGGCTGTGTCCCTGCTAATGCTGGTGGCAAAGGTCTGGGACGGCGTCAACGACCCCATGATGGGCACCCTGATGGAGCGCACCCACACCAAGTGGGGCCGTTTCAGGCCGTATATCTTCTTGGGCGCGCCGCTGTTGGTGCTGTTCACGGTGCTCACCTTTACAGTCCCCAATTTTGGGGGCAACGCAAAGCTTATCTACGCTTACATTACATACATCGGCCTGGGCATGGCCTACACCGTGACCAATGTGCCCTACCTGGCCCTGCCCGCCGTTATGTCCAACGACCCCAAGGAGACCAACCGGCTTATGTCCGCCCAGATGATGGGCATAACCATTGGCCAGATCCTTTTAAACCTAACTGTTCTGCCTCTTATCAAGTTCATTGGCAAGGGCAACGAGGCCGCGGGCTACCACAGCACGGCCATTCTGCTGGCGGCTATCTCGCGGCCCTGTGCAAAGAGCGCATTACCGTAAAAAAAGAGAACCAAGGCTCCATTTGGAAAGGCCTAAAGCTGATCGCCAAAAACCGCAACCTGGTGTGCGCCATTCTCTACGCCATGATCAACATGACCGGTATGCTGGGCCGCATTGCCATTGCGGTGTACTATTACATCTACTGTGTGCAGAACCCGGCGTTCATTACCATTTTTATGATGATGCAGATGCTGGTGGGTACCATTGTTATGCCCTTCGCCCCCAAGGTGATGGAAAAGCTGGGCAACCGGATGACCGCCATCATCTCCATGCTTATCCAGGGCGGCTCTATGCTGGTGCTGTTCCTGGGGCCTGCCACAAATGTGGCCTTCGTCTTTGTCGTGCTGGTGATCTACGGCCTGGGCTACATTGCTGGCCCCTGCGGCAGCGTTATGATGATCGACGCCTGGAAGAAGTCTGGGAAGCTGTTCACCATCGGCTATCAGAACCGCCTGCGCACCGATACCCAGACCCTGCACAAGTCCTGCGAGGCCGGGGAACTGGGAGAGATCTACTTTGCCAAGGCCCATGCCCTGCGCCGCCGTGCCGTGCCCACCTGGGGCGTGTTCCCAGATAAGTCCAAGCAGGGCGGCGGGCCGCTAATCGACATTGGCGCCCATGCATTGGACATTACCCTGTGGATGATGAACAACTACGAACCGGCCAGCGTTTCCGGCCAGGTGTTTTACAAGCTGGGCAGGTCTGCCAACGGCCCCGAGGGCAACGTTTTTGGCCCCTGGGACCCGGAGACCTTCGAGGTAGAGGACTCCGCCTTCGGCCTGGTGAAGATGAAGAACGGGGCTACCATCTACCTGGAGGCCAGCTGGGCTCTGAACATCCTCAAGAGCATGGAGGCCTCCACTACCCTGTGCGGTACCAAGGCCGGGGCTGAAATCCACCATGGCGGCAGCTATCCCAACAACGAGCTGATCTACAACTTTGCCGAGCACGGCCAGCTGATGGAGAAGACCATATCCCCCGCGGGCGTGGTAGACTTTTTTGAGGGCGGCGCCTCCGCCGAGGGCGTGGCCGAGCAGAGCCAGTGGCTAAAAGCTATCCAGGGTAAGGGCGAGCCCCTGGTGAAGCCCGAGCAGGCCTTTGTGGTCACCCAGATCCTGGAGGGCATCTATCAGTCCGCCGAAACCGGCAAGGAAGTGTTCTTCTAAGCGTTCGCCAAAAACTGTGCGGAAGGTCCGGGAATCCTGCCCCCGGGCTGCTCTGCCATATATTTAGATAAAGGAGAGAGAGCAATGCTGGAGACCCATATGCTGAACCCCGAAGGGTACAAAAACACCCCGGATGGGTTCGCGTTTCAAACGCGCATTCCCTATTATAGGGGCATAACCCTTTCTATCATCCGCAATATCCAAGTGGTGGTAGACGGCGTGGAGTATCCCCGGGAGGCCGTGACCATTACCGTGAACGGCGAGACCTTCCCCCTGGAGGAGGCCCGCACGGTCATCTCCAACCGCTGGCGCTTTGGCCAGTTTGGGGAGATAGGCGTAAAGAAAGAAGGGGGTCTGGCCGCCGGAGACCATGAGCTGGCTGTTACCATTACCGTGGCCCCCTCGTACATGCCCATGCAGCTGGTGAAAACCGGGCATGGCAAATTTACAGTTTAAGGGAGAGCAATACTATGAAATACAATATTAAAAGGAGCGTCTCCCTTTACAGCTATCAGGAGGCGTATTTCACCGGCAAGCTGGACCTGGAGGGCTGCATCCGAGAGGCGGCAAAGGCCGGGGCCGCCGGCATTGAGCTGCTGGCCGAGCAGATGATAGAGGATTTTCCGGTGATTACCGAAGGCTTCAAAAAACAGTGGTTCGAGTGGATGGAGAAGTACGGCGTGGAGCCCAGCTGCATGGACGCTTTCTTAGAGAACCATATCTACGACAACCGGGTATGCACCCTGCGGGAGCAGATCGACAATATGCGCCGGGATATCGAGATCGCCCACGCCCTGGGCTTTAAGGTGCTGCGCACTTTGGTCTCCACCCCCATGGAGGTCATTGAGGGCAGCCTGCCCATTGCCGAGGCCAACGACGTGAAGATCGGTTTGGAGGTCCACTCCCCCTTCTCGCTGAATTCCGGCTGGTCCGAGGGCTACATGGAGATGATCCGCCGCACAGGCACCAAGTATTTCGGCTTTATCCCGGATTTCGGCATCTTCTGCAACAAGATTCCCACAGAGCTTACCAACCAGGCCCTTGCAAACGGCGCGCACCCCCAGTGCGTGGAACTGGTGAACCAGGCCTTTAAGAACCGCTGCGAAAAGGGCTTTGTAAAAATCCGCTACGACAAAAACCTGGGCGCTGCCAACATGGACTACCGTATGGCCAACGGGCAGGGCGAGCTGATGGACGCCATTAAAAAGGCCGGCGGCAACAACGCGGACTTCGCCTATGCCGGCTCCTCCTTCGCCTACACCTGGAACGACCCCCAGGATATTGTGGACAATATCGACTACATCTTTCACACCCATGCCAAGTGCTACCATATCGATGAAACCTACCAGGAGACCTGCATCCCCATGCAGCGGGTCATAGACGCCTATAAGAAAGCCGGGTACCACGGCTACCTTTCCACCGAGTGGGAGGGCGCGGAGATGATCGAAGACGCCTCTGACAGCTGTGTGGAGCAGGTCCGCCGCCATCTGGGGTGTATGAGAAGGTGCATTGACGCTCCCTTTTGTGAAAGCTAACATGGAGATTGAAAGGCTGGTTCGTGATTTTTACCAAGAGTTCTTTAACGGTCACGATGTGCAGGCGGCCCTGAAATATGTGCGGGAGGACTACATCCAGCACAATCCCGGGGTAGGCCAGGGACGCCAGGGCTTAATGGACGCTTTCGCCGAAAAATTCCGGAAGAACCCGGAGTTTCGCTTAAAGATCCACACGATCATTGTGGACGGCGATTGTGTAGTGGTCTATCTGCACAGCGTAGACAGCCAGGGAAAGTCCCTTGCAAGAATACCTGCCCGGCAGGCGCCAATGTGCCCGAGTACATCCGGCTGGTAAAGGAGCAACGCTTTGAAGAGGCCTCCTGCCTGATTCATGAGCGGCTAACCCTGCCCCACAGCCTTGGGCATATCTGCTCTCACCCCTGCGAAACCGCCTGCCGCCACGAATGCCTCAACGAGGCCATCTCCATCCGCAATTTGAAGCTGGCCGCTTTAGAGCGGGACCATGGCAAGGCGTGGAAACGGCGGCGCAGGCAGCTGCCGGATACTGGCAAAAAGGTGGCCGTGGTGGGCGCGGGCCCCTGCGGGCTTACCGCCGGGTACTACCTGCGCAAGCAGGGGCATAGCGTCACTATATTCGAGGGCCAGCCGGAGCCAGGGGGAATGCTGCGCTATGGAATCCCCGAGTACCGTATGCCGCGGGATGTGGTGGCCGACGAGATCGCCGGCCTGACAGAGGTTGGCATGGAGATGCGCTATAACTCCAAAATAGATGATTACCAGGCCCTGGCAAAGGAGTACAACGCTGTGGTCATCGCCATCGGCAACCAGCAGGGGGCAAGGCTCCCCATTCCCGGCAGCGACAAACCTGGCGTCTATGTGAACCTGGACTTTTTGCGCCGCGTGGCACAAGGCAACCCGCCAGAGCTGGGAGAGAATGTGCTGGTCTTGGGCGGCGGCAACGTGGCCTTTGACTGCGCCCGCACCGCCGTGCGCCTGGGAGCTGGCCAGGTCCGCATGGCCTGCCTAGAGAGCGAGGAAAAGCTTCCCGGCGACCGGGAAGAGCTGGAGGCCGCTCTGGAAGAGGGGATCACCGTCCATTTTGAAAAGTCTTTCTCAGAAATTGTGGGCGAGGGTGAGAATGTCAGCGGGGTAAAGACTGTGAACGTGGCCTCTATGGCCTTTGAAGACGGAAAGCTGAACCTGGAAACCGTGCCTGATTCTGAGGCGGTTATCCCCTGCGACACAGTGATTTTTGCCACTGGCCAGCGGGCGGGGCTTACCGGAGACATGGGGCTTGTGCTGGGCCGGGGCAACTCGGTGGTGGTAAATGAAAGGGGCCAGAGCAGCGTGGAGAATATTTTTGCCGCCGGAGACGTGACCTACGGCACCCAGTCGGTGGTAAAGGCTGTTGCCGCCGGGCGGGCTGTGGCGGAAAGCGTGGATCGGTTTTTGGGCGGGGACGGCGATACCAGTGAAAAGCTGGTGGAGCTGGACCAGGCAAAGCCCTGCATTGGAAAGATAGAGGGCTTTGCCGCCCAGCCCCGGGTGAAAAACGGCGTGCTCCCCGCGGCGGAGCGCCGCGCCGGCTTTATGCGGGCAGAGCGATCTTTCACCTGGGAGGAGGCCTGCCAGGAGGCCGGGCGCTGCCTGCAGTGCCAGCTGCGGGAGCGGCTTCAGCAGCCCAAAACATGGAATGGCTTTGAGGAAGGGGGCGCGGCGGTATGAATCGGGGGCTGATTCAAAAGGCATTGGACGAGGGGCTGCGGGAATACGGCCACGGCTATTGCCCGCTGGCTAAGAAGTGGGAGCCGTTTCTCAGCGGCATGCGGCGGGCAAAGCGGCAGATTATCGCCTATGACAACGCCGACTACGCCTTTGCCTCTCTGCCTGTTTTTACGCTGGGCAAGGACGTGCTCATTAAGGGAATTCAGGCGATAGCAGGGGCTTTTGGCATAGAGAAGGTAGAGCTATACCTGCCCGAGGGTATCTCTGAAGAAATTAGGGAGGCCGCGGGTGACCTGCCGGTTAGTTTGGCTATTGGCAAGGTGAATGTGCGGGAGACCGGCCCGGAGGACCTGATCCATCATCCGGAGACCATCGCCAATATCGGCCGGGTGGAAATGGGGGAAAGCCCCGCCGCTTTCGTCAAGGTGGTTTGCGGAGAGGACGAGAAAACCGTGATCCTGCCCCTGGAATCCTCTATAGCCGACTACATAAAAGCGGCGGGATTTCCAACGGAAAATGTGCGGGCCGTGGTAGGCGGGCTGTTCGGCTCGCTGCTTGGCGAAAAACAGCTGAACACGCCTATTTATGGC
>CAJUSM010000073.1 GCA_910588935.1 uncultured Oscillospiraceae bacterium
CACGGTAAGCTTGCCCATGCCGGCAAAAAAGTATAGGGGGATCCGGTCGCTTGTATATTTCACCACATGGATGGGCAGCTCGATCTGGTCCCCTACCTTCAGGCTATGGCTTTGGGCATAGTCCTCTTTCAGCAGGCAGAGCCCCTGGTTCCCATCCAGCAAAGAGGAATCGTAGCCCTCGCCATAGGTGAACGCTTTGTCCGAGTCAATGCCCAGGGCCTCCAGATTGGTTCCCCCCACGATGGTGGTGTCGCCCCCGTTGAAGGGATCTTCGGCCTGGGCCTCCTCGGAAAAAGCGCCTCCGGCCTGGCAGGTGGCCAGAATTTTCTGTAGGCTGGTGGTTGCCAGCACGTCCGCCCGAGTGTAGGGGATGGTGAGGTTGTCGATGCTGTCCGCGTCCTGGTTGGTGATGTGCACAATGGCCGGGGTGGTTTGGTTAATGGTGCTGAGGGCCTTTTGGCTGGAAAGGATGTTGCCCATATAGAAAGCCACGCAGCCGCAGAGCAGGGCGGAAACGCAGGTGAGAAGCAGCGACCGGCCCTTATTACGGAAAAGCTGATAACTGGCGTCTAAAATCAGGAACATTTTTCTTCCTCCTCCAGCCGCCCGTCTTTCATGCGGTAAATCACATCCGCCTGGGCGGCAATGTCGTGGTCATGGGTGACCACGATGACGCAGTAGCTCTCCTCCCGAACCAGCCTTTTCAGCAGGTCCACTACAATTTTGCCGTTTTCTGAGTCCAGATTGCCAGTGGGCTCGTCGGCTAGAATCACTTTGGCGCTGGAAGCCAGGGCTCGGGCGATGGCCACCCGTTGCTGCTGACCTCCCGAGAGCATGGCGGGGAGCTTCCGGGTGTCCACATCCCCCAGCCCTACGGCGGCCAGCAGCTCCTTGCCCCGGCTTTTGGCCTGGGAGGGAGAGGTGCCTGTCATGCGCATGGGGTACATTACGTTCTCCAGGATGTTCAGGTTGGGGAAGAGGTTGAAAGCCTGGTAGATCACAGAGACATTTTCCCGCCGGTGGCGTTCGCGGCCAACTTCCTTAATTGGCCTGTCCTGGGCAGAGATGCTGCCGGCGGTGGGCTGGCCCAGGGCGGCCAGCATAGAGAGCAGGGTGGTCTTGCCGCTGCCGGAATGCCCAACAATGGCATAGAACTTCCCGGCGTCGAATTTGCAGCTTACCTCGGTGAGGGCCTGTACCTTCTGATACTTGCTTTGATAGATGTAACTGACGTTTTCAGCGGATAGTACGCTCATATGTCTCACTCCTCAATGTAATTGTGGGGGCGGATATGCCGCTTTGGCCTCTCCACTTTTCCCTTCTGAATGATAAGAATCCGCCAGAAGGGAAAAAGGTTGCAGGTTTTGAAAAAAATTTTTGTTTTTTTAGAAAAAGAGCGCCTCCGCCGGAAAGCGGAGACGCTCAGGTTTTATTCAGGGAATTGATCCTTGATTCTGGTTTGCAGACTAATTCAATCTATACTTTTTAAGAGTTTACATACTGCCGCTGATAGGCGGTGTTGTAGAACTCGATCATCTTGCTCAGACCCAGGTTCTCCAGGCCTTGCACATAGGCTTCCCACTCGGTTTCGATGTCCTTTTGGCCGGTGATGAACAGAGCACGCTGTTCTTTGGCGTACTTCTGGATTTCCACCTCAATGGAGCTGACCTCGGAGCCTTCTTCCTCAGTGAAGATCACGGGAGGCAGAGTCTGGTCGGGCTCGTAACCGTCGTAGGGGAGGGTCTGCTCGATGAGCAGCTGCTCAATGCCATTCAGAGAGCGGATGTCAAAGGTATCGTCCACAGCCCAGGCGCCGATAAAGGAATCGTTGGTTTCCCGGAATAGACCAGAGTTGCCAAAGTGGTGGTTTTGGGCGCCGCCGTCAGTGACCAAAGGCGTGATGCGGGCATAGGTAGCGTCTTTACCGTCAAAGGTCTTCTCGCCTGCTTCAGCCATCCGCCAATCTTCGTTAAAGATGCCCTGGCGCAGACGGATAGAGGAATCGGGAGTATACATAAAGTCTCCAAGCTTAAAGGCTACCTCAGGGTTCTCACAGGCGTTGGTAATCATGTAAGCGCCTACGCGCAGATCTTGGTATCCATAGTAGCCGCAGTTCTGCACGCCATCTGGGCCCTTCAGGGGAGCTAGGGTTCGGCAGGTCTTGTAAAGGTCGCTGCTGGCGTCCAGCACAGCCATAGGCGCGCCTACGGCAAAACCACCTACAGTGTTGGGGGAGGAAGAGGTCAGAGATTTCAGCTGGGTGCTGTCCTGGGCAAAGCTCTCAGAGTACAGCAGTCCCTCGTCATACAGCTTGTGGATGTAGCGCAGGCCTTCTCGGTAAGCGTCTTTGTTAAGGATGCTGTCTACCTGGTTGTTCTTCACAAATAGACGCTTATCGTCATCGTCATAAATAAAGGCGTTCATTAAAAAGCTGGAGGGATCAGAGTGCCAGGCGTCTGTGCAGCCAGCCAAGGGAATCTCATCGTTGGGATCTCCGTTGCCGTTGGCGTCCTGCTCTTTAAACGCCTTGAGCACCTGGTAGTATTCCTCTGTAGTAGTGGGTGTGTTCAGGTTCAGATTGTCCAGCCAAGACTGATCGATCCACAGCTTCTGGGAATAACGGCAATGGTAGATTTCAGAGTAGCTGGGCAGAGCATAGATGTTCCCATCGGGCATGGTTACGCCAGACTCTATATAGGAGACATCCTGGAACAGCTGCTTGGTATTGGTACCGTACTGCTCAATTAGATCGTTTAGGGGAATGAGTACGCCGGCACCGCCAAACTTCATTAGGGTAGAGTTCATAATGGTGGAGTTCATACCAGTAATCTGGTTGGCGCTCAGGTAAACGTCCGGGTAGGAGCCGCTGGCCAAAGAGAGGTTCAGCTTCTGGAGAGCTTCTGCAGAGGAGGCCTGTTCAAACTCTAGGTTTACATTGGTTTCGGCCTGGAGCCACTTGATAAACTCATTGGTCTGTATGTCCTCCACATTGTCTTCCCGCATACACCATACTTTCAGGGTAACGGGGGTGTCGGTCACCCAGTTTTCCCCGCCTGCAGTCTGGTTGTCGGGTTCACTGCTCTCTCCAGTTTCTGAAGAGGGCTGGGATTCCGGCTCCGCTTGAGAGCTGCTTTCTCTGTTCGCGCTGCTGTTTTCGTTGCCGCCGGTGCATGCCGTAAGCAGCATAGCAAAGCACAGTAGTAGGCTGATTAGGGCAATCGTTCGTTTTTTCATCCTTCTGTACCTCCGTATCTGAAAATGAATTTAATAAAAAGGGAAACTTCCCTTAATATTCCTTTGTTTAACCCTTTACCGAACCGATCATAACACCCTTAACAAAATGCTTCTGTACAAAGGGGTAAAGGCAAAGTACTGGCACGCTAGCCACTACAATAATCGCGTAGCGCAGCAGCTCGTACATGCCCACGCGGCTGGCAATAGTAGCAGCGGATTCTGTGAGCTGGCCTTCTATTTTGTTAAGCACCAACAGTTCGCGCAGTACAAGTTGTAGGGGAGATAGCGCGGGATCTGAGGTATAGATGAGCGCGTTAAAAAAGTCGTTCCAGTGCCATACCGCATAGTAAAGTACCATTACCGCTAGAATCGGTTTGGAGAGGGGAAGAACCATGCTCCACAAGATCCGGATGTCTCCACAACCATCCAGGTAGGCCGCTTCATACAGGTCCTCCGGGATAGAGCTTTGAAGGAAACTGCGCATGACAATCATATTGTAAATGGAGATGCCGCCAGAAACGATAACAGCCCACATGGTATTTAGCAGGTGCAGGTTGTTCATCAAGATATATTGAGGGATCAGACCACCAGAGAAAAACATGGTAAACATAAAGATCCAAGTAATAACAGACCGGCCATACAGTTTTTTTCTGGCCAAAGGATATGCAGTTAGGGTAGTTAGTATCAGATTGAGAACGGTACCCAGAACTGTATATACAATAGAGTTCCAATAGCCAGTCATAATCATCTTGTTAGAAAATATAGCTTTGTATGCCTTTAGCTCAAATCCCACTGGAAACAGCCATACCTCGCCGCGGATTACTGCAGAAGAATCGCTGAAAGATGCGCTGACAATATAGATAAGGGGATAGGCCACCACCAGAAAGGCCAAGCCCAAATAGATGTAGTTGCACACATTGAAGATCCTGTCAGAGATAGGTTCCTGTATTTTTTTACGCTGTGTATTGCTTGTTTTCATAATTGGCCGCCTTCCTTTCTCGCAAAGCCCAACGGGTTTCGCGCCCAAAAAGTTGTGCATTCATTGTTACCATAGGCTATTTTCGCTAATTTTGCGGGACAGCATATTGACTGAGAACAGCAGTACGACATTGACAACAGAGTTAAAGAGACCAATGGCCGTAGAATAGGAGAAGTCCAGGTTTAAAAGGCCAATCTTGTAGGTATAGGTAGAGATAATCTCTGATACCTGCACATTCATTTGGTTCTGCATCAAGTACACCTTGTCAAAGCCTACATTCATAATTTGCCCGGCATTGAGAATAAGCAGGATTACAATAGTGGGCAATATGCTGGGCAGGTCTATGCACCAAATTTTCTGCAGTTTGCTGGCCCCATCCACCTTTGCTGCCTCATAAAGGCTGATATCTACTGAAGAAAGAGCTGCCAGATAGATAATCGAGTTAAATCCAGTAAATTGCCAAATATTTGAGATAATATAAGTAGGTCGGAAATACGATGCATCTCCAAACAAATTTACTGGCTCCACCCCAAATAATCCGAGGATGTTGTTAAAAAGACCTCCATTAATAGAGCTCCATTGCATCAGAAGGGCTACCATAATTACTGTGGAAATAAAGTAGGGGGCATAGGTAACCATCTGTACAACTTTGTTTACATGGCGGTTCTTGCACTCGTTGAGGGAAATAGCAAGAATAATAGGGAATGGTAAGCTGAGAACAAGATTTAGAATGCTGAGTATGAACGTATTCTTTATGATGAGCCAACAAGAGGGGGATTTGAAAAATTTGATGAAATACTTGAGCCCTACCCACTTACTGCCCAAAATACCAACCCCGGGGTTAAAGTCTTTAAAGGCCAAGGTTGCTCCGTACATGGGCACATAACAGAATAGAATAATAAAAGCTAAGGGGAGTAGCAGCAGCAGATAAAGTTGAGCACTGCCTTTTATGTTTATCCAAAATCGTTGGAAACTGCTTTTTGGTTTCATTTGTGGAACACCTCTTTGTATTGATTTTACTAAACTAAAAAGAATGGTAGGACTCACAGAGGAGATTTTGGCCCTGAATATTCCTTCGCTTGAAAAAATCCTCCATGATTTTTTGCAGTATCTTGTGTATTTCTGTTGTTTTTACATTATAGCAAAGCTTATAGACCTCATCAATCCACAATCCTTTTCTTTTTTTATATTTTCCTTTCGTATTGCTAAGATTCATGTTTTTGTGTCAATCATGCATCACCAAAAAAAGCGGAGTAGGCTTCTTGGAACCTGCTCCGCTTTTTCCAGTATAATACAGAAGTTTTTGTGATTTTTAGTAGATAAGATATGTTTTTCCTCTAAAATCTCTTGCCTCCTAGTAAGCGTTGAGATTTATAAAATATTTGTTGTTCAAACAGACTTATAAAATTATTTTGCTATGACTATTGAAAGGAATAGAAAAGCCTAGCCCCATCGGCGGAAAGCGCCAGGAGCCATATCTTCCCGTTCTTTAAACACTCTGGAAAAGTAGTACTCATTTTTAAATCCACACATTTGGGCAATATTCTGCAGTTTTAGGTCTGTAGAAAGCAGCAGCAGCTTCGCTTTGTCTATCCGCATATGAATCAAATCCTCGTTGGGACTTAAGCCAAACCGCTCCTTATATAACACCGAAAGCCGGCTGGTAGAAATGCCCAATTGGCAAGCCATCTCTCCAATACTCCATTGCCGTTCCAAAGAGCTTTGCAACCTTAGCCGAAGAGCCCGTAAGCTTTCTTCATACTTTTTTGAACTGCTGGGAGTGGCTGTTTCCATAGCGGCTCGGGCTATTTTTATTAAGACACGTTCCACTAGGTTGTGTATGGTTTCCTCATAATAAGGGAGCAAATCCCGCTTTTCGTTGAGAATGCGCTGTATAGAGCCCCGCACTAACTCCGGGTATTGGGTACGTATAATCGTGTTGACCGGCAGCTTCAACTGCAGGAGCAAGCTTTCTATTTCCCTGGACTGCACATGCATCCAGTCGTTAATAAATCCTTCTGGATATGCAGAGGGGGTATAGTGGTATTCTATAAATTCCGGCGCCTTAATAAAGCAATCTCCTGACCCGGCCTCCTGTATTCCATCCGCAGTTAACAGCATACAGTTGTTGGAAAAGCACAATATATCCCAAACATAATCGGTGTTTCCGTTACGCTTAGCTACATAACTCTTATCATGATGGGTCTGAACGTCTGCATGTTGGACGATGTGCATAACTATCCCTCCCGTTGCAATTATATTGCGAAATATAAAGCTTGCCCAACGAAAAGCAAAAATTTTCCTTTGAGTGTGCAAATTTACAGAAAAGAAACTCTTTTTCCAACTTTTTCTAGCGAGATTATTTGCGGTGGCAATTGTTTATTTCTATTATACTGAGAACACTTGTACTTGCAAAGTTTGATCTAGTTTTTTCTCCAGATAAGCGTTGCAGTTGCCCCTGAAATGGGATGGCTGAATTACCTCTTGGATACATTATAAAAGAAAATTATAAAAAGTCAACTGATTTGTGGATTGCTTCTAAAGCCCAATTGATGGTACTCTTACGGTATGAGAAAATAATTTCCCAGAAAGGATGCTGCCGTATGAACACAATGAAGGCCTGGGTGGTTACCGCCCCTGGGAAGCTGGAACTAAGAAATTGGCCTGTGCCAGTGCCGGCCCGGGACGAAATACTGATCAAAACTCGCTGGACCTGTTTATGTAATGGCTCAGACCCCGGCATTTACTTAGGCCATGAGGCTTATACTCCGCCGTTCGTTTTTGGTCATGAGGCCAGTGGCGAAGTTGTGGCAAAGGGGGAAGACGTAACATGCTGCAATTTGGGTGATCTGGTGTTTTGTTGGTGTGCGGTTGGTTCTTTTGCTGAATACCAGCTCATTCGTCCGGCGGAAGTCGCTTTATTCCAGGTCCCGAAAAATCTGACTCCTGAAGCGGGACCCGTTATGGAGTTAGTAATTGCTGCTTGCCGCGCCCTCATGCCATTTCCTCCTCAACCCAGCCTACTTGTGTGTGGATTGGGTCCAAGCGGGTTAGTTATGATCCAGTATGCTAGGCTATTGGGATATCAGCGGGTTGTTGGCTGGGATTTGTATGAAAGCCGGCGTTCTCTGGCGCTTCACTTAGGCGCAGATCAGGTGGTAGATCCGGCTGCACTTGATCCAAGAGAACGAGAAAGTTTAGGAAACTTTCATGTAAGCGTAGACGCCATGGGCAATGATCTCCTTCCTGGCGAGCCCACTTTTACCAACCTGCTGCGTGCCACTATGCCGGGAGGTACTGTGGTTTCTTATGGCCACCCACATGGGGGACGAAAGTTTTCGCCTTATGTTTTTCAATCTAGAAGACTCCATATGGTTTCTCCCGAGGGAGATATAAACAAGATTAAAGAAAAAGGAAAGTTGGTGCTCCAGGCTGTAAAAGATGGACGTATTCAGGTTGAGCCCCTCATAACCCAGAGGCTGGGTTTTATGGATATTGGGCCGGCTTTTCAGCGTCTTCTGGAACACCCTGAGGCACAGATTAAAGTTACATTTCGAATGGAGGTTTCGTCATGAAGCTAGGAATTTCTGGCCAAGCCTTGGGTGAGGTTATGTCCTTTGCACAAATAATAAAGATTGGAAAAAAGTACGGAATTACTGATTATGAGATCTGGCCCTGCAATGTGGGGGTAGAGCACGACTATGCCTTGGCAGACTTAGAAAGTTTAAGGGAGCTTCTGGATCGGGAGCAAGTAAAGATATACTGTGTGACCCAGGGCTCTGGCTTTCATCCTCAGGCTGCAGGTGATGCTCAGGCATATGCACAGTATTTAATTCATGCAATCGATGCAGCTGCTACCTTGGGCGCTAAAGTAGTAAACCACTACTGTGGACAGGTATGCCCAGGAGAAACGGCTGACTTTGACCGGTTGGAGAGATACTGGAGAGGCCCGTTGGAATATGCAGAGCAAAAAGGCATTGTTCTAGTTTTGGAAAACGAAGCGCATGATTGTACAAGTACCCCAGAAAAAATGCTAAAGATCATGGAGCATTTCCATCATCCGAACTTTATGACCAACTTTGACGCTGTTAACTATTTTCATGCCAGCTGCGAAGGGTTTCCCGGTGCGTATATACTCCTAAAGCCTTATATTGGCTATGTACACATAAAGAATGCCTGCCTGCGAGATCATCGCTGGGAACAGCCGGAGTACAACCAGGGTCAGCCTATGGCAGGGATTTACGCCCCTGCACCCATTCAGTATGCACCGATCCCCCAAGGGGCGGTAAATATTCCTGCCCTGCTCTCCCAGCTAGAGGCGGATGGAGTTTATCAGGGAGTATGTACCTTGGAACCTCATACCGATCCTGACCATGTAGAGGATTTCTATGCAGAAGAATCAACCTGGCTGAAAAAGCTGGGATTCTTTACCGAATAACAATTATCAGGAGGAACAATTCATGTTAGCAGCTATTGTAGAGCAGCCTTGCAAATTTGTGATAAAGGATATCCTGAAGCCATCTGCAGGGCCCGGGCAGGTGGTAATTAAAACCTTAGCTAGTTCCATCTGTAATGCCACTGATAACCATATTTTTGAAGGAATTTTTGACGGCCATCATGACCATTATCCCCAAATAATGGGCCATGAGGTGTGCGGCGAGGTGGTTGAGCTGGGCGAGGGAGTCAGCTGCTTAGAAATAGGGGATAGAATTGCCCTGTATACGCCTAACGGTGCCTTTGCCGAGTACGTGCTGGTAGATGTAAATCCCGGATATTACGCAAAAGTGCCGGATAATGTTTCCAATGAAGTGGCTTCCATCTGTGAGATGTTCGACGGGGCTTATACTAGCACGATAGCCTGTGCTGAGCTGACGCCTGGAGAACGGGTATTGATTGTGGGGGCGGGCCCCTTAGGACTTACAGCCATAGCCTGCGCGGCGGCTCATGGAGCCAGGGTTTGTGCCGTGGATTTCTACCAAAACCGGCTGGACATGGCGAAGGAGATGGGCGCTGCCTATACCTATAATCGCAGTCAAATTTCTTCCGATGAACTTATTGCTCAGGTAAGGGAGGATGTGGGGGAGATTGATATGGTTTGCATGTGTATTGCCTTAGATCGTTCTCCTGAGCTAGACGCTTTTTATGCACCGATTGAGCTGCTGCGTCAGGATGGACGCATGACTGGACTGAATGTAGAGGTGCAACTGAAGCATCACAACCATCGGATGAATCCCTTCCATCTGAACCGGAAGAACGTAAAGTACCGGCACAACCTGGAGCGCTCGGGCTCGGTAGAGGACTTCCGCCGAGGTTATCGGATGGTTTCGGAAGGAAAGCTGCCGCTTGGTAAAATGATTACGCATTATATTACATATGATCAATTGCCTTGGGCGTTGGACTTATGTCACAACCATCTGGACCAGTGTATTAAAGTAATTGTATATCCAAGGGTAGGAGAAGGGGTTAAAATAGACAAATAGAAAAGGACAATCAGTTAATTGCCTCCTGTTTAAGTGAAAATCCCCGGTGCAATCGCCTGCACCGGGGATTTCTATTGAGTAAAAAGTCTAGAAAAATTCCTTCTGTCCATATTATAGCGCTTGTAACAGAGTGATTGCTATATGGCAATGTCTATACCCTGCTGATAGCGCTCTAAAATACTGGTGTCAAAGGGTGTGCCCCAGTTCCAGTTAGGATTTTGCTGATGCACAAAGTCGCCTAGTCGGGTAGCCTCATGAAGAAAAATTTCATTTAGTGTCCATGATGCGCTAAGCCTCTTTTCCGGCGGGAGAGACATTGTGTAATCCCGAATAGCTGAACTAATATCTTCTCCATCGCTCATTCCATAGCTATTCTTCATGTGGTCGAAAGCAATTTGTCTTACTTGCTGTATCACATTTTCATCTACCGGGACGATTTTGCGGTAGTCTCTGGTCTCATTCAAGCTCATGCCTGGAGTACCGTAAGGATTGACATGGAGACTGCTATTTTGTTGTCGAGTAATTTCTCCAATCCGTTGCTGTTGCTGGCTCTGTACGAGTTGTTTGATCGTCATAGAATGACCTCCCTGAATTTCACTATACCATACTGAGCGGCTTTCACAAATCCTTCTCGAAATTTTAATGCTTTCAATTACAGTGTCGGCTTTTTGACGAAAAAGATAAGCTATCCTTTGACTACCAGGGCAAGAAAAAAGCTGTCCATAGCGGGAGAGCCCCAACCGCTGATAATGCCACTATAAGGATCAAGCGCAGTAGATGTCTGAAATTGAATAAGGAAAACAGAAATTTCCAGCATGGGCACTCCGACTTCTCTTTTCCAAGCATTTACACATTTTATCCTATCATCCTTCGATACTCGTCTACAATTAATGTTCCTGCACTGGTCCCGATACGGGTGGCCCCGGCCTGTATCATTGCCAGAGCTTTTTCAGCCGTACGGATTCCTCCTGATGCTTTGACTTTTATCTCATTGCCAGCGTATTCTTTCATTAGGCGAATATCATCCAGTGTAGCGCCCCCGGTACCAAAACCTGTAGAGGTCTTAATATAGTCGGGTTTCACGTTTAGGGAAATTTCACAAAGTCGGCGTTTTTCATCGTCACTGAGAAAGCAGTTTTCAAAAATAACCTTGATGCCGACATCTTGTTTCCGGCAGGCATCTGTGATTTGCTTCATCTCTTCTTGAATATAGTCCCAATGACCACTTTTTAGCTCTACTAAGTTAACAACATAGTCTATTTCCCCCGCACCTTTCTTTATAGCATCTTCGGCCTCGAAAACTTTAGCTTCTATAGTGCTCTGCCCCAAGGGAAACCCGACCGTAGCATCGCAGAGGACCGGGGAACCGTTAAGAAGTTCCTTGCAAAAAGAGACAACTGCACCATTAATAGCAACTGCTTTAAATCCATATGCCACTGCCTCTTGACAATGGGTCTTTAACTTATCAAGAGTAATAAACTGTTTGAGAAGAGTGTGATCGATCATACTGGCTAAAGTTTCGGGAGTAAGCATATCAGTTTTCATAGAAAAACTTCCTTTCGTTGCAGGGGAACCCACATGAATTTATGTGGGTATCCTCAGAATGATTTTTTACAAAAAATCTCACGGTGCGTTGGGCCAGACTCGCAAATAAAGAGAGCAAAATCTCCTAAATTTGTCTATTGCTGATTCTAAAGGGAATCAGCCGTCATGGTGGCTAAGAAAAACTGAATCCTGCAAACAGTGTCAAACTGATGCGTCTAAGCATAAACTGGGACAAACACATAGTGGGAGGAAATAAGAATGCAGGGAGAGGGGGCAGTTGAAGTCAGTATGCAAGCGCTTACTGACAAGGAGTTGGAGGACGGCCTAGCAC
>CAJUSM010000074.1 GCA_910588935.1 uncultured Oscillospiraceae bacterium
AATATCGTTAGGTTGCAGGATTGTCGGGATTTCATCCCGAATTATTTTTTGTGATGGATGGCCTGGGGCAAGGTCATGGGGCGCCGCCCCACACCCCGCAGGCGAAACTTTTCTCATTTTCTCACGGCATCTGAGAACTGCGTTTTTTCTTCTCTTGCTTACCCTTTATCTCCTCGGTTGCACACTCCCACCTCGCGCCAAGACATTGACAAATTAAGTAAAATCTATTAAAATAGGCAGAGTATATTTTGTTGCCAACCGCCCCTAGGGCAGAGAGGAAGAATCGGCAAATGAGCTTTGTAATTCTTGGCACCGGCAGTTTCCTGCCAGAACGAATTGTAACCAACGAAGACCTTTCCCACATGGTTGAAACCTCTGACGAGTGGATCACCCAGCGGGTGGGCGTAAAAGAGCGCCATGTCTGTACCACTGAGACCAACACCGATATGGCGGTGGAGGCCGCCCAGCGGGCGCTGAAGCAGGCCGGCGTAGAACCCGGCCAGCTGGATCTGATCATTGGCACCAGCATTAGCGCGGACTCCATTTCGCCTGGCATGGCCAGCATGGTGCAGTGCCGGCTGGGTGCCGCCTGCCCGGCTTTTGATATCAATGCCGCCTGCCCAGGCTTTATCTTCGGCCTGGAAATTGCCGCGGGTTTTTTTGCCCGAGGCACTGTAAAAAAGGCCTTGGTAGTCAGCAGCGAGCGAATGAGCGGCCTGGTGGACTGGACAGACCGGGGGACCTGCTGCATTTTTGGCGACGGCGCCGGAGCGGCGGTTTTGGGTGAAGGCAGCGGATATTTGGCCAGCGAGCTCCACACCAAAGGCGGCGACGATGTAATCAACATTCCCACTGCCTGGAACAATTCCCCCTTCTACCAGGTGGAGCAGGTAAAAAGCTTTGTTCACATGAAGGGCCAGGATACCTATAAATTCGCGGTTACCTCCATGGTTAGCGATATTCGTTCCGCCATAGAACAGGCTGGCATCACCGGGGAACAGGTCAAGGCCGTTATCCCCCACCAGGCCAATCTCCGCATTATCAACGAGGCCCGCCGCCGCCTGCCAGAGATCCCTAAGGAGCGTTTTCTGGTAAACATCCACAAATATGGCAACACCTCTTCTGCCAGCGAACCCATTTTGTTAGATGAGGCGGCCCGTTCCGGTTTGCTGCAGCCCGGAGACTATGTGGTCCTTTCCGCCTTTGGCGGCGGCCTTTCCAGCGCGGCCTGTGTTCTCCGCTGGCAGCCTCAATAAGGCCTGGGGTGAAATCTCCCCCTCCCCCTTTGCCCTTGCCACAGGCGTATAATGCCTGTGAAGACAAAAATTCCCAAACTTCCCATCCCCTGAAAGGAGCAAATCATCATGATTAAAACCCCTTTATGCCAGCTTTTGGGCATAGAGTATCCCATATTCCAGGGCGGCATGGCCTGGATCTCTGACGGCAAGCTGGCAGCGGCTGTCTCCAACGCGGGAGGCCTGGGCATCATCTCTGCCATGAACGCTGACGCCGCCTACCTGAAAAAGCAGATTGATTTGGCCCGCTCTCTCACAGACAAGCCCTTTGGGGTAAACATTATGCTCATGTCTCCCTTTGCCCAAGAGGTAGCGGAAACCGCCGCCCAAGAGCATGTGGCCGTGGTAACCACCGGCGCGGGGAATCCTGCCAAATTCATGCCCATGTGGCTGGAGGCCGGGGTAAAGGTGATCCCTGTAGTGGCCTCGGTGGGAATGGCCAAGCTGGTGACCAAGGCCGGGGCCTGCGCGGTAATCGCCGAGGGCGGGGAATCTGGCGGGCATGTGGGGGAGCTGACCACCATGGTGCTGGTACCCCAGGTTTGCGACGCCACTAACCTGCCTGTACTGGCCGCCGGCGGGATTGGCGACGGCCGGGGGATTGCCGCAGCTTTCATGCTGGGGGCGGCAGGCGTCCAGGTGGGTACCAGGTTTTTGGTGGCAGAGGAGTGCGGTGTCCATCCAAACTATAAGAAAAAGGTGCTTAAGGCCAATGATATTGCCACAATGACCACCGGCAAGCGCCTGGGGCACCCAGTGCGCCAGATTAAAAATCAGTTTGCCAAGGATTTTCTGAAGGCCGAGTACAGCCAGATCAGCGATGAGGAGCTGGAGGCCATGGGCCGGGGAGCCCTGTACCGGGCTGCTGTGGAGGGCGATGAGAAAACCGGAGACTTTTTGGCCGGGCAGATTGCAGGCATGGTAAACAAAGAACAGCCCGCCGCCCAGATCATTGAGGAGATGTTCTCTGAGGCAGAGGGGATTCTGGCCTCCGCCGGGAAATGGCTGGCTTGAGGCAGGATGAGGAAAAGCATGATGGCGAGAGAATGAGGAGGAGGCCTTGTTGTGAGCTTTGCTGTGGAAGGGATTTTAGGCTTGGTTATCACGTTAATCGTCTTTGCCATTTCCCTGGGAATCTACTATTTCATTATAAAAACCGCTGTGGCCGCGGGGATCCGGGACTCTATGTGGAACCTGGAAATCAGCATCCGCAACGCGGTAAAGGCCGGCGTGCTAGAAGCCACAAAGGAGCGGGAACAAATGAACCAGGTACAAATACAGAACGCGGTAAAATTGGGCGTGCAGGAAGCCCTGCAAGAAATTGAAAACAATAAGGCAGGTGGAAACAATGGGTAAAATTGCTTTCGTGTTTTCCGGGCAAGGAGCCCAATACCCAGGTATGGGCCAGTCGCTTGCCCAGTGCAGCCCAGCTGCCGGCCAGGTGTTCCATATGGCAGACAGCATTCGCCCCGGCACCTCCGGGCAGTGCTTTGCCGGGACCCAGGAGGAGCTTTCCCAGACCAAAAATACCCAGCCCTGCCTATATTGCGTGGATCTGGCCGCCGCTTTGGCCCTGGAGGAGCAGGGGATCCAGGCTGACTATGCCGCTGGATTTTCCTTGGGAGAGATAGCAGCCCTTGCCTTTGCCGGGCTCTTCCATTCTGAAACCGGCTTCCGGTTTGTATGCAAGCGGGGAGAAGCCATGGATGCCGCCGCCCAGGCCAACCCTGGCGGCATGGCGGCAATCCTCAAGCTGACCAATAAGCAGGTGGAAGACCTGTGTGGAGAGTTCACCCAGGTCTTCCCCGTGAACTATAATTGCCCTGGCCAGCTGGTAGTTGCCGGCGAAAAAGACCAGCTTAGCGCTTTTCAGGCTAAGGTAAAAGAGGCGGGAGGCCGGGCGGCTCCCCTAGCGGTAAGCGGCGGATTCCACTCTCCCTTTATGGAGAGCGCCGCCCAAGAGCTGGAAAGGGTTTTAGGGGCAATAGAGCTCTCCGAGCCCCGGCTGCCGGTGTACGCCAACTTTCATGCCAAGCCCTATACAGCCGCCTTGGGGAAAGAGCTGCTGGCCCGCCAGGTAAAGAGCCCTGTGCGCTGGCAGGAAACCGTAGAAGCCCTGGCAGCGGAAGGGGTAGATACCTTTTTGGAGTGCGGGCCTGGAAAAACCCTGTGCGGCCTAATTAAAAAGACAGTGAAAACCGCCAAAGTGTTCCAGGTGCAGGATGAAGAGACCCTAAAGGCCGCGGTAGAGGCATGTAAAAGCGCGTAATCGTTAGACAGAGAGGGGAAAGATGAGATACGGGAGTGGGAACCACATAAAAAAGGTAGCAGTAGGTCCCTAGAAAAATTTCGACAGCTTTTTTAAAGGCCGCGGAGATTAAATCTCAAGGTCTTAAGCCTGCCCCAAGCCCATGGGGCCAAAAGAAAATTGGGGTTGAAACCCTGAAAGCCCCTGGCCATCTATATTCTCCATAGCCCCTCTTTGCCCACAGCCCCACGATAAGCTCTGATAAAGAACCGGAAATTTGAGAGGAGAATCTTTATGAAACTGGACGGCAAAATCGCATTGGTCACCGGCGGCTCGCAGGGCCTGGGCCGGGCAATCGCTTTGAAACTGGCGGAAAACGGCGCGGACATCGCTATTGTCTATGTGGGGCCCGAGGAGCCTGCCAACACTACCCGCGACGAGATTGCCGCAATGGGCCGCCGGGTAAAAGCCTATGTGTGCGATGTGCGGGACGAAGAAGCGGTAAACGCCACGGTTCAGGCAGTGACAAAGGACCTGGGCAAGGTGGATATTTTGGTAAATAATGCCGGCGTTACCCGGGACGGCCTGATGGTTAGCATGAAGGACGCGGACTACAATATGGTGCTGGATATCAACCTGAAGGGCGCTTTCCATATGATCCGCGCCTGCTATCGGGACTTTATGCGCAGGCGCTCTGGCAAAATTATTAATATCAGCTCTATTGCCGGCTTGGTGGGCAACACCGGCCAGGTGAACTACGCGGCCTCTAAGGCAGGGCTTATTGGCATGTCTAAGTCTGTGGCCAAGGAGCTGGGCAGCCGGGGGGTTTGCTGCAACTGCATTGCCCCAGGCTTTATTGAGACAGAGATGACCAAGGACATTAAAGAAGATAACCCCCTGCTGCTTCAGGTACCCATGAAGCGCATGGGCTCTCCGGAGGACGTGGCCAACGCCGCCTTATTCTTGGCCTCGCCTGAGTCTGACTATATTACCGGCGAAACCCTGCGGGTAGACGGCGGCCTGGCCACCTAAGGCCAGCATAGAGCAGGACCGGAATTCGAAAGCAAGATGCACCCGGCAGGGAACTGCCCTGCCTTGGGGAGAAAGGATGATCTTAGTTGAACCGGGTTGTAATTACCGGCATGGGCGCGGTTACGCCCATTGGCAACAATGTGGAAAGCTATTGGAAGGGCCTTGTTTCTGGCACATGTGGTATTGGGCCTATTACCAAATTTGATACTGAGGATTACAAGGTAAAGGTGGCGGCGGAGGTAAAAGATTTTGACCCCTCTCAGTATATGGATAAGGCTGAGCTGCGCAAATTTGACGCCTTTTGCCAGTATGCTTTGGCTGCCGCGGGCCAGGCCATGGAGTCCAGCAAGGTACTGGGCACCTTGCCCCCAGAGGAGATTGGCACCTATTTTGGCTCTGGCATTGGGGGCATTGGCACCTTTGAAGAGCAGCAGAAGCTCCTGCTGGAAAAGGGACCCCGCCGGGTATCTCCCTTTTTTATTCCAGCCCTAATCATCAATATGGCCGGCGGATTGATTGCCATTAAGTACAATCTTCAGGGTACAGCCGTCTCCTCTGTTACCGCCTGTGCCACAGGCAACAACGCCATTGGCGAGGCATACCGGGCCGTTAAGCATGGCTACCTTACCGCCGCGTTGGCGGGAGGCTCTGAGGCCGCTATTGTCCCCTTGGGTCTGGCGGGCTTTTCCAACATGAAGGCTCTCTCTACTACCGAGGATCCGGCCAGCGCCTGCGTGCCCTTTGACGCCAGGCGGAACGGCTTTGTAATGGGCGAGGGGGCAGGCGCCCTGCTGCTGGAAGAATACGAACACGCAAAAGCCCGGGGCGCGGAGATTTACGGAGAAATCTGCGGCTATGGCGCTACCTGCGACGCCCACCATATTACCGCCCCCGATCCAGATGGCAAGGGCGGGGCAAGGGCCCTTTCTCTGGCCTATCAGGAGGCCGGCGGTTGTGAGGACCCAGGAAAACTGTACATCAACGCCCATGGTACCAGCACTCCTTTAAACGACGCCTGCGAGACCAAGGCCATTAAGCTAGCCCTTGGGGAAGAGGCGGCCCGGGCCTGTATGGTTAGCTCTACCAAGTCTATGACCGGCCATATGCTGGGGGCTGCCGGGGCGGTGGAAGCCATTGCCTGCGTTATGGCCCTTAGGGAGGGCCTTGCGCCCCCCACCATCGGCTACGCCCAGCCTGACCCAGACTGCGACCTAGACTATGTGCCCAATACGGCCCGCAAGGCAGATATCCGCCTTGCCCTGTCGGCCTCTCTGGGCTTTGGCGGCCACAATGCTTACCTGGCTTTTCGCAAGGTGTAGCATCTTTATTCCAATGGAGAGGAATCTGCAAAATGGATGTTAAGTCAATTGAAAATCTGGCCAAGCTGATGAAGGAAAACGGCCTGACCTCTCTGGAGCTCTCGCAGGAGGGGATTAGCCTAAAGCTGGAGCGCCAGGCAGGCGCAGCCGCCCCCGCGGCGGCCGCGGCGGTTGCTTCGCCCTTTGCCCCTGCGCCGGTAGAGCCCGAACCCCAGCCCAAAAAGGGCTCGCTGGTGCTTTCGCCCACAGTGGGGGTATTTTATGCCGCCCCCGCCCCAGAAAGCCCGCCCTTTGTAGAGGTGGGCCAGCGGGTAAACAAGGGAGATACCCTTTGTATTATTGAGGCCATGAAGCTGATGAACGAAATCCCCTCTGAGGTAGAGGGCACCATAGAGGAAGTCTGCGTGAGCAACGGCCAGGTGGTAGAGTACAACCAACCTCTTTTCCGTATTGCGCCGTAACCGAACAGGAGGAAATCAACGTGAATCGAGAAGAGATTAAACAGATCCTCCCCCACCGGGAGCCTATGCTGCTGGTGGACGAGGTAGAGCTTTCGCAGGGCAAGTCCCATGGCCGTTATCGGGTGCGGGGAGATGAGTTCTTCTTGCAGGGCCATTTTCCAGGAAACCCTGTGGTGCCTGGGGTAATCCAGTGCGAGATGCTGGCCCAGTCGGCCTGTGTGCTGCTCATTGGCCAGGCCGAGGGCATGACGCCCCTGTTTACTGGGCTGCAAAACGTAAAGTTCCGAGGCCAGGTAAAGCCCGGCGATATTTTTGAGACAGAATGTGAGCTGGTCCGCAGCAGGGGGAACTTCTACTTTGCCAAGGGAAAGGGAAGCGTGGAGGGCAAGCTCTGCGTTTCGGCAGAGTTTTCCTTTGCCTTGGTAAAGACAGAATGAAGCGGGGCTATGTCAGCATCATCCAAGCGCAACCAGGGGGTATAACCTGAATGTTCACAAAGATTTTAATCGCCAACCGGGGAGAAATTGCCATCCGTATTATCCGGGCCTGCAAGGAGATGGGAATCTCTACCGTGGCGGTGTATTCTCAGGCGGATAAGGACTCTCTGCATACGGCTTTGGCAGACCAGGCGGTGTGCGTGGGCGGCCCTAAGGCAGAGGAAAGCTACCTAAACGCCCAGCGAATTATCAGCGCGGCCCTGGCTACCGGAGCCCAGGCCATCCACCCAGGCTATGGCTTTTTGTCGGAAAACCCAGATTTTGCCGCCCAGTGCAGGCAGTATGGCCTAACCTTTATTGGGCCTCCCGCAGAGGTGATCGCCAAAATGGGAGATAAGGAGGCCGCGCGCCGCCTCATGCGAGAGAGCGGCGTGCCTACCACGCCAGGCACCGATGTGCTTGCCAGCCCGGAGGAGGCTTTGGCCGCGGCTAAAACCTTAGGCTACCCAGTGCTGATTAAGGCCAGCGCAGGCGGCGGCGGCAAGGGCATCCGCCAGGTAGACCGGCCCGAGGACATGGAGCGGGCTTTCCTTACTGCCTCCTCTGAGGCGGAAAAGGCCTTTGGGGACGGCCGGGTGTATATGGAACGGTACCTGAACCCTGTAAAGCACATTGAGGTTCAGCTGCTGGCTGACCAGACCGGGCGTACAGTGTGCCTAGGAGAGCGGGAATGCTCCATACAGCGAAACAACCAAAAGCTGATTGAGGAATCCCCCTCGCCGGGAGTAAGCCCGGCGGTTCGGGAAAAGCTGATTGAGGCGGCTGCCAAGGCCGCCAAGGCCGCAGGCTATGTGAACGCCGGCACAGTGGAATTCCTTATGGATCAGAAAGGAAATTTCTATTTTATGGAGATGAATACCCGGCTCCAGGTAGAACACCCGGTAACCGAGCTGGTAACAGGGGTGGACATTGTAAAGTGGCAAATCCGCATTGCGGCCGGCGTGCCCCTGGACTTTGACCAGAATGACATCCATCTGCAGGGCGCTGCCATTGAGTGCAGGATTAACGCCACCAATGCGGGCAAGGTGGAATTTTTCCATCCTCCGGGAGGGCCTTGGGTCCGCTTTGATACTTTTTTGTTCCAGGGTTACGAGATCCCCCCCTACTACGACTCCATGCTTGGTAAGCTCATCGTGTACTCCTCTACCAGGGGTGAGGCCATACGGAAAATGCAGTCTGCTTTGTGCGAGCTGATTATTGGCGGCGCCGGCAATAATATTGAGGACCAAATTGAAATTATTCGGGACCGGCAGTTTCGGGCCGGGGAATACTATACCGATTTTATGAAGTTCTTCCGCCCTAAAAAATAGGGCCTGTACTGATTCTTCCTGGCTTTTTTTACAGGTCAGGGAGTGCCCATAACGCGGGAGCCCGCACGCTATGGGCACTCCCTGAATCGACCAAATAGTACCAAAAGCTTACCCCTTCCTACGCTGTTTCGCATACATTTATTTCCACAAAGGAGCGTGCACATCCTATGAATCTAATGGGACTATTCCGTTCCCCACAAAATGAGCTGGAAAAGGGCGGCAAGGAAGCCGAGGATATGGGCATCCGCAGCGCCTGTCCTCACTGCGGCGTTCAAATCCCCCTTAGCGATCTCCAGGAAAATATGAACGTTTGCACGGCCTGCGGCTACCATTTTCGAGTTGGCCCTCGGGACCGCATTATCTATATTGCCGACGAGGGCACCTTCCAGGAGCTGGACAGCGACCTGATCAGCCGGGACCTGCTGGACTTTCCTGGCTATGACCAGAAGCTGCGCAACGCCAAGCTTTCCTCCCGGGAAAAGGAGGGGGTCATCACCGGCACCGCTGAGATTCTTGGCCAGCCCTGCGCCCTGTTTGTTATGGACCCCAACTTTATGATGGGCAGCATGGGCACTGTGGTGGGGGAAAAAATCACCCGCCTGTTTGAGTATTCCACCGAGTTTGGCGCTCCTGTGGTAGGCTTTACTGTTTCTGGCGGGGCCCGTATGCAAGAGGGCATCCTCTCGCTTATGCAAATGGCAAAAACCAGCGCTGCCGTGCGCAGGCACAGCGATGCCGGCCTGTTTTATCTTACCGTACTCACTGACCCCACTACCGGCGGCGTAACCGCCAGCTTTGCCATGGACGGGGACATTATTATGGCTGAGCCAGGGGCGACTATTGGCTTTGCCGGGGCACGTGTTATTGAGCAGACCATACGAAAAAAACTGCCCGCTGGTTTCCAAACCGCGGAATTCCTACTGGAACATGGCTTTGTGGATTTAATTGTTCCCCGGGCCCAGCAGAGAGAAACCATTGCCCGCCTGCTGGCAATGCATGTACCCGGTGGAATTATGCCTGAAGAGATGGGAGGTCAGCTGTTTTGAGCGCGTATGACAATGTAATTGCGGCCCGGTCTAAGGGCCGGCCCACTGGCCTTGCCTATATTGAGAACATTTTCAGCAACTTTGTAGAGCTCCACGGCGACAGGCGTTTTGCGGATGACCCTGCCGTAGTGGGCGGGATTGCCTCCATTGACGGCATTCCTGTTACGGTGATAGCCATTGAAAAAGGGGGAGACACCAAAGAACGGCTGCGGAGAAACTTTGGCATGCCCAATCCGGAAGGATACCGCAAGGCCCTGCGGCTTATGAAGCAGGCGGAGAAATTCCACCGGGCAGTGGTGTGCTTTGTTGATACCTCTGGCGCCTACTGTGGCCTAGGGGCGGAAGAACGGGGCCAAGGCCAGGCCATTGCGGAAAACCTGATGGAACTTTCCTCCCTGCGAACCCCTGTTATTTCTATTCTCGTAGGCGAGGGCGGGAGCGGCGGCGCTCTGGCCCTAGCTCTGGCAGACCAGGTTTGGATTTTGGAAAACGCGGTGTATTCTGTGATCTCTCCGGAAGGCTGTGCAAGCATCCTGTGGAAAGATGCCAAAAAAGTAAAGGAAGCCTCTGAGCGCTTAAGGCTTACTGCCCAGGATATGCAGGAATTAGGCGTGGTGGAGAGGATTATTGGGGAAGATAACTTTGAGGCCGCTTACCAGGAGATTAAGGGGCTGCTGACAGAAACACTTCCCTCTCTCCTGGCGACTCCCTCTGACGAGCTGCTCCAGGCCCGATACGAAAGGTTCCGGAAATATTGAGCAGCCAGGGAATTCGGAAAATTGGCCCATTTGATCTTTCTGGCTGCGTTCAAGTAATCCGAAAGAGCTTTCTCACCGTGGCAGAGGAATTCGACTTTACGCCGGAAAACGCTCCTAGGTTTACCGCTTTCGCTATAGATGAAGAGCGGCTGAAAAGACAGTTGGAGGATCTGAACCGGGAGATGTACGCTTATTTTAGCCAGGAGAGCCCAATAGTAGGATATGCCTCTCTTTTGCGCAAGGAGAGCAATGCCTGTGGGCTCTGTAATCTCTCTGTGCTCCCAGAATGCCGGCATCAGGGAATTGGCCAGCAGCTTTTGGAGTATATCTTACACCGGGCCAGAGCTCTAGGCCGCGATAAACTGGAAATTGGAATTGTGGAGGAAAATCAGCAGCGGAAAAGCTGGTACCAGCGGCTGGGCTTTGTCGCAGTGCGAACCGAAAAATTCAGCTTTTTCCCCTTTACCTGCGGATATATGGAAAAGCAAATCTTATAGGCCTCTGCTATGGCCAGAGAGGAACATCTATGTTTTTACAAATGTCCCTACAGGATGTGGAAAAGGTTCTGCCTTTGTACATCCGCTATTACAATGATTTTGAGGACTGCCAATGGACGCCTGAAACTGCAGGCCGGCGAATTCGCCAGGTGCTTAGTATGGAGGGCGGCTACGGGTTGCTTGCAACAGACAGCCAAGGTACAGCAGGATTTGTAATGGGCTATTTCAAGCAGTACGATGACTTGGTATCCTTTATTTTAGAAGAAATCGTGGTGGAGCACAGCCGCCAGGGCCAAGGACTGGGTTCGGCATTGCTGACAGAAACAGAACGGCGGGTTAAAGTGATGGGGGCGGCTGGAGTTGAGCTTAGCGCTGTTAATGACTCTATGCATCACCATTTTTATGAGAAAGCCGGGTATAAGGACGCTAAAAATTTCGTGGCAAAGGTGAAATGGTTTTGATCTCTCAGCTTCTTCCGGTTCCGTGAGCTTTTGGTCAAAAGCCAAAAGCACTAAAATGGAAAACCAATTATTTGATAATGATATCATTATATTGCCTTTTTATTAAGGACGGCTATGCCGTCCTTTTTTGCGCTCTTTTCAGGCCTTGCATTTTCTAAATTACGATTCCCTATCAACTTATCATTCGAGCAAGAAACATAAAGGCTTCAGTTTTTGTTTCCCCTCATCCTTATTCCAGCATTACAGTTGGAGCGACATACAGTATATAGTTAACTTCCACTCAGAGGCGAAAAGGCCTGCTGAGAATCTAAAAT
>CAJUSM010000075.1 GCA_910588935.1 uncultured Oscillospiraceae bacterium
GCAGGTAAATGCTGATGCCCAAGCGCGTGAAATACCGCAGAGTGCAGAGAGGCCGGATGAAGGGCAAGGCAATGCGGGGCAATACCGTAACCTATGGCCAGTATGGCCTGCAGGCCCTAGAGCCCGCCTGGATTACCAGCAACCAGATCGAGGCCGCCCGTGTGGCCATGACCCGTTATTGCAAGCGTTTCGGTAAGGTCTGGATTAAGATTTTTCCGGATAAGCCGGTAACCCAGAAGCCCGCCGAAACCCGAATGGGTTCTGGTAAAGGCTCCCCCGAGTACTGGGTGGCGGTGGTGAAGCCCGGCCGGGTAATGTTTGAGCTGGGCGAGGTACCCGAGGCCACCGCCCGGGAGGCCCTGCGGCTGGCAGCGGCCAAGCTGCCTGTAAAGTGCAAATTCGTCATGAAAGAAACGGAGGCGCAGTCATGAAGGCTTCAGAAATCAGGGAACTGACATCCGACGAGCTGAACAGCAAGCTCAACGACCTTAAGGCGGAGCTTTTTAACCTGCGTTTCCAGCTCGCTATCAATCAGCTCGACAATCCCATGCGTATTTCGGCAGTAAAGCGGGATATCGCCCGTGTAAAAACGGTGATCCGCGAGAACGAGCTGCACGCCGGAAACGCCTAAGGGAAGGGAGGATACAGAAGTGAGCGAACGCAATATGAGAAAGACCGCGGTAGGCCGCGTGGTAAGTAATAAAATGGATAAAACCGTAGTGGTGGCTATCCAAGACAGCATGAAGCACCCCATGTACGGCAAGATCATTAAGCGCACGGTAAAGCGTAAGGCCCACGACCAAGAGAACCAGTGCAATGTGGGCGACCGGGTTCGCATTATGGAAACCCGCCCCATCTCGAAAGATAAAAGATGGCGGCTGGTGGAGATTATCGAGAAGGCTAAGTAAGCTGCCGGCGGCTTGGTCTAGAAAGAAAAGGAGGAACACACTGTGATTCAACAGCAGTCTTACCTCAAGGTGGCCGACAACACCGGCGCGAAAGAGCTTATGTGCATTCGCGTACTGGGCGGCACCGGCAGGAGGTATGCCAATATTGGCGATGTGGTGGTGGCTTCCGTAAAGAAGGCCGCGCCTGGCGGCGTGGTAAAGAAGGGCGAGGTTGTAAAGGCCGTAATCGTCCGCTCTGCCTCCGGCGTGCGCCGGGACGACGGAACCTATATCCGTTTCGACGAGAACGCCGCCGTCATCATCCGCGACGACAAAAACCCCAGGGGCACCCGTATTTTTGGGCCCGTGGCCCGCGAGCTGCGCGATAAGGAGTACCTAAAAATCCTATCGCTGGCCCCGGAAGTGCTTTGATGGAGGTGCCCAGCATGAACAAGAAGATGCATGTGAAAACCGGCGACACGGTTATGGTGATTAGCGGCAAGGACCGGGGCAAAAAGGGCAAGGTAATGCAGGTAAGCCCCAAAGAGGGCAAGGTGATTGTAGAAAACGCCAACTTTGTCCAAAAGCATGTAAAGCCCCGCCGCATGGGGGAGCCCGGCGGTATTATTAAGGCCGAAAGCGCCATCTACGCCTGCAAGGTCCAGGTCGTCTGCCCCCGCTGCGGCAAGCCCACCCGGGTAGGCCACAAGATTCTGGAGGACGGCAGCAAAGAGCGGGTTTGCCGCAAATGCGGCGAGTCGCTGTAAGGGAGGAAACAGGAAATATGGCTAGACTGAAGGAAATGTACAAGGCTGACGTGGCCCCGGCCCTGATGAAAAAGTTCGGCTACAAGTCTGTAATGGAAATCCCCAAGCTGGACAAGATCGTCATCAATGTGGGCGCGGGCGAGGCCAAGGAAAACGCCAAGGCCATCGACGCCATCAGCGGCGACCTGATGAAGATTACCGGCCAGAAGCCTGTGGTCTGCAAGGCCAAAAAGAGCGTGGCCAACTTTAAGGTGCGCGAGGGAATGCCCATTGGCGTAAAGGTTACCCTGCGGGGAGAGCGTATGTACGAGTTTTTGGACCGGCTGTTTAACGCCGCCCTGCCCCGTGTTCGCGACTTTCGGGGCATTAACCCCAACTCCTTCGACGGACGGGGCAACTACAACATGGGTATCCGCGAGCAGCTCATCTTCCCCGAGATTGACTACGATAAGGTAGACAAGGTGCGGGGCATGGACATCTGCTTTGTAACCACCGCCAAAACCGACGAAGAGGCCCGGGAGTTCCTTACCCTAATGGGCGCTCCGTTTACAAGATAAGGGAGGGAATTTTTGTGGCAAAAACATCGATGAAGATTAAGCAGCAAAGGCCCGCGAAGTTTTCCACCCGCCAGTACAACCGCTGCAAAATCTGCGGCAGGCCCCACGCCTACCTGCGTAAGTACGGCATTTGCCGTATCTGCTTTAGAGAGCTGGCATACAAGGGCCAGATTCCCGGCGTAAAAAAGGCCAGCTGGTAAACCCAGCCAGGTAAGCTCCGTAAGTCGTTGATTCCCAACGCAGAGATGATATATAGCGAAAGGAAAAGAGGTATACTCAAATGCAAGTGACTGATACCATCGCGGACCTGCTCACGCGCATCCGCAACGCGCAGGCCGCCAAGCACGATACTGTGGAGGTTCCGGCCAGCAATATGAAAAAGGCCATCTGCCAAATTCTGGTGGACGAGGGCTATGTTCGCCATTATTCCGTAAAGGAAGACGGCAAGCAGGGCATTATTACCATTACCCTAAAGTATGCCGAGGGCAAAACCCCGGTAATTAAGGGCCTTAAGCGGGTCTCTAAGCCCGGCCTGCGCATCTACTCCGGCGCGGCAGAGCTGCCCCGGGTAATGAAGGGCCTGGGCGTGGCCATTGTGTCCACCTCCAAGGGAATTATGACCGACCGTGCCGCAAGGCAGCAAAACGTTGGCGGCGAAGTGCTGGCGTTTATTTGGTAAAGAAAGGGGTTCGGCGATTAAATGTCGAGAATTGGAAGAAAACCCATAAATATTCCCGCCGGCGTCGAGGTTAAAATCGACGGCAGCGAAGTGTCTGTAAAGGGGCCCAAGGGCACCCTGTGCCAAAAGTTCAGCCCCAAAATGTCCATTACCCAGGAGGGCAGCGAGGTAATTGTAACCCGCCCCGACGATGAGAAGGAGAACCGCTCCCTCCACGGCCTAACCAGAACCCTGGTGCACAATATGGTGGTGGGCGTAACCGAAGGCTTCTCCAAAACCCTGGAGGTTCAGGGTGTGGGCTACCGTGTGCAGAAGCAGGGCAAGGACCTGGTAATGAACCTGGGCTACTCCCATCAGGTGATTATGTCTGAGAACGAGGATATTAAAATAGAGGCCCCCAACGCCAACACCATCGTTATCTCCGGCATTGATAAGCAGAAGGTGGGCCAGTTTGCCGCCGAGGTCCGGGAAAAGCGGCCCCCCGAGCCCTATAAGGGCAAGGGCATCCGCTACCAGGGCGAGTATGTACGGCATAAGGAAGGCAAGGCCGGTAAGGGAGCCAAGGGCTAATGCGCCCCGGCCCCAAGGCTGAAAACACCTGCTGTAAGAGTAGAAAGAAGGTTAACTAATGGTAAAGAAACCCAATACGAACGAAGCCCGCCTGCGCCGGCATAAGAGAGTGCGGGGCAAGATTTCCGGCACCGCGGAGCGGCCCCGCCTGAACGTGTTCCGTTCCTCTACGAACATCTATGCCCAGGTGATAGACGATGTAACCGGCCGCACCCTGTGCGCTGCCAACAGCCTGGAAAAGGGCTTTGAGGGCAGCGGCGGCAACAAAGAGGCCGCCCGCAAGGTGGGCAAGGCCATTGCCCAGCGCGCCGCCGAAAAGGGCATCACCACTGTGGTCTTCGACCGCGGGGGCTATATCTTCCACGGCCGTGTAAAAGAGCTGGCCGAAGGCGCCCGCGAGGGCGGCCTCAACTTCTAACAAGAGGAGGAATTTAGTTTGGCTAGTGATAGAAATTTCGATCCCAACGGTGTTGAGATGCAGGAGCGCGTAGTTGCTATCAACCGCGTATCCAAAACCGTAAAGGGTGGCCGTGTTATGAAGTTTTCCGCGCTGGTTGTCGTGGGCGACGGCAACGGTACGGTAGGCTTTGGCATTGGCAAGGCCGCCGAAGTGCCCGACGCCATCCGCAAGGGCATTGAAGACGCCAAAAAGAATCTGTATAAGGTAGCCCTGCGGGGCAGCACCATCCCTCACGAGATTGTAGGCGAGTTTGGCGCCGGCAAGGTAATTCTAAAGCCTGCCGCCCCTGGTACCGGCGTTATTGCCGGCGGCCCGGTGCGCGCCGTGGTAGAGAGCGCCGGCATTAAAGACATTCGCACCAAGGCCCTGCGCTCTAACAACCCCTGCAACGTGGTGCGGGCCACTTTGGCCGGGCTTACCCAGCTGCGTACCGCCGAAGAGGTGGCCGCTATTCGGGGCAAGCAGGTCAAAGAGATTCTGTAAAAGAGGGAGGAGCTTAAGGTGAAAGTTACACTGATAAAGAGCCTGATCGGCTGCAAAAAAGACCAGATCGCCACGGCTCATGCCCTGGGGCTGAAAAAGGTGGGAGATTCCTCCCAGCAGCCCGACAATGCCCAAACCCAGGGCAAGATCAAGAAGATCGGCCATTTGGTCGAGGTGAGCGAATAAGCTTAAGGAGGTACGTTTACAATGAAGCTAAACCAGCTTACAGCTGTTCCAGGCTCCACCAAGGAGGCCAAGCGCATTGGCCGGGGCCATGGTTCGGGCAACGGCAAAACCGCCGGCAAGGGCCACAAAGGCCAGAAAGCCAGGGCCGGCCACGGCCAGCGCCCCGGCTTTGAAGGCGGCCAGATGCCTCTGCAGAGACGTATACCCAAGCGTGGCTTTAACAATATTTTTGCCAAAGAGACAGTCTCTGTAAATGTAGGCGCGCTAAACCGCTTTGAAGAGGGCGCCCAGGTAGATGTGCAGGCCCTTTTGGATGCCGGCATTCTCAAAAAATCAGGCGATGCCCTGAAAATCCTGGCAAACGGCGAGCTTAACCGCAAACTGACGGTCAAGGCAAACGCTTTTTCCGAAGCGGCAAAAGCAAAGATTGAAGCCGCGGGCGGGAAAGCCGAGGTGGTCTGAGTTGTTTAATACCATCAAGAATGCCTGGCGGATTCCGGACCTAAGGAAGAAAATGCTCTATACGCTGATGATCATTGTGGTATTCCGCTTTGGCTCAGTAATCCCTGTTCCCTTTCTAGACGCCTCGGCCCTCTCTACCCTGATGGCCAGCGCCAGCGAAAACTCCGCCCTAGGCTATATTAATATGCTCACTGGCGGCGCTTTTTCCTATGCCTCCCTGTTTGCCATGGGCATTACCCCCTATATTAACAGCTCCATTATTATGCAGCTGCTGCAAATTGCCATACCGGCCTTGGAAAACCTGGCCAAAGAGGGGGAAACCGGCCGAAAGAAAATTGCGGCCATTACCCGCTATGTTACCGTTGGCCTGGGCTTAATCCAGGGCGTAGCCTATTACTTCTACCTGCGCGGTAATGCAGGTATTGTAAAGTATACCGATGGCTTTGTGGGCTTTTTCGTAGGCGTGGTAATTGTGTTTACCTTTACCGCCGGAACCGCCTTGGTAATGTGGATGGGCGAGCAGATTAACGAAAAAGGTGTGGGCAACGGCATCTCTATGATCCTGTTTGCCGGCATTGTAGCCCGGCTGCCGGTTACCTTTGGCGGCGTGTGGCAGTATTTTCAGCTGGGCCTTACCAGCCCCAGCGCCAGCGGCCAGTACCTGGTGCTTGCCCCCCTGTTCATCGCGCTGTTCCTAGTGGTTATCTGGGTTATTGTGTTTATGAACGAGGCCGAGCGCCGTATTCCGGTACAGTACGCCAAAAAGGTGGTTGGCCGCAAAATGTATGGCGGGCAGAGCACTTTTCTGCCGGTAAAGGTGGCCATGAGCGGCGTAATGCCTGTTATCTTTGCCAGCGCCATTTTAAGCATTCCCCAGTTCATTCAGGTGTTTGTCAACCCCAGCGAGGGCTTCTGGCACGGCTTTTTCCAGGCTTTCTCCAACACTGGCTGGCTATACACCATTCTCTATTTCCTGCTGATCATCATGTTTGCCTACTTCTATATGTCTGTGCAGTATAACCCCCTGGAAATGGCCAATAATCTCCGGGTAAACAACGGTACCATCCCCGGGCTGCGTCCTGGCCGCCCCACCGCCGAGTTTATTGCAAAAATTCTTTCCAAGGTCACGCTGATCGGCGCGCTGTTCCTGGCCTTTGTGGCCCTGATCCCCATTATCTTCACCAACCTCACCGGAATGCATGGCCTGTCTTTGGGCGGCACCTCTGTTATTATTATTGTGGGCGTTGCGCTGGAGACCGTGAAGCAGCTGGAGTCTCAGATGATGCTGCGGCACTACAAGGGTTTCTTAGATTAAGGCTGTTATTGGGCACGCTGCGGGGGGCGTTTTCCCCCCGGGCGACCCTGACATAAAGAAGAAAGGTTGCGTGAGCAGTATGAAGCTGATCCTGTTAGGAGCCCCGGGCGCCGGTAAAGGCACCCAGGCTGAAGTTATCTGTGAAAACAAAAAAATCCCCGCCATCTCTACGGGGAACATTCTGCGTGAAGCGCTGAAAAGCGGCACGGAGATGGGACTGAAAGCCAAAAGCTATATGGAAAGCGGCCAGCTAGTGCCCGATGAAATTCTGATTGGCATTATTAAGGACCGGATGAAGGAGGAAGACTGCAAAAACGGCTTCATCCTAGACGGCTTTCCCCGAACCATCCCCCAGGCCGAGGCTCTGGACAAAATGGGCGCGGATATCGATGTTGTGCTGGATATTGAGGTAGCCGACGAGGATATCGTAACCAGGATGTCGGGACGCCGTGTCTGCGAGAAATGCGGCTCCTCTTACCATATGCTGTATAAGCAGCCTAAAGAAGAGGGAAAATGCGACGCATGCGGGGGCACCCTTATTCAGCGTAAGGACGACCACCCGGATACCGTAAAAGAGCGGCTCCAGGTTTACCATACCCAAACCGAGCCCTTAAAGGAGTACTACAGCAAGCAGGGCAAGCTGCGGGTTGTTCACGGCCAAGATAAGGTGGAAGACACTACCCGTATGGTACTGGAGGCACTGGAGGATCTGGCATGATTGTGCTGAAAACCAGCCGGGAGCTTTCCATTATGCGGAAAGCGGGGAAAATTTCCCAAACTGCGCTGCGGCTGGCCGGAGAGGCGGTGGAGCCCGGGGTCTCGGCCTGGGAGATCGACAAGATCGCCAGGAACTATATCGAGTCCATGGGGGCAATACCCAGCTTTCTGAACTACGACGGCTTTCCTGCCAGCACATGTATTTCAGTAAACAACGTGGTCATCCATGGCATACCCAAAAAAAGTGTAATCCTGAAAAAGGGCGACATTGTCGGCATAGACGTGGGCGCCTGCTACCAGGGATTTCATGGAGACAACGCGTGGACCTTCCCCTGCGGGGAGATCAGCGCCGAAGCCCAGGCTTTGCTGGAAGCCACAGAGCAGTCCCTGTTTTTGGGAATACAGCAGGCCAGGCCCGGAAACCGCCTGGGGGATATAGGCCACGCGGTGCAGGAGTATGTCGAAGCTCGCAGTTACTCGGTGGTACGAGAGTTTTCCGGCCACGGAGTAGGTGCGAAGCTGCACGAAGACCCAAGCGTCCCCAATTACGGCACTCCCGGCAGGGGGGTGCGGCTGACAGCAGGTATGGTGATTGCCATAGAGCCCATGATCAATCAGGGCCGCAAAGAGATCCAGGTGCTGGATGACGGCTGGACGGTGGTGACAAAGGACGGCAGCCTTTCGGCCCACTTTGAGCACACCGTGGCCATCACCCCAGAGGGGCCGGTCATACTGACCCTGCCCGAATAAAGGGGGAGCCCATGGAGCTCAAGCGAGGCCAGGTGGTACGCTCTGCCGCTGGGCGGGACCAAGGAGACTGGCAGGCTGTGCTCACTGTAAACCCACCTTGGGCCACAGTGTGCGACGGCAAAGCCCGCCCCCTGGAAAGGCCCAAGCGAAAAAAGCTAAGGCACCTGGCTCCCACAGCCACCCTGCTGCCCCAGGAGGCCCTAAGCACCAACCGAAAGCTGCGGGCTGCCCTGCGGGAATTTTGCCGGCAGGCAGAAGATAAAGAACCGTGATATTAGACGGAGGTTTTTCTATATGTCAAAGCAGGACGTAATTGAAGTGCAGGGAGTGGTTAAGGAAGCCCTCCCCAACGCGACGTTTCAGGTTGAGCTGCAGAACGGGCACACGGTGCTGGCCCATATCTCTGGCAAGTTGCGCATGAATTTTATCCGCATTTTGCCCGGCGATAAGGTCACCATGGAGATGTCTCCCTATGACCTAACCAAGGGGCGTATCACCTGGCGCTCGAAATAACGAACCTGTATTCATGGCCGAAAACGCTGGATAAGAAAAAGGGGCTCGCCCCCCTGTGGGCAGCAGAAGAAATAACCAGCGCCCAGGCTGTAAATATGGATTCTAACTAGACCAAAAGCCCCAAGCACCGGCAGCCGAAGGCCTTTTGCCGGCAGCCGGAGAAAGGAATGTGATAGAAAATGAAAGTACGTCCTTCCGTAAAAAAGATGTGCGAAAAGTGCAAGATTATTAAGCGCAAGGGCAAGGTCATGGTGATCTGCGATAACCCCAAGCATAAGCAGCGCCAGGGTTAAGGCCCCTGTTCTTTTGGGCTCTTTAATAGCCCTAGAAACCCCAAGAAAGGAATGGTCAATACAATGGCTCGTATTTCCGGCATAGACCTGCCTAGGGATAAGCGCATTGAGATCGCGCTGACCTATATTTACGGCATTGGCCGCAAGACTGCCACAAATATCTGCGCCGCCACCGGCGTTAACCCTGATATCCGCGTTCGGGATCTCAGCGAGGACGACGCCTCTAAGCTGCGCGACTATATTGACAAGAACTGCCATGTGGAGGGCGACCTCCGCCGCGATGTGGCTTTCGACATTAAGCGCCTGGTAGAGATTGGCTGCTACCGCGGCGTGCGCCACCGCAAGGGCCTGCCTGTGCGGGGCCAGCGCACTAAGACCAATGCCCGTACCCGTAAGGGCCCCCGCAAGACCATGGCCAACAAGAAGAAGTAAGGAGGGATTCATCAAATGGCACAAAAGACCACAAAGGGTACCGTCCGCCGCCGCCGCGAGCGCAAAAATATTGAGCGCGGCGCGGCCCATATACAGTCCACCTTCAACAACACTATTGTTACCATTACCGACACCCAGGGCAACGCCATTTCCTGGGCCAGCTCTGGTGAGCTGGGCTTCAGGGGCTCCCGCAAGTCTACCCCCTTTGCCGCCCAGACCGCTGCCGAAACCGCTGCCAAGCTGGCTATGGAGCACGGCATGAAGTCTGTAGAGGTCTTCGTTAAGGGCCCCGGCGCTGGCCGCGAGGCTGCCATTCGTGCCCTGCAGGCCGCCGGCCTAGACGTGAGCATGATCAAGGACGTGACCCCCATCCCCCACAACGGATGCCGGCCGCCCAAAAGACGCCGCGTGTAATAGAACCCATCATAGGAGGTTACTCAAAATATGGCAAGATATACAGAAGCCGTGTGCAAGCTCTGCCGCCGCGAGGGGCAGAAGCTGTTTCTGAAGGGCGAGCGCTGCTATACGGATAAGTGCGCGATTAGCCGCAGGGCCTATGCCCCCGGCCAGCATGGCCAGGGCCGCAAAAAGGCCTCCGAGTATGGCATGCAGCTGCGTGCCAAGCAGATGACCCGCCGTTTCTACGGCGTTTTGGAGGGCCAGTTCCGCCACTACTACGAAATGGCCACCACCATGTCCGGCAAGGCCGGCGACAACCTGCTCATCCTGCTGGAGCGCCGGCTGGATAACGTGGTTTATCGTTGCGGCTGGGCCAGCTCTCGGGCAGAGGCCCGCCAGCTGGTGGTGCATGGCCACTTTACCGTAAACGGCAAAAAGGTGGATATCCCCTCTTACCTGGTAAAACCCGGCGAGCTGGTGGCTATTCGGGACAAGAGCCGCCAGAGCGATAAGTTTAAGGCGGTGCTAGAGGCCAACTCTGCCCGCCCCACGCCCAAGTGGCTGGATGTGGACGCCGCCAACGCACAGGCAAAGGTAGACGCCATGCCTACCCGGGAGGATATTGACCTTGAGGTGGACGAGACCCTCATCGTCGAGCTGTACTCCAAGTAAAAGATAGCCCGTTTTTTGGGGGCTTTTGGGCCCGGCCTTGTGCCGCTGCCCAAAGCCGGAGATAAGTTGCCTGTGTAGAGGAGGATCGCGGATGATTGAGATAGAAAGACCCAAAATTGAAATAGCGGAAATATTCGAAAACGGCACCTACGGCAAGTTTGTGGTAGAGCCGCTGGAGCGGGGCTTTGGTACAACCCTGGGCAATTCCCTGCGCAGGGTACTGCTCTCCAGCCTGCCGGGCGTGGCTGTCAAGTCCATTAAAATTGACGGCGTGCTGCACGAATTTTCCACCATCCCGGGGGTGAAGGAGGACGTTACCGAGATTATCCTGAACATTAAGGGAATCGTTGCCAAGCTGTATTGCGACGGCCCCAAAACAGTGGAGATCTCGGCGGAGGGGCCCTGCGAGGTTACCGCCGCGTCGATCAAGGCAGACAGCGAAGTGGAGCTGTTGAACCCTGACCTGCATATTGCCACCCTGGGCGAGGGGGCAAAGCTCTTTATGGAGCTTACCCTGGATAAGGGAAGGGGCTATGTCTCGAACGAACGCAACAAGCAGAACATGCCAGAGGGCGTCATCGGCGAAATTGCGGTCGATTCCATTTACACACCTGTACTCAAGGTTAATTTCAACGTGGAAAGCACCCGCGTAGGCCAAAGCATTGATTACGATAAGCTGACCCTAGAGGTTTGGACCAACGGGGTAATCAACGCGCAAGAGGCCGTCTCGTTGGCTGCTAAGGTCCTTACAGACCACCTGAACCTGTTTGTGGATTTGTCTGACAAGGGCAAGAGCACAGAGATTATGGTGGAAAAGGACGAGGGCGGCAAGGAAAAAGTGCTGGA
>CAJUSM010000076.1 GCA_910588935.1 uncultured Oscillospiraceae bacterium
GGATTGTCTATACCCTGGATTTTGAAGTGACGCCCCATCAGCTCCGGCACACCTATATTACAAATTTGCTTTATGCGGGTGTTGATCCCAAGACGGTTCAGTATCTTGCCGGACATGAAAATAGCAAAACAACTATGGACATTTATGCAAAGGTCAAGTATAATAAGCCCGAAGAACTTTTCGATGTGGTGAACCAGGCACTTCGCCCATCTGACCTTGCGGAGAACGTTTGTGATTGATTGGGTTAAGGGGTAGGACAACCGAGGCCCGCTACCTCAAAAAAACCCGTAAAATCAAGGAAAAACGGCGCTAAAACGATAGCAGTACGGCCTCAAAGCGGCCCGCCGCGCGCCCCAGTTCTCCAAGCGCTAAGGAATTATTTTGCAGGATTACCTGGGCTTGCCTGGGAAATATGAACAGAAATGGTGCGCGGCCTGCCCAAAAATGCTTTGAACGGGCCGCGCTTTTTTGTTAGGTGCACAGCAAATATCTGGAAAAGCTTGACTTGATGGGAAAATGCCACTATACTGAACGGGAAAACAAGGACAGAAAACCAAGCCAGCAAGGGCAAAAGCAGCATCTATAGTTGAGAGAATCCTCAGCTGCCCTTTGGCCGGTTCTGTCTGAGCTCAAAAGGAGAAGACCATGCGCAATATGCACATTAATAGAAGACTGCTTGTCCACCGTATCCGCCTGGCCCTAAGCCTTGCCGCGGTCGCCGTTGTTCTGGTGGTTTGCACGGCGGTTGCCATTGGGGCTGTAACCGGAGGCGAGCCAGTACATGTGGTAGACGGTGACCAATCCTACGAGTTTAAGCTGTCCCGCCAGGGGCTCGATGCCATACTTTCCCAGGCGGAATCTATGGGTCTGGAGCCCCTTGGGCCTATGGATACAGCAGAATTTTCTGAAGACGGCGCAACTGTGATTGTCCGGCGGGGAGTAGAGGTGTACCTAAGCTTAAGCGAAACTGGAGAGACCAACCAGGTTCCTGCTTACTTGGGGGAGACGGTTGAGGAGCTCCTAAAGGAAAATGAGATTGAGTTGGAAGACGGAGACCTGGTAGAGCCAAATCTGGAGATGGTGATCGCGGCGCCTCTCACTGTTAGCGTGCGCAGAGCTTGCCAGGTTACCGTTACAGCTGATGGGCGGACCACTACCCTGGCCATGGTGGGGGGTACAGTGGCAGATGCCATTGAGCAGGCAGGCGTGAAGCTGGGAGAAAATGATTCCTGTAATTACGGCTTGGACGAGCCTTTGTTTAATAAAATGCCATTGCGGATATTGCGGATGGTAGGAATTGCGGTAACAGCCGATGGAAAAACAAAGGAGTACCAGGTGGCGGCCCTAACTGTAGAGGATGCGCTGGAAAAATGCGGTATTGAGCTGGGAGAGGACGACCGCCTTAACGTAAAGCGGGAGGCCCCGGTGAAGTCTGGCATGAATATTGTGGTAAAAAGGGTAAAGATCCGTCAGGAAGTGGAGACCGAGGATATCCCTTTTAAAACCAAATATGAGTATACAGATGAACTGCCCAGCGGCAAGAAAAGCGTGCTCTCCGCAGGGAAAGAGGGAAAAAAGGAACTGACCTATGAGGCGGTCTATGTGGAGGGAAAGCTAGAAAGCCGCAGCTTGGCCTCAGAAAAAGTGGTCTCCCAGCCGATTGATGAAATGGTGATGCAGGGGGTGGGCTACAGCACCACGGCCCCTACCCTAGACTATGAGGAAGATGACACGGTTTCCAGGGAGACGCCCAGCCCTACCAAGGCCCCATTGGAAAACGATTTTACCGGGGAAAACTATCAGCCTGGCACCAGCTACAAGCCTGGCACCTCTGGAGGCGGCGCGGGAACCCTTATTGACGACGGGGGCAATGAGGTAAGCTACCACAAGGTGATAACCGGAACCTGTACCGCCTATTGCATCCCAGGGGGTACCACCTCTGTAGGGCTAACCGCTGCGCGGGGCGTTATTGCGGTGGATCCGGAGATTATCCCCTATGGCACCAGAATGTATGTTGCCTCCCCGGATGGAAGCATTATTTATGGCTACGGTGTGGCAGGCGATACCGGCGGGGCTTGTTTGGCCGGGGATATTATTGCCGACCTTTGTTACGACACCATTGATGAATGCAGCATAATTGGCCGGAGGGAAATGGTTCTCTACATATTGGACTGACTGAAAATTCGCATACTATATAATATAGAACTTTTTGGAGATGCTGAGCAGCTGGCTGGCCCATGGGGACAGCCGGCTGCTTTTTTTGTTCCAGGGGAATGGGGGCCAGGGCAGTATGGAAGGACAACAGGAGCAGAGATATCAGGATAAACCGGCCAGGCTTTGCGCCCTGCCCCCGCTTTGCCAAAAGAGGCAGGAGAAATACAACGAGAGTTTTGGCATTTTTGCTAAGGCCGGAAGGCTTGTATTTATTCCCAAGAATGGTATAATAAGAGCGGGGGGGGAAAGCGATGCCGTATTTTTACACGATCATGTGGTTCATGGTGGGATTGATCTTGATATTCGCCATGTCTAAGGAAAACAAAATCTTCCTGTTGGCCGGTGCCTTTTTCCTGCTTTTAGGCGGATGGTGGTTGGCCAACGAGCTGCTCCCAGACATTGATATGTTTGCCGGCGGCTGGGGAATTGGCCTACGATGTATTACAGGCGCGGCGCTGGTTATACTGAGCGTGGCGTTTATCAAGGAGTACAAAAAGAAGGGCAAGGGCTGAAAGCCTAAGAAAATCTAACCCAAAGGGGGCGGTCCGCCATGGCTGCCATACTGGCAGTGGTAGAAAAAGTGCTTGTCATTATGTTCCTTATTCTGGTCGGTTATTGGGTTACCCGGCGCGGCATGCTAACCGATCGGGGAGCGGGAGAGATTACCTCCCTGCTGATTAAGGTGGTAACGCCCTGCGTTATTGTCAACTCTTTTATCGGCTCTGGCGGATCCCTGGAGTATTCTCAGCTGCTTATGGCAGTGGCTCTGCCGGCAGTGTGGATGGCCCTTTCCTTGGGAGCTAGCCTTTTGGTGTTCCGCAAGGAGCCGCCGGAACGGCAGAAGGTGCTGCGATTCTCCATTTTATTCAGCAATGTGGGATTTATGGGCATCCCTTTGGTTCAAGGAATTGTGGGGGACAAGGGCGTAATCTATGCCTCCTTTGGCGTGGTGGTTTTCAATATACTCTGCTGGACCTATGGCTATAGCATGATGAGCGGCGGCGCAAAGCTGAACCTGAAAACCGTGCTCTTTAACCCCGGGATTGTAGGACTGGCTTTTGGCTTGCCTATCTACTTTTTCCAGCTGCAGCTGCCGGCCATTGTAGCCGAGCCCATAGGCTACCTGGCGGATTTGAACACCCCCTTAGCCATGCTGGTGGTGGGAAGCTATATTGCAAAGGTAGAGCTTCACTCTTTTGTCTCGGACATGAGCGTGTATACAGCTTCCTTTTTCCGGCTGCTCGTAATACCTATGGCCTTTCTTGGGGTGCTAATGCTGGTTGGCCCCAGCGAGGAGCTGTTTGTCAGCAGTATGATCCAGGCCGCCGCGCCGGTGGCGGCTAATGCGGTGCTTTTCGCCGTGCAGTATAAGCGGGATTCCGCCTTGGCCTCTAAACTGGTGGCGGCCTCCACAGTACTGTCTATTATTACCATACCAGTAATGACTATTTTGGCACAAGCGGCCTGCAGGGGCTAGAGAGGAGAACAAGAAAACAGAATTGGACAAGAGTGTAAAGCCGTAAGCTTGCATAGGCGCAGTAGCTCTCAAAGGGGGAGCCAAGGGGAATAGGAGGCTAAAATGGTTTACATTGCACCATCGCTGCTGGCAGCGGATTTTTCTCAGTTGGCCAAGGAGATCGAAAAGGTGGAGGCAGCGGACATGCTCCACATAGACATTATGGATGGACATTTTGTACCGAATATCAGCATTGGGCCGGCAGTGGTGGCAGCCCTGCGGGACAAAACCCAGCTGGTTTTTGACGTGCACTTGATGATGGAGGACCCCCTGCCGTATATCAGCGTGTTCCGCCGGGCTGGGGCCGATACCATTACCTTTCATGTAGAGTGCCAGGCTCCGCCGGTGGCACTGGTCTCGGCAATACGGGCCAGCGGGGCAAAGGTTGGAGTGGCGCTGAGCCCGCAAACACAGGTGAAAGCAATTGGCCAGTGGGGGGAGGACGTGCAGCAGTTCACAGTGATGACAGTGGAACCAGGCTTTGGCGGCCAAAAAATGCTTTTGAAGCCTTTGGAGAAAATCCTGCAGCTAAAAGCCCGGTTTCCCAATGCGCTGATTGAGGTAGATGGCGGGGTAAACCTGGAAACCGCCCCTCTGTGCAAAGCGGCGGGGGCAGATATCCTGGTGGCCGGCACCTCGGTGTTCCAGGCAGAAGACCCGGCTCTGGAAATGCGCTGCCTATCTATGTAGTGATCAGAATAAAGAATTGAAAAGCCGATACCTTTACAGGGATCAAAATGCAAAGCATCCCCTCACACATAGGACCTGGCCAGCATAGTATATGGCAAACTGTGTTAAGGGAGGGCTGCCGGTGAGAATCAAAGCGCCCCCACAGCCCTTGGTGTTCCGATTTGAGGACGCAACCGCCCTATGCGGGGCTGTGGAAAACATATATCAGCTGTCACCAGATGTCCCTTCTACCCTGTGCAGGTGGCAGGGCAAATACTTTTTGCAGGTAAACGCAAAACTTGGGCTGCGCAGGCAGCTGGCAGAGGCGGTGAAAGGCTGCGGGGACTGCCTGGGAATTTGCCCGGTGCTGTTCGCATTTTGCCTAGAACACGGCGAAGAAATAAGCCAGGACGCGGTTGTCCAGTTGGGCGGAGCCCTTGCAAAGAGGAAAATCAAAGGGAATCCGGAAAAAAGTTAGGAAAAATAACGCTCATGGCGATTGCGCCAGGGCGTTTTTTGTGCTATAATGATACCGCAGGCCGAAAAACAGGCCTTATTTGCGTTGCACTAAGGCGGATGACGTGAAAATTTTAATGGAAGAAAGGAGGAGACTTTGTAACATCAGTCGCTATCCGGTATATAGAGCGTTGGCAGTAAATGCCAATAAAGGATGGGAAGCCCATGAAAGATTATGGGTGATTTGCCAGGATATGGGACAAATTCGACAAGAAAAGACGGAGAAAACCCCGGAATTCCGCCAAATTCGTTAGTATTCCATGTTTCAAAAGAAATTATGTAAAGACGCAAAAAAGTTGAAAAAAAGGCTTGCAATTTCCGCGCCCAAAGGTTATTATATAGTTAACTTCCACTCAGAGGCGAAAAGGCCTGCTGAGAATCTAAAATTTAAGAGGGTTGAAAACATGAACAAAAGCAAGTTTCTGAAGAAATCACTTGCGGCGCTTTTGGCCATCCTGATGGTTGTCGCAATGATTCCGCTCAGTGCTGCGGCGGAGGAGGCGCCGGCTCCTGAGGGGCCGAAGGATCCTGTTGTAAGGGTGAATAACCGCCCTGCTGTGGCACAGACGGCAGAAGACGGCTCTGTCTCCTATGCCGTCACTGTACCAGACGCCACCACGGTGTCTGTGTCGTGGGTACCCCAGGATGACTACAGCGCCTGGCTGTACACCGCGCGAAAGGTATCGGTAAAGGTACCCTTTAACCAGCTGGACCTCCTGCAGGAGGGCGAGGTGGTAGAGGAGACCGAAACCACAGTTACCTATCGTGTTACCTTCCAGGTAAAGGCCGGTGATGCCAACGCGAACACCCCTGCTCTGAAAGAGTATCCCCTGGATGTTACCGTGACCACCACCGTGCCCAACGATGACACCACCATTAAGGCTGTCCGCTCCAACCAGCAGTTCCGCATTCAGAATGTGGACCACAGCTTCCTGGGCATTGACAGCAAAATTGATGGCGATGTAATCACCATCACCCTGCCCCTGGGCATGAGCTATGCCGAGGCCGGCTTCGGCGATGGCAGCAATGCCAACCTCAATGGCGCTACTGCTGCTGCCAACTTCGGCCAGGTAAATGTAAAGAGCGCGCCCAATCCCGCTGATGCCATTCCTGGCACAGTGATTAACGCGAATGCTACTACCAACAACACGGTTGCCCGCCGGGTATTCATTCCCAACTCCGTGTACTCCACTGTGAAATATGTAGCTCCTACCACCCGCACTGGCGACGGCCGTTTGACTGTTACTTCCCGTGACGGCCATAGCCGTAACTACACTGTTAAGTTCGTGCAGGAAGAGGTATTCAGCAGCCTGAGCGTGGACGGTAATAGCTTTGCCACCAAGACTGTTGATAACCAGGGCGTTGTTACTTACACAGTTCCTGTGCCGGAAGCCAGGCTTGCCGCTGTTGCCGCGGACGGCACCATCTCCTACACCTTCCCCACCCTGGAGAACAGCACCATTAAGGGCAATGTGGTTCGTGTAGAGGATCCCCGGGACGAGGACGGCGCATACAAGGGCCGTTATGGCTGGGTGAACGATACCGCTAAGAATTCTCAGGATGAGCCTGTCCGCAGCGGCCAGAACACCTTCCTGTTTAACGTTGGTACCGGTGTCGACGCCACTTCTCCCACCGGCACCTACTATGCCTATCTCACTGTAAAGACCCGCGCCAACATGGCTCCCAATGCCACTGGCGTTGCGGATAAGAGCTTCTATCAGAATATCAAAATCGTGCTGCGCCCCAGCACCAGCGCTGACACCTCCATTGCCCTCTATGAGTTCCAGCTCAACGGCTACGACAGCAAGTGGAACGAGGGCGAGCCTCTGCCCACAGAGTTCGAGTATTGGGTAGACTACGACTTCCAGTTCAGCGAGGGCGACGGCCAGCATCCTGCCCGGGTAAGCGGCCTGGTAAGCGGCAGCCATATCTCCATCCCTGACCAGGACGCGGATGTGGTTGATAACGACTACTGGGAAGTTTCCAAGCAGGAAGTGCTGAACAATACCCGCATCACGAAGCCCAACGTGGCTGCCAATGGTCAGCCCGCTGGTACCTATGCCCTGACCAAGGTGAACACCGAGGGCCGTGTCATTGTTCTTCGGGTATGGCGTGGCAACGATTGGAAAGATTACACCATCACCCTGCGTAAGCCCGAGCAGAACAAGGGCACCGAGGTTGACCGGGTAAAGCTGTATCAGCGCAATGCTGACGGCTCTTACACCATTCATGATTCCACCAAGACCACTTCCCGTAACTTCCAGTTTAAGCTCCCCAATGATCTGTATGATAACGACAGCTATGTAGCCAGCACACTCACTCCCACATGGGATCCCACTGGAAAAGCCTATGCTGTTCCTCAGAATCAAGGCACTCCTGCTGCTACTGCTGGCGATGTAGTTAAGGTAGTTTTGGAGGCCGATGGCAATAAGCTGATTAAGGATACTCTGGATGAGCTGACCGACGGTTTCACTGTTCAGGCTGCTTCCAGCGGTGCAAACGTGACCTTCATGCTGGGCAAGGGCGCTGGCGCCAATCAGCTGGACTTGATTGCCCGTGTTACTAAGACCGGCGGTGCCACAGAGGATCTGGTAATTGCCAGCGGCGATATTGCCAATGGTATTGTGGTTCTGAATACTGCCGCCGGCAAAAAGGTTGCTACCGCAACTATTCAAGCTGCCGGTACTCCTGCTTCTCTAGCAACTCTGACCGCTGCTACAAATCTGGGCGGTGCCAATAACTTCATCTCTGGTAACAACACTGACGGCGGCATCGAGGCAACCTTTGCTTTAGGTGCTGGCACTCCTACCGGTGCTAATGCACTGTTGACCGAAATCAATCGCCGTCTTGCCCTCCCAAGTACTGATCCTGATAAGATCTCTGCTGCTCCTGCTACCGCAGGGCTCCAGATAAAGTATAATGCTGCTGCCAAAAAGCTGGCCTTAGAGGCTGTGCTAACTGGCACTGGTGTAACACCCACTTCCTTTGTTCTCAACGAACAAGCAATTCCTGATGCTGGCGTGGGAACTGTAACTTTTGGTGACTATGGCACCTTGACATGCACCGCAACTGCTGGCACTGGCGGCGTAACACTTGCTGGTCTGCAGACCGCACTTAACACCCTCTGTGGTACCACTGCAAAGGCTGTTACAGACACTCCCAACTACACTGCTGCTGCTGAAGGCGCCGTGAAAAATACAGCTTCTGCAAACTGGTTCACTCCTGCTTGCGCTATTCTCGAGGGAGGGACCTATGTACAGCCCACCGACGCTACCCTGAACTCCACCCTGGCTGACTTCCTGCTGGTGGTGGACACTCCCGATGGCGCGGTGGTAACCCCCGGCGCCCAGGCGAAGAACGGCACCAAGATCACGGATCAGGTGGGCGTGTCCCTGTGGGGCGTAGGCGATGGCTTTACCGACCAGACCTGGCCCACTGCCAGCAATGTGTACACCGAGCTGGAAGAGGGCGTAACCAAGCTGGGCGACTGGTGGACCTCTGACTACACCGTACAGAACGCCAGCGGCGATGCCTTTGTCGCCACCAACGACGATACCCTGTACTTTACCGTACGCAATGGCCGTGACGGCGATCCCCAGGTTTACACCATCACTCTGGCCGGCCATACCAATACCACTGTACTGAATGCCGCTGCCGATCTGGTAGTTGGCGACAACACCTATGCCACCTCCGGCGTGGATGAGGATCTGGTTTACGGCGGCAACGACGTAACTTACTCCATCCTCAGCCAGAACACCAATGTGGTAAAACAGGTTTATATTGCTGCTGCCACTGCCGCCAACAACGGCATTGAGAGCACCGCAATCTTTGATCCCAACAATGCTGCTTACGTCAACGCGGTAGGCGGCCACAATCTGTACACCAATATTACCATCGAGCCTGTGGCCACCGAGGCCAACGCTCATGTAATTACTGTCCATGTGCCCGAGGACTTCGGCACCGGCGCTACAGATAGCGCGAACACCATCTACTTCAGCGGCCTGAAAGCTGCCGACAACGCCGATGTTTATCGGGTAGATACTGCCGGAACTGGCCTGACCAAGCATGACGCTTCTGGCTCTGGCGTTATCTCCGGCCTGAACCTGAACCTGTCCAACCAGGAAATTCAGGACGACCGCGCCAACAAGATCTTTGCTTTCCAGCCTGACATGAACGCTTGGAGCGGCGATGTCTTTGAGCCCTCCAATGTGAATATCCACAACATCCTGTATGTTGTCAGCGAGCGCGACGCCAATGGCCAGCCTGTTCCCGCTAACAAGAATGGTTTCCGTACCGAGGGCGGCACCCTTGCCAACCAGAAGTACTACATCACCGTGCGGAAGGATTCCTACAAGACCGGCGACGACCTGAGCAGCGTAAGCTCCAACAACAACACCAGCACTTCTATGAACGTGGCTGAGAAGACCGTTACCGTCCATGTGCCCAACAGCTACAACTGGATTGGCAACCGTGACAATGCTTCTCACGACTTCCAGCTGAACTTCACCACCAGCGAAGGCGCTCTGCTCATCGACGCCTACCAGGATGCCCGCTTTGGCTTCCGCCAGGTAAAGGATACAAATATTGCGAATACCTACGCAAACTTTGTCACACCTGACCTGCAGAAGAAGGAGCAGGACGCCTACAAGTGGGTTTCTGAAAAGAACGCCGCTGGCGAGTACAATGTGAACCCCACCAGCTTCTTTGTGAAGGATGGCGAGCTGTATATCTTCAATGAGGATACCGGCGACGAGATCCAGATCACCGGCATGGGCGATGAAGTGAACGACCGCTACATCGATTCCAGATGGCGCCTGATCATGGCCAAGGAAGCCGAGCTGCGTGTATACACCGAGGGCCGCAACAACCTGAACACCTACAAGCTGAACCTGGTCATCGACGACGCGATTCCCGATGCTACCATTACCAGCCTGATTGTAGACGAGACCACCGCGACCATCGATAACACCAACCGTACTGCCACTGTTTCTCTGCCTGCAGATACCAAAATGGATCAGGTAAAGCTGTCCATCGCGGTATCCCCGCTGGCCAGCATTGTTAAGGTAGGCGGCGAAGCTTACAATCCCGATGACCATAACAAGACATTCAATCTCACCAGCCCCATTCAGATTGTGATTGCTGCTGAGAATGGCACCGAGTACACCTACACCCTCAGCGCTGGCAACGAGCCCGTAGAACCCGCCAACGCCGAGATCACCAAGCTAACCGTAGACAGCATTGAGGCGGAAGTAAACAACACCGCCCGCACCGCTACCGTAGAGCTGCCCGAGGGCTCTGACCTGAGCAAGGTAAAGCTTGCCATCGAAGTGT
>CAJUSM010000077.1 GCA_910588935.1 uncultured Oscillospiraceae bacterium
AAAACTACAAAATTTCTTCGGCCTTTTCTTACAATTTCATATTGGCGTTGACAGCCGCCGCCACAGCCTTTATCATGAGCAAGGCCATGAAGATATATAACCAGGTATTCCATCGTTACGACGACCTGAACGCCAGCGTTCAGGAAAATATCTCGGCCATCCGGGTGGTGAAAGCCTTTGTTCGTGAGGACTACGAGAACGAAAAATTCACTAAGGCGGTGGCAAACCTCTACGAGCTTTTTGTCCGGGCGGAGAAGTTGGAGGCGCTGAATATGCCTGTGATGATGTTCATTGTCTATGGCTGTATCATTGCCATATCATGGTTCGGGGCCCGTTTCATCGTGGCTGGGAGCATGACCACCGGCAACCTGACCTCCCTGTTCTCCTATGTGATGACCGCCTTTTCGTCCTTGATGATGCTCTCAATGATCTTCGTCATGATGACCATGAGCGCCGCCAGCGGCAGACGCATTGCCGAGGTGTTCATGGAGCGGCCCAGCATTACAAACCCTGCGAGCACGGTCGATGCCGTAAAGGACGGAAGCCTTGACTTCGACCATGTCAGCTTCTCCTACCGCCAGGGGAGCGGTGAGAAGACCCTCAGCAATATTGACCTGCATATCAAATCTGGAGAGACCATCGGCATCATCGGCGGCACCGGCTGCGGCAAATCCAGCCTGGTCAGCCTTATCAGCCGCCTTTATGATGTAGACTCCGGCTCGGTCAGGGTGGGCGGCGAGGACGTCCGCAACTATGATTTAGAGACGCTCCGCAATCAGGTGGCGGTGGTCTTGCAGAAGAACGTGCTGTTCTCCGGCACGGTGATGGGCAATCTCTGCTGGGGAAAGGCCGAGGGCTATATGGACGAGTACCGGAATGCCTGTCGCATGGCTTGTGCCGATGAGTTTGTGGAACGTCTGCCGGAGGGCTATGAGTCCTGGGTAGAGCGGGGCGGGGCCAACTTCTCCGGCGGACAGAAGCAGCGGCTCTGTATTGCCAGGGCCTTGTTAAAACATCCCAAGGTCTTGATTCTGGATGATTCCACCAGCGCCGTGGATACGGCTACAGATGACAAAATTCGGGATGCCCTGCAAACGGTAATCCCCGGAACCACCAAGCTCATCATTGCCCAGCGCATCTCCAGCGTTCAGGAAGCTGACCGTATCCTGGTGCTGGACAATGGTAGGATCAGCGGCTTTGACACCCACGAGAATCTGCTGAAAACCAACAGCATTTATCAGGAAATTTACGAAGTCCAAACGAAAGGCGGCGGTGATTTTGACAACCAATAAGCGAGAAAAAATGAAAAATCTAATGCCCCTCATGGGGCGGGTGATGGGGGTCATGCTCCAGGAATACAGGGGCCAGTTTTGCTTGGTGGTTGCGCTGATACTGATTGCCGCTTTCGCTACTTTAAGGGGCACGATGTTCATGCGTGATCTGGTAGACCAGTACATAAAGCCGCTGATAGGACAGCCGGCACCGGACTTCATCCCATTGGCCCAAGCATTGCTGAGGCTTGCCCTGGTCTACCTTGTAGGGCTGCTCTCCTCCTATGGCTATAACCTGCTGATGGCGGTGATAAGCTAGGGGACGCTGAAGAAAATTAGGATACAGATTTTCTCCAAAATGGAGTCACTGCCCATCAAGTACTTTGACACCACACCCCATGGGGACATTATGTCAGTATACACCAACGATGTGGACACCCTCCGTCAGCTTATCGGGCAGACCATCCCACAGCTGGTCAACTCCTCCGTCACTATTGTCATCACTTTCATCAGCATGGTGTGCCTCAATATCCCGCTAACCGTTCTGAGTCTGTGCATGGTGGCAGTCATGCTCCTTGCGGCCTCCAAGCTGGGCGGCAGGTCTGCCGTTCATTTTGCCCGGCAGCAGAGCAGCTTGGGCAAGGTCAACGCCTACATCGAGGAGATGATGGAGGGGCAGAAGGTGGTCAAGGTTTTCTGCCATGAGCGGGAGAATATCCAGGACTTCCGGGCAATCAACCAGGAGCTGAGAGAGAGCACGGAAAACGCGAATAAAATCGCCAATATCCTCATGCCGGTGAACGGCAACCTGGGGAATATCAGCTATGTGCTTTGCGCTGTGCTGGGAGCGGTTCTGGCTCTGAACGGCATGGGCAACCTGACCCTTGGCACCTTGGTCTCCTATCTTAACCTGAACCGGAACTTTACCCAGCCGGTCACCCAGGTGAGCCAGCAACTTAATAATATTGTGATGGCTATGGCCGGGGCCCAGCGGGTCTTTCGGCTGCTGGACCAGCAGCCGGAAACGGACGACGGTTATGTGGAGCTGGTCAATGCTGTAGAGAAACCGGACGGCACGTTGACGGAAACGCCTCAGAGAACAGGGCTTTGGGCCTGGCGTCACCCCCATCAGGCGGACGGCACCGTGACCTATACAAAGCTGGACGGCGACATTGTTTTTGACGATGTGGATTTCGGTTACAACGATGAAAAAATCGTCCTGCACAATATCAAGCTCTTTGCCACGCCTGGACAGAAGATCGCCTTTGTGGGCAGTACCGGCGCGGGAAAGACCACCATCACCAATCTGATCAACCGCTTCTACGACATCCAGGACGGCAAGATCCGTTATGACGGCATTAATGTCAACAAAATCCGGAAGGCGGACCTCCGGCGTTCCCTAGGCATCGTCTTGCAGGACACCCACCTGTTCACTGGCACGGTGATGGAGAATATCCGCTACGGGTGGCTGGAGGCCACCGATGAGGAGTGTATCGCCGCCGCAAGGCTGGCTAACGCCGATGGCTTTATCCGGAGGCTTCCGGACGGCTACCAGACATTGCTCACTGGCGACGGGGCCAATTTGAGCCAAGGCCAGCGGCAGCTCCTTGCCATTGCCCGGGCCGCTGTTGCCGACCCGCCTGTCCTGATTCTGGACGAGGCCACGTCCTCTATCGACACCCGCACGGAGCGGTTGGTGCAAGAGGGCATGGACCGGCTGATGAAGGGCCGTACCACCTTTGTCATTGCGCATCGCCTTTCTACGGTTCGGAACTCCGACTGTATCATGGTTCTGGAACAGGGCCGGATCATTGAGCGGGGGACCCACGACCAGCTAATTGAGGAAAAGGGCCGATATTACCAGCTTTACACAGGCAACGCCATTGCCTGAACCAGTCACATTCGTTAGGAGGAATTTGAAATGAACGAACAAGTTGCCGCCAACCCGCTGGGAACCGAGCGGGTTGGGAAATTGATGATCCGCTACGCCATTCCCAGCATTATCTCCATTGTGGTCAACTCTCTCTACAACATGGTAGACCAGATCTTCATTGGACAGGGCGTTGGATATCTGGGCAACGCCGCCACCAATATCATTCTACCGCTTACCTCTATTTTGCTGGCCCTGGGCATGATGATCGGTGACGGAACAGCGTCTTACATGAGCCTGAACTTGGGCAAGGGGGATAGGAAAGAGGCGGCATATGGTGTGGGCAACGCCGTCACCCTGACGGTGGGGATCAGTATAATCCTGCTGATTCTATTCGAGATTTTTCTGGAGCCTGCCTGCCAGCTGTTCGGCGCAACGGAAGGGAACCTGCCCTATGCTCTGGAATACGGGAGCATTATTGTGTTGGGTTTCCCTTTTGCCATGATCGACGGCGCTTTCGGCAGCATCATCCGGGCGGACGGCCGGCCAAAGGTGAGTATGATCGGCCTGCTGATTGGCTGTATCACCAACATGATCCTCGACCCCATTTTTATCTTTGTGTGTCATTGGGGTGTCAAGGGCGCGGCCTGGGCCACCATCATCGGGCAGATTTTAAACGCGGTCTATTTCGTTGTGTGTATGCTTCGCTTTAAAACCATCGAAATAAAAAAGCAGCACATGAGCCCGAAGTGGAGCGTCATCAAACGGATTTTGACCCTTGGCACATCAAGCTTTATCTCCCAGGCGGCGGCTGTCTTTGTGATCGCGGTGATGAATAACTCCTTGGCAAAGTACGGCGCTCTCTCAAAGTATGGTGCTGATATCCCCCAAGCGGCCCTGGGCATCACCATGAAGGTGAGCCAGCTCATCACCGGTATTGCCCTTGGTATCGCTACCGGCATCCAGCCTATTTTCGGCTTTAACTACGGCAGCGGCCAGTATGGCCGGGTGAAGAAAACCTACAAGCTGGCACTAACAAGCTGCACTTTGATTCTGGTGGTGGCTTTCTTCATCTTCCAATTCTGTCCAGAGTACATCATTAACCTGTTCGGGCAGGAGTCGGAGCTTTATATGGAATTTGCGGTGAAGTGTTTCCGGGTGTATCTGCTGGCTTGCTTTCTGATCGGCGCTGGCGCTGTGACTGGCATTTTCTTCCAGGCTATCGGAAAGCCTGTTCCCGCCGCGCTGCTCTCTCTGTCCCGGCAGATCATTTTCCTGATTCCCGCCATGCTGCTCTTTGGATACCTATGGGGCGTGGAGGGCATCCTGTGGGCCGGTCCTGTTGGCGATGGATTGTCCGGTGTGATTTCTCTGATTACATTAGGCGTTTCCTGGAAAAAGATTTTCAGCAAAGAGGTGGCGGAAAAATGAAAAATGTGTCATTACTATAGACCGTCACTATGGCAGCGAAGGCCATACCATCGGGAAAACCATGTGTGGGGGGATACTCCTCCGCTAGCAGCCTGTTCACCAGCATTTCATTGCGGGGCGACTCGGCCGTATAACGCCGATCAAAGGGGCAATATGGCCCTGCCGGATCAGATCAACTCCGGCAGTAGAAGTGGCAAAGGCCATCAGCTCGACAATAGTGTCCATCACCACAAAAAGTGACGGCAAAACACTTTTGGTTTGACGAGGATATCCTCTCCTCCATGCTTGAATCGTTCGGCATCAGGCGATTCGCAATTAATGCACAAGTTCGGATTTCAAACACCTGAAGATATTTTCCGCATCAGCATTATCATATGGATCTCCTTTTCGAGACATGCCCTGATGAAACCCGACCTCCTCCAGCCGACATCTGCAAGCGGCAACGGTATATTGTACGCCACGTTCACTGTGGAAAATCAGTCCCGCCAGTGGACACTCCCGGCGTATAGCGGTGTCCAGGGGTTCAGAGTAAGTTGCGTGTCGATGCGCTCAGAAAACGCGTAGCCCACGATTTTTGTCCTTTTTTGCCTCCCGGTTCTGCCGGCCCGCCTGTCCGGGGGACGGGGCGCCCGCTGCTTTCAGCCCGTTGCGCAGTGTGTCGAGGCAGATTCCAAGCTCTGCCGCGACTTCCTTGCTGGGGCGTCTCCGCTCTGTTATCAGGCGGATTACCCCTTCTTTGAATTTTTCATCGTATCGCGGTGCGCGATCCCTTTTTTCTTTCCCTTCTTTTTTCCTCCTGTTCTTTCCATTATAACGAATGCTTTTCTGTCTTTCAAGATGGGATGGTGACAAGGTTTTGCCGGAAATGCAGAGTTAAAAGAAACTCAAGAGCGAAAAGGGGCATACAAGGTGTCAAAAAGGGGATTTGTCCTGTTATTGAAATTGGACAAGTGATTCGAATTGTATCATTTTTTTACAAAAGTGGCATCTTTTAAGCATGGTAAAGTCAAATGGATCACAGATTATCATCAAAATCCTAAAAGGGCTGGAAGTATAATCGGTGATCTCTATTTCCCTTTGCCTTTCTGTAATGAGTCGACAGTTATTATTCCTTTTTCCAATATAGAGGATGATTTCCTTTTTGTGCCGTCTCTTATATCTCTTGGTAGCCCGGGAACACTGCCTATTATAGAAGACAGTCCTTGACAAATATCCCGTAAAGTAATAAAGTAATAGTGGAACTACACTCCATGAGAACCTAAACATCAAAAGAGAGGTGAGCAAAGTGAACGTTCCTCGAAGTAGCGACAGCGCGGAACCCCGAGAACGAAAGCTTGGCCTGCTTTGCTCGTCTCATTTGCCCAAAGCGGGCCGGCTGGAGATTTCGAGCCTGCTCTGTTGTCGATCTTAGAAGTTGAACTATGCGATAGAGCAATGGTGCTTTCTCCTGCCTTTTCTGGGAGAAAGCGCGGTTAGCTGGGTTTATGCCTAGCCCTCCGCGCTGTGTACTTCTTTGAAGTTGAAAAAAACAAAGGAGGTACACAATGTATGGATCAGACGATGAATACGGAAATGGTAGCTCAGTTGGAAGAACTTCTAGAGAAAAGAAGTTATGCCAAAGCCGGTGGGCTAGTTAAAGACTTGAATCCTGCCGATGCTGCGGTGGTGCTGGAGGAGATGTCTGAACAGAAAACCCCTGTACTTTTCCGCCTGCTGCCAAAGGAATTGGCGGCGGATACCTTTGCCTATATGTCTCCCGAGGCGCAAGAGCTGTTAGTACGTGGCTTTAGTGATCGGGAGCTGGACGAGGTGATGGAGCAGCTATTTCTAGACGATGCGGTGGACATGATTGAAGAAATGCCAGCCAATGTTGTAAAACGGATTTTGCGCCACGTAGATCCGACCACCCGTAAAATGATCAACCAGGTTCTAAACTACCCGAAGGACAGCGCCGGTAGCATTATGACAATGGAATACGTGGACTTAAAGCGCAGCATGACTGTTGAACAAGCTTTTGAGCGTATTCGACGCACAGGAGTAGAGAAGGAGACGATTTATACCTGTTATGTTACAGACAGCCGACGAAAGTTGGAAGGGATAGTTACTGTAAAGGATCTACTGCTGGCAAGAAATAATGAGATTATTCGGGACATTATGGAAACCAATGTAAAATCTGTGACCACCCATGCCGATCAGGAAGAGGCTGCCCGTGCCTTAAGCAAGTATGATTTTCTTGCACTCCCGGTAGTAGACGCGGAGGAGCGTCTGGTAGGCATTGTCACAGTGGATGACGCCATTGATGTTATTCAAGAGGAAGCCACAGAGGACATTGAAAAAATGGCGGCTATCGCCCCCTCAGACCGCCCCTACATGAAAACGAACGTTTGGGAGACTTGGTTCAAACGAGTGCCATGGCTATTGTTCCTTATGATTTCTGCCACATTTACCAGTGGGATTATCTCATCATTTGAGGATGCGTTGGCAGCTAGTGTGGTGCTTACCAGCTTTATTCCTATGCTTATGGATACTGGTGGCAATTCTGGAGGCCAGTCTTCAGCCACAATTATCCGTGGCCTTTCTCTTGGAGAAATTCAATACCGAGATGTGCCCAAGGTGCTGCTAAAAGAGTGCTCTGTGGCACTGCTCTGTGGAGGAACCCTGGCAGCGGCTAATTTTTTAAAGCTGATGTTTGTGGATCGGGTAGGGGTGGCGGTAGCTGCAGTGGTTTGTATTACACTAGTAGCCGCAGTTGTGGTCGCCAATATTGTGGGTAGCAGTTTGCCAGTACTGGCCAAACGTTTGGGGCTGGATCCTACAGTAACTGCTAGTCCGCTGATTACCACCATTGTGGATGCAGTGGCACTTATTATCTACTTTAATATTGCCAAACTCATACTAGGTATTTAAGTTTTGGTACTACAAAAACAGGTGGAAAACTCTGATTTTTGGAGATCGCCTGTTTTTTCTTTTAGGAAAATTCACAAAAAACTCTTGCTTAGTAAAATGGGAAATGCTATACTAAATTATATTCAGAATTTCCGCGATCTTTCCGGTATAAGGAAAACCGCATAAAAAAATCCGTGATTTTGGAGGTCAACACATGGAAAAAATTATTAATGTCGCCGTAGTAGGCTATGGCGGAATGGGTGGCTGGCATACCCGTAAGCTTCAAGAGATTCCCGAGGTACATCTAGCTGGTGTTTATGACATTTTGCCAGAGCGAAACCAAGCTGCAGAAGAAGCCGGTATCCATGCATATAGCAGTTATGAGGAGTTGCTAGCAGATCCTCAGGTAGATGTGGTTACTGTGGCCATTCCCAATGATGCTCACCGGGATGTGTGTATTCAGGCAATGGAGGCTGGCAAGCTGGCTATCAGCGAAAAGCCTGTTACCATGTCTACAGCTGTTTTGGAAGAGATGATTGATGCTTCCAAACGTACCGGCTCGGTGTTTACTGTTCACCAAAACCGCCGTTGGGATGAGGACTTCCGAGTAGCGGAAAAAATTGCGAAATCCGGAGAACTGGGTCGGATATTTGCCATCCAGTCTAGGGTTCATGGAAGCCGTGGTATCCCTGGCGACTGGCGCAACACCAAAGAGCATGGCGGAGGTATGGTGCTAGATTGGGGCGTCCATCTTTTAGATCAGATGAACATGATGATGGGCCGTATGCCGAATTCTGTTTATGCAACCCTATCGAATGTGACCAATGAAGAGGTAGACGATGGCTTTACGGCTACCTTTATGTTTGACGATGACCAGGGAGGCATTGTGTTTACAGTAGAGGTAGGTACCAGCAACTTTATTAATTTACCTCGCTGGTATATCGAGGGCTTAAATGGTACAGCTGTAATAGAAGATTTTGCAGTGAACGGGAAAATTGTGGTTGCTACAAGTGATGAAAAACATGATGCTGTACCCATTGTTACTGCTGCAGGATTGACGAAGACCATGGCTCCTCGCACTGACGATACCATCAAGGAGCTTCCTTTGCCTCGGATACCCCAAGATATTCGAGACTACTATCGAAACATTGCTCAGGTAGTTAATGGGCAGGCAGAACAGATTGTTACGCATGACCAGCAAAGAGAACTGATGCGGCTAATGGAAGCTATTTTCGAATCTGCTGAGAACAATAAGGTTGTCAAGTTCTAAGTCTGCTTTTAGATATATAGGAAATCTCCGCTTGAAAAAGATTGTTCTTATTTTATCCTATTCTTGCAAAAGGGCGCAGATAGACTGCTTATAGCAGGAGTATCTGGAAAAGGGCTTTAGGGGTTGCTCTACATATTTTATAAGTTCTTGGTTTGGCAAGACGTTCCAGAATGGTTTATCGATAGCAGAATTGAAATGCCTATGGATATTTGACTTTCTGCTAAAAACCACTAGATTGAATGACTTTCATTATGAGGAGCTCTCCATGCAAAGTAAAGAGAAACTGTGATTGATCTGCATGGAGCGAAATGAAGTAGCGTTTACTTATAGAGGTCACACCGGTTAAATCCAGTTTTCCCCTTGACTCTGCACGGGAATATCATTTTATTTTACCGGGAGCGCAATGGGACAGCTCGGGCTACCTATGCACAGGGAACGCCTTATTGTGAGCTTGTGAAGGAATATTGCCTGACCGAGGAAACAATTAAGAAAATCGTGTACAGCAAATTATGAAGAAGAGCCACATCTGTGAATTGTGAAAGTGCCCTCCAAAAAGCTAGACAAATATTTCAGGTACAAATAGTTGAAGCAGCCGGAAGGGCTTGCTGTCTGTGAACCACAGGCGGTAAGCCCTTCCACTTTGCCTTGATGCGGCGGTTATTATTGCTAATCAAGATATTCCATCAGTTTCTGCTTTAAGTGATCCATTGAACCAAAGTCGTGCAGATAAAGCAGTTCACTTCTGAAGAACGCAAAAGAAATTTTCAATCACAGCATTGTCCAGATAGTTCCCTCTTTCCAGCTCGTGCTCTGCCAGACGCCCTTCTTTCAGAGTATTCTCTGATACGGTTTGTTCTGGTATTGCCAGCCTTGGTTGGAATGGAGGATCAGGCCAGTTCCATCTGGAATTCTTGCAAAAGCCTTGCCAAGCGTAGTCGTTATCAGGGAGTGTCCAAACGAGGGATAAAGGTGAGCTAGAGAAAAAAACGCAGCTCTCAGATGCCGTGAGAAAATGGGAAAAGTTTCGCCAGCCTTTACAAAGGCTGCGGGGTGTAGGGTGTCAGCGCCGATGATAAAATGAAAGAAAACGCCGAGGAAAAAATGTAGTTT
>CAJUSM010000078.1:0-3978 GCA_910588935.1 uncultured Oscillospiraceae bacterium
CCGCAAAATCGTTGTGCCGCAACGGGTTCGGAGTTTCAAAAACTCACTCCCACTCAATCGTAGCCGGCGGCTTGCTGGTTACATCATATACCACCCGGGTAACCCCCGCCACCTGGTTTACAATACGGTTAGAGGCCTTGCCCAGCAGCTCGTATGGAAGGTGGACCCAGTCCGCAGTCATAAAGTCGGTGGTATTTACCGCCCGCAGGGCAATGGTTTCTCCATAGCTGCGGCCATCGCCCATTACACCCACGCTTTTGGTACCGGTAAGCACGGCAAAGTACTGGCCAATTTCCCGTTCTAGGCCAAAATTCGCTACCTCTTCCCGGAAAATGGCGTCCGCCTCCTGAAGCGTTTTTACTCGCTGGGCCGTAATCTCCCCAATAATCCGCACGGCAAGGCCAGGGCCTGGGAAAGGCTGGCGCCACACCAGCTGCTGGGGGATGCCCAGCTCCAGCCCCACCCGGCGGACCTCATCTTTAAACAGATCCCGCAGGGGCTCTACCAGGCCCTCAAAGCCAATATCCTCTGGCAGCCCTCCCACATTGTGGTGGCTTTTAATCACCGCTGCCTGGCCGGTGCCGCTCTCCACCACATCGGGGTATATGGTGCCCTGGCAAAGCAGATCCATTTTACCCAGCTTGGCCGATTCCTCCTCAAAAACCCGGATAAACTCTTCCCCTATGATTTTCCGCTTCTGCTCAGGCTCTGTCACCCCGGCCAGCTTGGCCAAAAAGCGGGGGCCGGCATTAACCCGGATAATGTTCATGTCAAACTCCCTGGTAAAGACCTCCTCCACCAGGTCGCCCTCATCTTTACGCAACAGGCCATGATCTACAAAAATACAGGTTAAGTCCCGGCCAATGGCCCGATGGACCAACATGGCGGCTACCGAAGAATCCACTCCCCCGGAAAGCCCGCAGAGCACCCGTTTTCCTTTCAGCCGCTCCTTCAGCGCCTCCACGGTCTGCTGGGTAAAGGAGCCCATCTCCCACTCTCCCCTGCAGCCGCAGATATGGTAAAGGAAATTGCGAAGCATAGCGTCGCCGTGTTCTGTATGGCCTACCTCTGGGTGGAACTGGACCGCGTAAAACTTCCGCTCCGGATCCTCCATTGCGGCCACAGGGCAGCCCTGGCTGGCAGCAGAGGATACAAAGCCCTGGGGCAGCTGGGCCACGGCATCGTTATGGCTCATCCAGCAAATAGAATCAGGAATGCCGGCAAACAGCCCTGACTCTTTAGAGAAGGAAACCGGGGTTTCGCCAAACTCAGGGGCAGCGGTAGGCGCCACCTGCCCCCCCAGCAGCTGGGCCATTACCTGGGCCCCATAGCAGATACCCAGCACCGGCACGCCCAGCTGAAAAACCTGAGGGCTGCACAGCGGGGCGTCCGGCTGGTACACACTGCCTGGCCCGCCTGTAAAAATAATCCCCTTACACCCTGCCAATTGTTCCGGGGGGGTATGGCAGGGGCGGATTTCGCAATAAACATTTAGCTCCCGCACCCGGCGGGCGATAAGCTGGGCATACTGGCCGCCAAAGTCCAAAACCAGGACGGTCTCTCGGGTTTCTGGCATAATAACACAACCTTTCACACAGTTCTTGTGGCGAGCATTGGGAAAAGCGGGCGAATTATGGGGTAATTATAGCATGGAGGAAGAGAAAATGCAATCGTTAGAAAAAGGAGGGATTGGCCCCCTTTTGCCCTGTTTGCCATTTTTTTCAAACAGAGCAGGAAGAAACTTCCTGTTTTGTTGCGCCGGGCAAAACTTTGTGCTACAATAAATCTGTACAGTTCCCCTGCAATGCGGGCTTTTCTCCCTGGTTCCCCAAGATAGGGATCCCAGCGGTCCAAAGCCTCCCTATGTATCACTTCAGCGCTTCGCGATTATAAGAATCCACCTGCCGCAGAATATGCTCTATATTGTATTCCCCTGCAAACCGGGCGGCATCGCTGGTTTCGCTTGGTTCAATTTTTCCGCCCGCAAAATTCAGCATCCCCTTATAGGGCTCTTTGGCCCGCCGGCACATGAGAAGATTTTTTTCCGCTGGGTCATAAACAGCAATAACATTGTATCTTTTCATAACTTTCCCCTGATATAATTATTTCTGAAAATTATATCAGGTTTCCCCGCCTTTTTCAACTTGATAGATACAGCATGAACCGTATTTTGCACAGAAAGGATATGTGGATCTGATGAAAAAGAAGTGCTCAAAAGCCCTCGCCCTGTTGCTGGCCGCGTTTTTTACCCTGGGGCTGATCCCCGGCCCCAGGGCTTTGGCCGCCCGTACCCTGTTTGCCGATATGCCTAGGGACAACTGGGCCGCGCCCTATGTTTACGCTTTGGTGGAGGAAAACGTGATTAACGGCGTCTCTTCCACCAGGTTTGCCCCAAGGGAAAAGGTAAAGCGGGCCCAGTTTGTAAAAATGCTGGCCGCCTCCGTGCTGTCGGAAAAGGAGCTGGAGCCCTATAAAAAGCTAGGGCTTTTCTCCGATGTGTCGGAAAAATACTGGGGCGCTGGCTACATAAATTGGGCCGCCCAGGTGGGCATAGTGCCCAAGGACGGCAGGTTCCGCCCAGAAGCCAATATCAGCCGGGGTGACTCTGTGCTGTATATGGTAGCCTTTGCCGGCCTTTACCCCAACAAAGCCCCTCTTACCCCGGTTGAGGCTCCCGTGGATTTTACGGACCAATCCGCCATGTCCCTCCAAGTGCGGCAGGCTGTTTCCGCCTGCCAACAGGCAGGCATTATCAATGGCTACTCCGACGGCTCTTTCCAGGCCAATGCCTATGCCTCCCGGGCAGAGGCCTCTAAAATGCTGTGCAAGCTTTTGGAGGTGGCCCCCCTTTCCAAAGACCAAATGCCTACCCAGCCCCCCCCTGCCAAGCCTTTCCGGGACTCTGTTGCTTTTTCAAAATCTGTGGCAGGTATTGGGGTGCGGGGCGTAGAGTTTAACCCTGCCAACGGCTACACCGCCAAGGTTGTCATTGGCAAAGATAAGCTGTTTGCTGGGGAGAGCGCCTCCTCTATGGTGAGCAGAACCAAAGGCTATGTGGCGGTAAACGGCGCTTTTTTCGATTCCTATAGCGGCAAAAACGAAGTTTACGGCACGCTGATTAACAATAATAAGGTGTACAGAACCGAATCTATGGCCCAGGCCAGGCCCACCTTTGCGGTAGACAGCCAGGGCCAGGCCTCTATTCAGCATATTAAATTCAACCAGGCGGTCACCCTGGTGCGGGATGGCCAGGAGCTGTACAGCTTTGACCAGGTAAGCACCAACCGAGCTGTGAACGACCCCAATGACGGCACAAGGATGATCTATACCAGCGAATACGGGGCCAAGGTGCCTTTCTCGGTATTTCGGGCCCTGGCGGTGGACAGCAAGGGCAAGGTGGTAAAGGTGATTAACGGCGGCGCCAAAGAGGTTCAGATACCCAGCGGCGGCTTTGTGCTGATGGAGCGCCATGAGCGAGGCGTGGAGGAGCGGCTTTTTACCCAAGCCCAGGCCGGGGATACCCTAAAGGTGCAGATGAAGTATGAGGGTTCCTCTGTTTCCGACATTGTCACAGCCCTAAGCTGCGGCCCCACCTTGGTGAAAAACGGCGGGGTGCGTAAGGAAAGCGATTTTATTGCCGAGGGCTTTACAGAGAGCAAAGTAATCTACGGGGCCAACGCCAAAATGGCCATTGGGGTAAAGCCTGACGGCACGGTGGTAATCGCCCACGCCACCTGCACCATGAAGAATATGGGCAATGTAATGAAGGGCCTGGGCTGCAAAGAGGCCATTAGCCTAGACGGCGGAGCCTCCTGCGCGCTGTATAATAAGGGCGGCTGCATAATTTCACCAGGCAGGGTTCTAAGCAATATGCTGGTCTTTTCTAAAAAGTGAACCCCAGGAAAAAGGCCGTTCCCCGCTACCAGATAAAAACAGGCAAACCGCGCTCAAAGGCTGTTTTGCGGCCTTTGGGCTATG
>CAJUSM010000078.1:3988-9482 GCA_910588935.1 uncultured Oscillospiraceae bacterium
CTATGTTTGTCCCCATAAGGAGGCACAGCGATGGAGTCCCACTGGGAACCCTTAGGCCCAAACCTAAAGGTGCTTGTCAGCCCCAACCACAGCTTTAACACAGATACCCTGCTTTTAGCCCATTTTTCCATGCCCGCGGCTGGCCAGCGCTGCGCAGACCTGGGAACCGGCTGCGGCACAATCCCCCTGCTCTGGTGTGGCCGCGGCTGTCCCCGGCAGGTGTTGGCCCTAGAGCTTCAGCAAGAGGGGGTTGGGCTGGCCAAACGGTCGGCAGAGGAAAACGGTTTTTCCCAAACCCTCCAGGTGATTCAAGGCGACCTGCGGGAGTATAAGGCCCTGCTGCCCCACCAGGGCCTGGACCTTATGGCCTGCAATCCCCCTTACTTCCCTGGAGGATGGGGAGCAAAGGGGAAGCACCCGGAGCGGGCCGCCGCCAGACACGAGGAGACCATGACCCTGGAGGACCTGTGCCAGGCGGCCCGGTTCTCTCTTACATTTGGGGGCAGGCTCTGCTTTTGCTTGCCGGTAGAGCGGTTGGCGGAGGCTGCCGCCCTGTGCAGGGGCACGGGCCTGGAGCCCAAGCGGCTGCGGCTGGTTCAGCTTCGGGAAGACCGGCCCCCTTACCTCTTTTTAATGGAATGCCGGCGGGGCGGGAAACCTGGTTTGGCAGGGGAGCCCACCTTGCTGCTGCGCCAGGAGGATGGAAACTGGTCAAGAGAAATGCGGGAAATTTATGGGGATTACCAAGAAGGGACCAAGAAGAACCCAGCGGCGAAAACGGCTGAAAAACCCTCATGTTAATTTGCGTTGCTTGCGGCAACGGGCAGTTTTCGATACAATAATGGCAACAACTGAACAGAAAGAGGGTATCCCCGCATGTTAAACGAAAACATAAAAGCTAGGAGAAAAGCAAAGGGCCTTTCCCAAGAGGAACTTGCTGTTAAGCTGAATGTGGTGCGGCAAACCGTTTCTAAATGGGAGCAAGGGCTGTCGGTTCCCGACTCGAATTTGCTGATTGCCCTATCAGAAGCCCTTGAAACGCCTGTGGCCACCTTGCTTGGGGAAACGGTTGCCGTGTGGCAAACCGATGACTTAAAAGTAATTTCTGAAAAGCTGGAAGTGATAAACCTGCAGCTTGCACAAAAGGAGACCAGAAGAAGGAAAACGCTTTTTTGGGGGCTGGTCTTGCTGTGTGGGGGAATAGCGGTGGTTTTTGCGGTTTTAATGATACTAGAGAGCCCCTATTTGGGCTGGAATTTTACCGACCCGGAAACCGCGGTTGCCGGAACAGCTCTGCACGGGTTTGAATGGGTGTTTATAAGACTGGCTCCACTTGTCTTGGCGGGGGCGGTGGTTGGAATTGTTTTAATCAGGAAGAGGGAATAAGGCCGCGCCGCCTTTTAGGCGGGCTTCTGGCCTGTGGTTCCGGATTGCCGGGGGATTTCATCTTTGGATGGAATCCCCCTTTTGATTGGGGCGCAAATGAGGCTTGAAAGCCGGTGGCGATGGTGGTATACTTTGGTCATATCCAACGCGGCCCGCCGGTACGCGCGGGAGGGAGGAGCAAGGATGAGCGAGATATTGGAATTTGCCAACAGGGAAGAATTTAGAAATTGGCTTTCTGAGCATTGCCGGTCCAGCCCGGGCGTTTGGCTTTTGTTTGGCAAGGCCGGCGGGCCAAACACCATAAAAGCAGGGGAGGCCCTGGAAGAGGCCCTGTGCTTTGGCTGGATTGATGGGGCAATGAAAAGCCTGGACAGTAAGGCCTACCAGAAGTATTTCTCTGTGCGCAGGGAAAAGAGCAAGTGGTCAAAGAAAAACAAGGAATTGGCCAAAAGCCTGGAAGAACAGGGGCTTATGACTGATTTTGGCAGAGAGAAAATAGAGGAAGCCAAAAAGAATGGGCAGTGGGACGCTCCGGACCCGATGGCGGTGGGGGAAAAAGAAATTGCCATTGTGTCTGCACTGCTAAAAGGCCATGAGCCTGCTTACACAAACTTTCAAGCCATGCCTGTATCTGTAAGAAAAACCTACGCGCGGGCGTATTTTGACGCAAAAACAGACGCCGGAAGGGAAAAGCGCGTTGCCTGGATGTTGGACAGGCTTCACAAGAATTTAAGGCCTATGTAACCGGAGGGCGCATTATGGGCGAGAAAAATATAGCGGCCTCCCCTTTTGATATATGTTCTTTTTGGGAAAAGTTCTGAAATAAGGAAGGATGCAAAATGCTGGAAAAAGGCGCGCTGTATGTAGTGGGCACCCCCATTGGCAATCTGGGAGATTTTTCCCCCCGGGGCAAGGAGGCGCTGGAGCAGGCGGATTTTATTGCGGCAGAGGATACCAGGGTAACCAGAGGCCTACTCACCCATTTTGGCATCCGCAAGCCCATGCTCAGCTATTTTGAGCACAACAAGCTGGACCGGGGGGAGACCATTCTGGCCCGGCTTCAGGCCGGAGAAACCTGCGCTTTGGTCTCCGACGCCGGTATGCCCGCGGTCTCCGACCCAGGGGAAACCCTAATTGCCGCTTGTGCCCAGCGGAATATTCCTGTGTATGTGGTGCCTGGGCCCACTGCCGCTATCTCCGCCTTGGCAATAAGCGGCCTGCCTACAGGCCGGTTTACCTTCGAGGGGTTTCTCTCGGTGAATAAACGCAGCCGCCGGGAGCACCTGGCCCAGGTGGCAGAGGAAACCAGAACCATGATTTTTTACGAGGCCCCCCATAAGCTGCGCCGTACCCTTGCCGACTTTGAAGCCTGCTTTGGCGGCCAGCGCCAGGTTGCCGTAGTGCGGGAGCTCACCAAGATTCATGAGGAGGTCTGGCGGACTACACTCCATGAAGCCGCGGCCCATTACCGGGAAAAAGAGCCCCGGGGAGAATATGTGCTTGTGGTTCAGGGCGCGGCTCAGCCAGCAGCGGAACAGGAGCCTTGTACCCTGGAGAGCGCGGTAGAAATGGCCCGGGAACTGGCAGAGACGGGCTGCTCGGCCAGCGAGGCGGCCAAGCGGGCGGCCAAGGCCACCGGGCAGCGCAAGGCGGAAATTTACCGGGAGCTAACCCAGAAGCAGGGAAAGGCTTTGCCTGCCAGTGTGTCCACCATAAAATGAAAAGGCTTTGGAGGGTTTGCAATGAATGAAATTAAAATAACCGGTTTTGCCGATGAAATCCACCCTAGTCTGGATGCCCAGCTGGAAGCTTTGCGGGAATTTGGGGTTTCTGCCCTGGAGCTTCGGGCTGCCGACGGGGTGAATGTATCAGACTTTACCCCCCAAAAGCTCCGGGAGGTAAAGGAAAAGCTGAATGCCGCCGGGATTGCCGTGTCGGCCATTGGGTCGCCTATTGGCAAAATTTCCATTGAGGAGGAGTTTGGCGGCCATATGGAAAAACTGAAACGCACGCTGGAAATTCAAAGGGAGCTGGATGCCCCCTATCTGCGCATGTTCAGCTTTTATATCCCCCAGGGCCAGGACCCGGCCCTGTTTTCCGGCCAGGTGCTGGAACGGCTAGGGGCAATGCGCCAGGAGGCGGAGCGCTGGGATGCTGTGCTGCTCCACGAAAATGAAAAAGGGATTTTTGGCGATACAGCTCCCCGCTGCCTAGAGCTGATGGAGGCCTTGGCCGGGGAGCATTTTCAGGCGGTGTTCGATTTTGCCAATTTTGTTGAGGTGGGCCAGCCCACGCTGGAGGCCTTTGGCCTGTTGCGTCCCTATATCCGCTATATCCATATAAAGGACTGCACCGCTGGCAAAAAGATTGTTCCTGCCGGGCAGGGAGAAGGGCATGTAGAGGAAATCCTCAGCCAGCTTTTCTGCTCTGGGTGGCGGGGCTATCTTTCCCTAGAGCCCCATCTGGTAGACTTTGCCGGCCTGGCGGCCCTAGAAAGGGACCCGGCCAAGCGGGAAGGAAATATGGACGGCAAGACTGCCTGGGCCCTGGCCTTGGCGGCACTGAGAGGAATTTTAGCTGGTATTCCAACCACTGCCGGCGCTGGGGAGGAAGAGCTATGAGCAAGCTGAAATGCGGAATTGTGGGCTGCGGAGGGATTGCCCAGGTTCACGGCCACGCGCTCTCCCTCCAGGAATCTGCCCAACTGTTGGCCTTTGCGGATATAAAGCCAGAAAGGGCCCAGGCCATGGCTGCCCGGTTCGGCGGCCATGCCTACAATTCCTTAGAGGCCATGCTGGAGGCAGAGCGGCTGGATGTCCTCCATATTTGCACCCCCCATTCCCTTCACCTGCCCATGGCGCAAAAGGCCGCCAAGCAGGGCGTCCATGTGTTTACCGAAAAGCCGCCGGTCATTTCCAGCCAGCAGTGGGAGGAATTCCAGGCCCTAGACCAGTTGGTCCAGGTGGGCATCTGCTTTCAAAACCGCTATAACCCCAGCGTGGCTTTTTGCCGGGAGCTGTTGGCGGAAGGGGGCCCAGGGAAAATTTTGGGAGCCAGAGCCTTTGTGACCTGGCGGAGAGAGGCGCCCTATTATACGGAAAGCGGCTGGCGGGGCCAGCTGGATACAGAAGGGGGCGGGGCGCTGATCAACCAGGCTATTCATACCCTAGACCTGATGGTACGGTTTATGGGTAGGCATTTGTCTGTGGGGGCCAATATGGACAACCACCATTTGCCCGGCATTATCCAGGTGGAGGATACCCTGGAGGCCGCTGTGGAGTTTCAGGGCGGCAGGGGGCTTTTCTTTGCTTCTACCGCCTATTGCCAAGATGCCCCCATCCTGCTGGAGCTGGCCTGTGAGAACTGCACCCTGCGCATAGAGGGGGAAGAGGTTACCCAGCGCTGGAGGGATGGAAAAGTGGTCCGCCAGGATTTTAGCGCCCAGGGCCAGGGGCCTGGCAAAGCCTATTGGGGCAGCAGCCATGGGCGGTGTATTGCGGATTTTTACCGCTGCCTGCAAACCGGCCAGGCTTTTCTCAACAGCATTGCGGGGGTGGCGGATACAGTAGAGCTGATGTTGGATATCTATGCCGCGGCCCAAAGCGGGGGCGTGGTGCGGAGCGGGGACGAGGCGCTGCAAATGTAAGGAGCGCGGCATATATTACACCGTAGACCCGAAGCGGCACGCGTATCCGGAAGAAACCAGAGAACTGGCGATCAAAATGTACTACGGCGGAATCAGCGGCCGCGGGGTTGGGAAAATACTGGGAATGAACAAATCCAATGTAACAAAGACGATGGCGAGCAGGAAACCACGACAAATTGTAGGCCATGTGGTGAGCGTGGACAAATCTTCCCGAACAATCCAGCAGATGGTGGATGCAGCCCCAGAGGCTCAGAAGTGCTGCACGGATGGATATAGCGGCTATCTGGACGTGGTCTTCCCTGGAAAGCACATCTTCAATGTCCATAACAAAAGTGACACCTTCACAGTGGAAGGCGTCAACGCTGACCTGCGGCATTATATCCCGAATTTGGCACGGCGCAGCAGGTGCTTTCCCAGAAAGCTGGAAAACCTTCAGGCCGTTCTTACTGTTTTCGTTCGCGC
>CAJUSM010000079.1 GCA_910588935.1 uncultured Oscillospiraceae bacterium
TTGGCTTAAGGGGCTTGACTTTTTATTTGCAGGCTTTTTATCCCTTTTGCAAAAATTGATTTCCGTGCCCCAAATGTTTCCGCCCTTGATTTTTTGGAGAAAAAGCCGTAAAATAGAAAACGATATTGCCTTGTGAGAGGAAGAACATACCCATGAACGACCAGCTATCCGAAAGAATCCAACGTAGCCGGCGAGGTTTTTCAAAAAGTCAACGGGCCATCGCCGGCTATCTTCAAGACCACCCGGAAGAGGTGGCCTTTATGACAGCATCTCGCCTTGGCGCTACTGTTGGCGTCAGCGAGTCGACTGTTGTGCGTTTTGCCACTGAAATTGGATATTCCGGTTACCCGGCCATGCAGCAAGCTGTGCAGGAAATGATCCGGAATAAGCTAACCAGCCTGCAGCGCTTGGAAATGACCTCCCGGAACATTCCGCCGGACAAACTGCTGGAGGCTGCTTTGGGCCAGGACATTGACATTCTCCGCCGCACCCGGGAAAATATGGACACCCAAGCCTTTTACCAGGCGGTAGACGCTCTGGAAAAATCCAAACGGGTGTTTGTGCTGGGGGCTGGCAGCTCTTTGGCCCTTGCCACTTTTCTGGCCCACTATCTTCGCCTGGTGTTCGACAATGTCCAGCTGGTGGAGGCTACCAGCGAAACCGCTATTCTTCAGCAGATGGTCCGGGTGAACGACGGCGACGCCATCATTGCCATCAGCTTTCCCCGGTACTCCCGAAAGGCGGCCAAGGCCCTGCGTTATGCCTCCAGCCGGGGAATGACAGCCATCGCCATTACAGACAGCCCCCTTTCCCCTCTGGCCGAAGGTGCCTCCCACCTGCTGCTGGCCAGAAGCGATATGGTCTCCTTTGTGGATTCCCTGGTAGGCCCCCTCAGCGTCATCAATGCCTTAATCGTTACGGTGGCGATCCGGAAAAAGCCGGAGGTGGCCGAAGCCCTCCGCCGGCTGGAAACCATTTGGGAGGAATACGGGGAGTACGAGAAGGTAGAAGAGGGCGGGCGTTGACCAGGGCTATTGTTGTGGGCGGGGGGCCTGGGGGAATGATGGCTGCCGGGATTTGCGCTGCCCAGGGAAGGAAAACCCTCCTCATAGAGAAAAACCCGCAGTTGGGTAAAAAACTGCGGATTACCGGCAAGGGCCGCTGTAACCTGACTAACCAGTGTTCCGTGGAGGACATGGTCGCCGCCGCCCAGGGGGGGAAATTCCTATATACTGCCCTCAGCGCCTTTCCTCCCCAGGCGGTGATGGACTTTTTCACCAGCCTGGGGGTGGCGCTGAAAACCGAGCGGGGGCGGCGGGTGTTCCCTCAGTCGGACAGCGCCCACCAGGTAGCGGACGCCTTGGAACATTTTGCTCTCAATCAGGGAGTCAGGCGGGTTCGGGATCAGGTGCTGGCTGTGGAGACAGAAAACGGAAGTGTAACAGGCGTAAGGACCCGTTCCGGCGTGATGCCGGCAGGGGCTGTGCTCCTTGCCTGCGGCGGGGCCTCGTACCCAGGTACCGGGTCCGATGGTTCCGGCAGCCGGCTGGCAAGAGCCCTGGGCCATACCATTATAGAGCTTGCCCCTTCTTTGGTGCCTTTGGTAGAACAGGGGGAAACCTGCCGTCGGCTAATGGGCCTTTCCCTGCGGAACTGCGGGGTGCAGGTAAGGGCAAAAGGAAAAAAGAAGCCGGTTTATACAGACTTTGGAGAGCTGCTTTTTACCCATTTTGGCCTTTCCGGGCCTACCATCCTCAGCGCTTCTGCCCATATGCGGCCTATGGAGGCTGGAAAGTACACGGTCCATGTGGACCTAAAGCCCGGCCTAGACCAGGCTCAGCTGGATGCCCGGCTGCTCCGGGATCTGGGGGAAAACAAAAACCGCCTCTTTTCCAACTCGCTAGACCGGCTCTTGCCTCAAAAGCTGATCCCTCTGGTCATTGAGCGGTCGGGAATACCAGGAGACACCAGGTGCCATACCGTGACAAAGGAGCAGCGTCAGCGGCTTTTGGAAGCGCTGAAGGATTTTACTGTGGAAATTGCCGGTTTTCGCCCTATGGAAGAGGCAATTGTAACCGCTGGCGGGGTAAGCCTGAAAGAGGTAAATCCCCGGACAATGGAGTCCAAGCTGGTAAAAGGCCTATATTTTGCCGGCGAGATGCTGGACGTAGACGCTCCCACCGGAGGATATAATTTGCAGATTGCTTTTTCCACTGGCCGCCTGGCTGGGGAGAGTATGGGAAAACAAGGAGGGATGGGAACATGAAGGAAAAGCTGCTGCGCAGAGAGGAAGTTTTGGAAATTGCTCGAGGCCTGGAGTTTATGGGGCAGGGCTGCTGGCTTACCGCCGGGGCCGCCCTGGTACTCCAGGGCGTGAAAGAAACCACCCATGATGTAGACATTGTGTGTACCACCCAGATGGCAGACCAGCTGGAGGCGCAAGGCGTGCCGTTCCGTAAAAGCCCGTTTGACAACACCCGGATTTTCGCCTATAATCAGGACGTGGAAGTGCTGGAAAACTGGTTTACCGACAAAGTGATTACGGTAGAAGGCCTGCAAACCGCCACCGTGGAGAGCATCCGTAAACAAAAGGCGGCTCACGCCCGGGAAAAGGATTTGGCAGATATTGCGTTGATTGACCAATTTCTGGAGAAGGGGAAACAGGAGAAATGATTCACTTAGAAACTCAGCGTCTGGTTCTCCGGGATTATATTTTTCAGGACGAAGAGGAATACTACCAGCTGAAAAGCAATTCGGAAACCATGGGCCGTTATATGCAAGACATTATGGTCCATAGCCGGGAAGAGGCCCATGAGGAGTTTGCCCGGATACTGGCAGACGCCAAAACTCTGGAACGCGTTTTCTATTTTCTTCGGGCAGAGCTGAAAGAAAGCGGCCAGCAAGTGGGCTCGGTGGGGTACACGGTGGAGCGCCGAACCCCGGTAGGCAAGCTGGTGCATGCCGGGTACTTTTATCTCCCGGAATTCTGGGGAAAGGGCTATGGCACCGAGGCCTTTCAGGAAGTGATCCGCTTTGCCTTCCAGGAGGACGGGGTATACAGGATTTCCACAGGATGCCGCCAAGAGAATCAGGGGTCCCGGCGGATTATGGAGAAGTGTGGAATGGTCAAAGAGGCTGAGCGCAAAAACTGGGAATGGCACGAGGGAGAAATGAAGACCCGGCTGGAATACCGGCTGCTCCGGGAAGAGTACGAAGCCCGCGGATGATACTTAAAAAGAAGAGCAAAGAGAAAGCTTCTTAAGCGTATATTTTGGGTATCATGATTTCACTGTAAGAGGAGCTGATAAAAATGAAGCGTTTTTTCGGCCTGGCCATTACAGTGGTTGTTTCGGCGGCCGCTGTGCTCTGCCTGTACCTAACCCGCCTGGAATGGGAGTGTGTCCGCCCCAGCGAGCACGGGGAGTGCCGCTGCCGGTTCGCGTTCCGGAAATAGACGAGGAAAAGAAAGGAAGAGAAAAGCAATGTTCGCGATTGCCATAGACGGCCCTGCGGGTGCGGGAAAGTCCAGTGTGGCCAAGGCTGCCGCCACTGCCTTGGGCTTTACCTATGTAGACACCGGAGCTCTTTACCGCACCATTGCCCTATATATGCTAGAGGCAGGGGCTAACCTGGAGGATTCCCAGGCGGTAGCCGCCCTGCTGCCCCAGGTAGAGGTGTCTATCCGGTACAGCCCCCAGGGCCAGCGCACCCTGCTGGGGGGGCGGGATGTCTCGGAGGAGATTCGTACCCAGCAGGTGTCCATGGCCACCTCTCGCTGGGTCTCCCATATTCCGGCGGTCCGGGCCTTTTTGTTGGATCTTCAGCGGGAGCTGGCAAAAAGGGCCAACGTGGTGATGGACGGCAGGGATATTGGCTCGGTAATCCTGCCAGACGCCCAGCTGAAAATATTCCTAACCGCCTCTCCTGAGGAACGGGCGGCCCGGCGGACCAAGCAGCTGGAAGCGGCAGGGGAGCCAGCCGATTTTAACCAAGTACTGCGGGAGGTTATCCAGCGGGACCGGCAAGACCAGGAACAGCTGGGGGTAATTCCCCCAGACGCTGTAACAGTGGATACCACGGGGATGGGTTTTGACCAGGTGGTGGACCGGCTTACCAGCTTGGCCCGGGAACGGATGGGCACCTTTTGAGAATAGAATGAATACGGAAAGAAGGGGTATGGTGAAAAAAAAGAAAAATGCCAAGTCCAAAGCTTGGCTCTATGCTTTGGGGCAGTTTTTGCTGGCGCTGTTTTATTATCCTGTTTTCCGCCTCCATGTGCGGGGCCGGGAAAACATCCCTAAAACCGGCCCTATTCTCATGTGCTGTAACCATATGGCCAAGCGGGACCCGGTGATGCTGGGGGTTTCCCATAGCCGCCAGGTCTTCTATATGGCTAAGGAGGAGCTTTTTCAAAACCGGTTTTTGGGTTGGCTTTTTCGAGGCCTGGGGGCTTTCCCGGTGCTTAGGGGCAGCGGCGGGGCCGATGCCCTGGCCGAGGCTTACCGTATCTTAGATGATAATGGCATTGTAGGGGTCTTTATTGAGGGCACCAGGTCCAAGGATGGCCGGCTCCAGCGGCCGAAAACCGGCGCCGCTATGCTGGCCTACCGCACCAAGGCGCCCATTGTGCCGGTGTGCATTACAGCTGGAGATGGGGGCCTGCCCAAGGCCTTTAAAAAGCATTATGTGGTTTTCGGCCGGCCCATTTCCGCGGCGGAGCTTAAGCTGCCAGATGACTCTGGCATGCAGCTGCGCAAGGCAAGCCGGGTGATTATGGAGGAGATTGTTGCCCTGCGGGAAGAGACCCTAAAGGAGCTGGGCTTGCCCTCTCAGCTGCCAGAGGCGGTGGAAAAGCCATGAAGATAGAAGTGGCAAAAACCGCCGGCTTTTGCTTTGGGGCCCGCCGGGCGGTGGATATGGTATATAAACTACTGGCAGAAGGCAAAAAGGCCGCCACTTTAGGCGCAATCCTCCACAACCCCCAGCTGGTGGCCCAGCTGGAGGAAAGAGGTGTCCGCATTGTGGCTGAACCGGACCAAACACCCCCAGGCTATGTACTGGTGATCCGCTCTCATGGGGTTACGGCTCAGGCAGAGGCGGAAATTTCCCGCCTGAGAATTCCTTATGTGGATGCCACTTGCCCAAATGTAAAAAAAATTCACAACCTGGCAGAACAGGCGGGCCGGCAGGGGCGAGTGTTTTTGTTAATGGGAGATCCGGTGCATCCAGAAATAGTGGGTATTGTAAGCCACTGTACCGGACCGTATTATGTGTGCAGCGGTGTGAAAGAGCTGGAAGAGCTGCTGGAAAAAAAGCCTGAATGGAAAAATGCTCCCCTTGCATTGGCGGCACAAACCACTTTTCATGCCGGACAGTGGCAAAATTGTTCGGAAACCTTGAAAAAAGTATGTACAAACGCCGCGATATTTGATACAATATGTAATGCAACAGCGAAACGGCAGAAAGAGGCGCTGGCCCTGGCACGCAGATGCGACCGCATGATCGTGGTTGGCGGCAGGGACAGCTCAAATACGGCCAAGCTCCGCGACATCTGCGCGGGGCAGTGTAGAACGTACCTCATTGAGAAGGCGGACGAACTACCCGACTTTCCGGCCGGCCTGAGCGTTGGCATAACCGCAGGGGCTTCCACCCCGGCAAGTATAATAAAGGAGGTACTTGTTACCATGGCTGAAGTCAACAACACGGAACAGAATTTTGAGGAGATGCTTGAGGAATCGCTCAAGAGTATGAATACAGACGAAAAGGTACACGGTGTAGTCGTAGGCATCTCCCCCACAGAGGTCTATGTGGATGTAGGCCGCAAGCAGGCAGGCTTCATCCCTGCCGCCGAGCTCTCCAACGATCCCTCGGTAAAGCCCGAGGATGTGGTGAAGATTGGCGATGAGATGGAACTGCTGATTATGAAAACCAACGACCAAGAGGGCACCATTATGCTCTCTAAGCGCCGGGTAGACGCCATGAAGGGCTGGGACGTAATTCAGGAGGCCCAGGAGAGCGGCGAAATACTAGAGGGCAAGGTAATTGAGGTGGTTAAGGGCGGCGTAATCGTCCTGCACGACGCTATGCGGGTGTTTGTGCCTGCCTCCCAGGCCACTGCCAACCGGGGCGACAACCTGAACGCCCTGCAGGGCCAGGAGGTCCGTTTTCGCATTATCGAGGTTAACCGCCAGCGCCGCCGGGCTGTGGGCTCTATCCGCAGCGTGCTCCGGGAGGAGCGCAAGGCTGCCCAGCAAAAGTTCTGGGAGGAGGTAGAGGAGAACCAGGCCTTTACCGGCAAGGTTAAGTCCCTTACCAATTTTGGCGCTTTTGTAGATTTGGGCGGCGTGGACGGCATGATCCATATTTCCGAGCTCAGCTGGAACCGGGTAAAGCACCCCAGCGAGGTGGTAAGCGTGGGCGATACAGTCAATGTTTACGTAAAGGGCCTAGACCGGGAAAACAGCAAAATCTCCCTGGGTTACCGCCGGCCTGAGGACAACCCCTGGGTAAAGCTGGAGCGGGAGTACCCGGTTGGCACCGTATGCCAGGCCAAGGTAGTGGGCATGACCGCGTTTGGCGCCTTTGCCAGCGTGATTCCTGGCATTGACGGCCTTATCCATATCTCTCAAATTGCGGACCACCGCATTGAAAAGCCCCAGGACGAGCTAAAGGTGGGGGATGTGGTAAAGGTGAAAATCACCGATGTGGACCTGGAGCGCCATCGGGTTTCCCTTTCCATCCGGGCTGTTTTGGAAGAGGAGCAGGCCAGGGCCGACGCCGAGGCTGAAAACGCCCCCGCCGAGGAGGTTGTCTTTAGCACCGAGGCTTCTGAAGAGGCTCCCACCGAGGAGTAAATTTCTGGATAATACAGACAGGGTAGTGTCTACTGCCCTGTTTTGTATGTATATGGGACAAGCTGAGGCATGGCCCAGTGAATATAAAGTTTTTCTCTTATCCCTATAATTTGGTAAAAATGCGGCAGGGATAAGGAATTGGAGGAATCAAAACATGAGGCGAGTAAAAAAACCAGTATTCTTTGTGGTGCTCATTCTGATCGCCGCCTTGGTCTATACCTCCCTGTTTGGGGTTTACGGCCAGAACGGTGACTTTAAGGTCACCTACCTAAAGGGCGCGGGAGACATCCGCTGGGGCATCGATATCCGGGGCGGCGTAGAGGCCACCTTTAGCCCGGCAGACGGCATAAAGGCCACCAGCACAGAGCTGGAGTCTGCTAAGCAAATTATTGAAACCCGTATGGTCTCCCAAAACATTACAGACTATGAGCTGTACACCGACGAGGCTAACAACCGGATTATTGTCCGTTTCCCCTGGAAGAGCGATGAGACCGATTTTGACCCAGAGCAGGCCATCAGCGAGCTTTCCGCCACAGCCATGCTCACTTTCCGGGAGGGCGGCGAGTATGAGACCATGGATTACGACGAGCTGGGCAATCCCATTTACAAGACGCCTGCCGGCACCACTGCCGATACTGTGATCTTAGAGGGCGCGGATGTGGTCAGTGCCCAGGCTGCCGTACAGCAGGACCAGAGCAGCGGGGCCACCCAGTATGTGGTTTCTCTGGAGTTCAGCGACGCGGGCAAGGAAAAGTTTGCCGAGGCCACCGGCCGCCTGGTGGGCCAGACCATTTCTATCTGGATGGATGATGTGCGCCTGTCTGCCCCTACGGTAAACACTGCAATCTCTGACGGCAAGTGCATTATCGAGGGTAATTTTACCAGCGAAAGCGCCACTACCCTGGCCGCCCAGATTCAAGCCGGCGCCCTCCCCTTTGCCCTGGAGACCTCCAACTTTAACTCTCTTGCTCCCACCTTGGGCAGCCAGGCCCTCAACGCCATGCTGATGGCCGGGATTATTGCCTTTATTGTAATTGCGGTGCTGATGGTGGTATGCTTCCGCCTGCCAGGCGTGGTAGCGGTAATCACTCTGACCGGCCAGATGGGCCTGTGCTTTGCGGCGGTTTCCGGCTTTTTCCCCAATATGAATTCCTTTACCATGACCCTGCCCGGCATTGCGGGCCTGATCCTCTCTATCGGTATTGGCGTGGACGCCAACGTGATTACCGCTGCCCGTGTGCGGGAAGAGCTGAACAATGGCAAAACCCTGGACGGCGCATTGAAAAACGGTTTTGAGAGCAGCTTCTGGGCCATTTTTGACGGAAACATTACCACCGCCATTGTGGCAATTATGCTGATGATGGTGTTTGGACCCAGCAATATCCTCTCTATGATCTTTGGTCAGTCCACCACAGGGTCCATTTTTTCCTTTGGCTTCACCCTGCTGGTAGGCATTGTTGCCAATTTTGTAATGGGTGTGTTTGCCACCCGCATGATGACCCTGTCTTTGGCTGCCTTTAAGCCTTTGCGGAACCGCTGGCTCTTTGGGGGCCGCAAGGAAGGCCAGCCGGCCCCTCAGGCCAAGCGCATCAACTTTGTGGCCAACCGCAAAACCTATTATATGGTTTCCGCTGTGATTATTGTGGTGGGCCTAATAGCCAGCGTGATTATGGGGCCCAAGCTGGATATCCAGTTTGCCGGCGGCGCCATGATCCGCTACTCGGTAGAGGGCACCAATTTTACCGCCGAAGAGATTCAGAGCACTCTTTCCAGCGAGTTGGGCTTGGACTGCTCTGCCTCGATTAACCGGGATATGGCTACAGACAAGGAAAACGTGACCATCTCTTTTGCCGGAAACAAGAGCATTACCCCAGAGGAGCAAACACAGGTTGCCACTACCTTGAGCAATGCCTTTGACCAGGCCACCTTCACCCTGCTGGAGTCCAACTCTGTGGACGCCACTATGGGCGCCAAGTTCTTCCAGAAATGTCTGGTGTGTTTTGCCATTACAGCTGTTCTGCTGTTGGCGTATATTGCCCTGCGCTTTCAGAAGATCGGCGGCTTGTCTGCCGGCGTTACAGCCATTGTGGCTTTGCTGCACGATGTAGTAATTGCTTTCTGCGTATTTGTGATTTTTGGAATGCCCATCAACGATATCTTTATCGCTGTGGTTCTTACCCTGCTGGGCTACTCCCTGAACAGCACCATTGTTATATACGATCGGGTGCGGGAAAACAAGCGGAAGCTTGGGCCTCGCAGCGCCTTTAACGACACCATGAACCTGAGCCTTAACCAAACTCTGGGCCGTACCCTGCTTACCTCCCTTACCACCTTCTTGGCTTTGGTAGTGGTGCTGGCGGTGGCTGGTGTGTACTCTATCAATACGGTAGTATCCTTCTCTTTGCCCATGATGGTGGGTGTGGCTGCTGGCTGCTTCTCCTCCCAGTTTATCGCCCCCAACTTGTTTGCTGCCTGGCAGCTGAAGAACGCGAAAAAGTAACAAATTGTAAAAGTAGAACCAGAAAAAGGGTGTGGGAGATATTCCCGCCATCTCCACCAAACAAAAAAGCGCACTCCTAAGCGGGAAACCGCCGG
>CAJUSM010000080.1:0-5141 GCA_910588935.1 uncultured Oscillospiraceae bacterium
TTTATTCAGTTTTCAGGGTTCATGCCTCTTGCTGAGGCTTTTTGCGCACCATTAGCTCAGTTGGTAGAGCACCTGACTCTTAATCAGGGTGTCCCGGGTTCGAGTCCCTGATGGTGCACCATTTGTGGCCCGTTGGTCAAGCGGCTAAGACGAAGGCCTCTCACGCCTTAAACGTGGGTTCGATTCCCGCACGGGTCACCAAAAGGTTGTGCATAGCGCAACTTTCATATTCCTCCTTAGCTCAGTCGGTAGAGCATGCGGCTGTTAACCGCAGGGTCGTTGGTTCGAGTCCAACAGGGGGAGCCAGAACAGCTTGTGATTTATTTTACAAGCTGTTTTTTTATTTCAAATTGTATATTTTGAACTTTTTTGAATTACGTGATTCAAGCCTATATTGGCTAGAAATTATTCTTATCTTTATTTGTCTCTCTGTTACACAATTTCTGTGCCGGAAATTGCTCATATGAATATTGAACTCGAATTTGCATTAAAAAGAGCTGCCAGCTTGAGCTGCACCCCATTTGTTAGACAGCATGGTATACTGACTAACAAATGGGGTGATTTCTTATGCCAAAGGGAGTTCCAAACAAGAAATACGCACCGGAATTCAACACGGACCGCATCTATCTGAGAGAAAGCCTGAAAGCCCTTGTGCTATTCAGAGGCCATCCAAAGAAGCCGCCGAAAGCGGTGGAAGAGGATTTACTGGCTGAAGCACAGCGACTGCGAACGGATAGACACTCTAGAAAGGGTGAAATTGGCAAGATTGCTCTGGATCTTTTCTTCCTATACGATCTCTGGCGCCCTGTTCTGAGCATGGTAACGACTATGCTCGACAAGGCTTTTGGGAAGATACCGGACGTAACCGGTCTGATTCTCCACTCTGACCTGGGTTGGCATTATTATCTGGGCATGCCACGGAAAAAAGCGTCCAGGGCATGAGCAGGATTGGACTTCTTAAAAGTGAACTGTTTTATCTCCATGTGTTCAATTCGATGGAACACTTCAAGAAGGAACTCTTGGAATATTTTGGTTACTACAGCAACTGCCGCATCAAGGCAAAGCGGAAGGGCTTGCTGCCCGCGCTTCACAGACAACAAGCCCTTTCGGATGCTTGAACTTTTTTTGCAATAATCTTTGCCTAACTTTTGGGGTCACTCCAGCTTTTTGGTGGTCTTTTTCTATTTTTACGCTTTTTTCCCTTTTGGAAACTTTGGAATACTCCGGCGGACAATGACAAATTTTTCCATCAAGATGATAACCCCTGCAAAGGCCATTCCGCCTAACACGATTAGCGCGGGTCGCATGATCAGATTGTTCCGCTGAGTGATGATGGCTCGCCCAGCTTCGGATTTGGGAAGATTAGGGGGCAGGTATTCCCCAGGGGCAGAGGCCTGAGGGGCAAAGCTTTGGAGGCCAGAGAAGAAATCTTGAAATTCTTGGATATAATGCCCGAAATCTGTAATTTCTTTTCTGGGCAGCATAGAAGAGGGAAGTTCAATGGTTTGTAGAACAAGGGGAATGGACACCAAGAGGAGTAAACCGACAATTAAATTGATGGCTATCAATTTTTGATTTTTTTTGCCTTCTTTGCTGAGAAAGCAGGAGAATGCCCAGAGGAGCAGGGCCGCTACCAGGATGGCCAACAGCAGCCCAAGGGCTGGTAGAGCCTGTAGAAATAGAGACATGTCTGTAAAGCTATATATTCTGCCGCCTTCTTTCAGAGCGGGAATCATGCCCTTGGCCTGGCCTTCCATGTAGGGATGGCTGGCCTTTTCTACTTGGAATAGGACTGCCTGTCCGCTTTGCTCTTCCACCTGGATTCCTTGTGGCAATTCTCCCAGCTCAGGGAGGCCGTTGGGAAAAACAGCCAGCCAGTAGTCAGGAGCTTGCTCCCCGGTACGGATAGCCTCTACCAACTCCCCGTTTTGGATGGGCTTGGAAGAGTGCCAGACGAATTCGCTCCATATGTTGTCCACCATAATATAGTCTTCATTTGGAGGTTCTGCGGGCGTATAACCGGACACACCAGAAAATGTCTGTACCCGGGTGCCGGCCTCCCACCCAGAGCCCTCATAGATGGTGAACAAGAACTCTCCCTCTTCTGTTTCCACCAGACAGTCTGGCGGGAGCTGGCCCTCTTGGGAGCTAATGTCTGTTTGGGGCTGGATGGTTGTCACTTGGGGAATCATCTGTTCTTCAATTTTTATGGAGAGGAAGGTGACAGCCCCCATCAGCCAAAAAATCAATATGAACACGCAGAGTGTTTTTTTCTTCATAAATGGGCACCTCCTCATTTGATTTCTGCCAGCACGATCCCCTCTACCAATTCCCGGTTAAAATAGGTGAACAGGAACAGGGGGGGCAGCGCTACCAGCACACAGCAGACCAGCTGAAGGGTGGGATCTGCCGGAGGGACATAGGCCAAAGCTACAGAGATAGGGTAACGGAGAAAATCCTTTAGATAGGCAATGGGCTGTTCCACCATGTTCCAGCCGTCTAGGAAGGAGAGGAGGGTGACACAAACCAGTCCGCTGGTATTCATAGGCAGCACAATTCTAAAAAGCAGACCAAATAGGCCGCAGCCGTCCAGCTTGGCAGCGTCGATAATATCCTCGCTGACGGACTTAAAGCTTTGGGTTAGGATAAAGGTACCCAAGGGAGCGAAAATAGAGGGCAGAATCAAAGCGGCATAGGTATCCAGCAGGCCCAGCCCATCCAGCATGATATAGTTAGGGGCCAAGGTGACCTGCAAAGGCAGCACTATGAGAATCATTAGGACAAAAAGCAACAGGTTTTTGCCGGGAAATTCACACTTTGCAAAACCATAGGCCGCCAAAATAGAGACTACCAGCTGGCCGCCAATAATGGCTAGGCAGATAAGCAGGCTTTTCCAGAAGCGCAGCAGGTACTGGGGGGATCCTAGGAACACATTATAGTAGGATTCGAAGGTAAGCCCCTTACCGGCAGGGAGAACACTGAGGGTAAGTACATAGGCAAAAGGGGCAATGGACACAAAGGCAATGAGCCAGGCAAATAGGGTGGAAGTGGTGTTTCTCTGTTTCATTGCCGGAACGCCTCCTTTTTCCGGACAAAGCCATAGAATAGGGCAAAGGCCAGCAGCACCACGATGAGCAGCAAAACAGATGCCACAGAGAGCTTGGCATAATTCAAGTTTTCAAAGCTGTTATTGAGAAAATGCTGGAGCATATAGATGTTCTCATTGGGGTGAGTGCCGCCAATGAGAAAGATTTCCCGAAAGCACTTAAAGGCGTTGATTAGGGAGAAGATAATAGCGAAAAATACAGAATACCACATTTGGGGCGTGGTGATGAAAAGGAACTTTTGCCAACGCCCAGCCCCGTCCAGGTCCGCGGCCAGATACTGGTCCTCTGGAATGGTGACCAGGCCTGCCAGAAGCAAGATAACGCTGTAGCCAGTATTTTTCCACAGGTAGAGCAGAAGCACAATGGGGAATGCCTGGGGTCCGCTAAGCCAGTCGGAAACAGGGAGGCCTAGGGAGCGGGCGAAGGAGGGCAGGGCGCCGGACTCGGCGAAAAGGAGCTCTACCAGCACCACCGCCCCAACCACAGGCATAATATAAGGGAACAGGAAGACGGATTTCAGCAGCTTGTGCTTGTTGGCGTGCTTTTGCATAAGCAGGGCAATGAGGTAGGCGAGAATCATGATAAGCGGCAGGCCGGCAGCGAGAAAACGCATGGTATTGCCAAATGCCAAGACGAACATGGCGTTGTGGACAATGTCTTGGTAGTTGATAAACCCTACAAAGTACAGGGCAGAGCCACTGCCGGTGGAGAGGGAGTAGCGCGTTACCAGAACAAAGGGGATGGCGTAGAATAGCAGACAGCCAATAAGCAGGGGGGAGATGAGGAGGTAACCCTGCAGGGCAGATTTGGACTTTTTCATTTTCATCACTCCACATTTTTAGGTTTGAGGTGAATTCTCCCTTATATTATACAGCAAGAATGGGAAGAAGGGAATGGTATTAGGGAAATTTTTTTTAAGCAAGCTCGCTTTAGCTCTCCGCCAGCTCCATAGCCATTACCCGGTAGGCCTCGGCTACGGTTTCCTCCAAAGGTTCCTTCAGCACGGCCACATCATAATATAGCTCGGTGAGGCTTTGGTCCAAAACACAGCCAAAGCGGGCGCCCTTTAGGTTGTCCCGCAGCTTTTCGTATTCTTTAAAGTTCGCCTGGCTTAGGTACCAGTTTCCCGCCAGCGGCGTGCTTTCCTGCATCATATCCCCATAGGGGGGCATCCCATAATACCGGTGGACCAACTCGAAGAGGTCGCCCTGCTGGTAATCCCGGCCCAGCAGCAAGTCAAGGACAAAGAAAGCGTCATCTGGCCGCTTGGTGTTAATGTTTACCGCCGCGAAGCTGGTAATGGCGGCGTAATAGCCCCCGTCTAGAGAGTAGACCGGCGCCATAGCGGTATCGTCCAGTGGGGAGAAGCCCCGGAAATGCCCCTCCCGGAAATCCTGGTCATAATAGGTTTCTACCCCAGGACCCACAGAGGGGATATAATAAGGCTTAAGGGCGTCCTGCCAGCAGGGGGCGCTAGTATCGTATTCCCCGGCCTCAAAGGCCGCGTATTGGGCCGCGAAATGGCGGTATACGCTGAGCAGCTGATCTTGGGTAAAGCTTAGGGTTTCTGTATCATAATCCGCCAAATTGCCAAAAGGGGCGCAGGCGGTTAGGGTAAGATGGGCATACTCATTGTGCTCATAAAATTGGTGGAAAGAGGCTAGGCGGAGGGTGTCGTCCTCCAACATGTCAGAGAAGGTAGCCGTTTGGTTGGGCTCCACGCTTACCCCGCCTGGGCGGAAAAAGGTAAGGGGCAGGGTCCAAGTAAGGGGGAGCAGGAGCTGGCCCTCCTCATTTTTCCCGGCCTCGGTAAGGGCGGGGACCATGTTGTCCCAGTCAATAAACTGAGCTTTGGCGATGTAGTTGTCCAGTGGGAGGAACATCCGGCGTTTCATGGCCTGCTGGGGGAAGCGGAACAGGAAATCATTGGATTTGGAGTTGTCCACGCCACAGAGGAAAACGTCTGGCCCGCTGCCGGCCATTATTTCCGTGCGCAGCCGGGTGAGGGCAGAATCCCGGTCATCAGAGTCCGAG
>CAJUSM010000080.1:5151-8695 GCA_910588935.1 uncultured Oscillospiraceae bacterium
ATCCGGCACGATCTGGAACTCTACGTCTTCTGGGCCGCCATAGCTGGGAATCCACTTGGCTGCATTGGCCAGTTTGGCGCCCAGGTCGGCCGCGGCGAGATCCACCAGAACCACCAGCGGGTTGCCAGGTTCCTTTTCCTCCTCCTGGGGCTTTTCGCTCACCGCGTTGGGGACAATCTGGCTGGGAGTATCATCTGGGCCACAAGCAGGGAGAGGAATGAGCAGCAGCGCCGCGAGAATGAGAATCAATACTTTTTTCATAGAGTGCCTCCTAGTAGTATAAGGGTTTGAAAAATTAAAGTCTGGATTTATCCTATTGTGACTGTTTATAGCGGGTTTGCAGGCCTGAAGGGCTCAGCTCTCCGCCAACATCATCTTCATGGTGGTGTAGGCCTCCTTTACCAGTTTTTCCACTGCTGCCTCGTCTTTGGCGGCCAAGCATTCTGCATAGAGCTTCTCTAAAAGGGTGTCGATATTGGCGGGAATGTAGACAAAGTCAATCTGCTCTAATATTTGGTGGTAAGCAGAAAGCGTTTCCTGGGGAATATACAGGGCATACCGAATTGTGGCCTCATTGTCCAAAAGACTTTGATGCACTGGATAGGCGCACATCAGGCTTAGGGTATACCACAAATTCGTCTGACTTTAATTGATGGTACGAGTTTCGCTCCAAAAGCCCTCCAGGGTCAGGAATTCCCGGCTCATCAGCATGTCCGCCAGGGCGAAAGCGTCGTCGGGATGGCTGCTGTTTTTATTGATGGCTAGAAAGGCATTGACCCGGGCAGTGAGCCCTTGTTGACAGTTGCGCAGAGGGAAATAGGCAGTGTGTTCCGAAGCGCTATCAAAATCCAGCTTTAGAAAAGTATCCCATATGCCAGGGGCGTCCTCTTCCTCTGGGACAGAGAGGGAAAGAGCCTCTTTGATTCGGGCCAAGAGCTCTTCCTGGGTGATGAGCAGCTCTTCCTTTTGGTGGTTTGCAATTTCTCCCAGCACCATGCTTCGGAAATTATTTTCCCGGAGGCCACCGGCATAGGCGGCTGCGGCTATTTGGTTTGTGCCAGAGATAGCCTCGTCCCAAGAGACGGAGGCGGGCAAGGACTCTGTTGCGCCGGTGTTGACGGTAAAGAACATAGGCAGCAGGGTCTGGCCTTTTTCTGTTTTCCCCACCTCCATAATCTGAGGGATTAGGGCGTTAAAGTCCATATGTTTGGCGTTTGCCAGGTAGTGGTCCAATGGGAGGAAGAAATCTCCGGCAGCGGCCTTTTCCGGGTTGGGAAACAGCCGCTCTTGGTTGGCAAAGCAGTCGCCCCAGTCGGTGGAAAGGATGAACAGATCCGGTCCTTTGCCAGACATGATTTCCGTGCGCAGGCTGGTTAGCCGGGAATGGAGGTCCTCCGCCTCTTGGGGAAGCACCTCCAGTTCCAGCTCCAGGTTGTTGGGCAGGCCGCCATAGAACTGGACAATGGCCTCCAGATCCATCAGGCCTGTCTCTTGGCAGCTGCTGCTTCCATCCATAATGCCCAGGTCGGTGACGATCCGGAGCGTACGGGAGACAGCGGGAGAGGGGGAGCAGGAAGCAAGAGGGAAAAGCATAAGGCAGAAAATGACGAAATAGACGATTCTTTTCATAAAGGGAGACCTCCTGGGTAGGATGAGGGACTATGGGGAAAGCCAAGGGCAGGGGCCTTGGGGTTACAGCCCCTTCTGCCGACATCTTGGCCTTGGCTTAGGGCTTGTTTGAAAATAGAGAGAGTACCGGATTTTTGCCTTGGGTGGTGCGGTTTGACGAAGAAAACCGCAAGTAATACTTTCGTATTACGAGGATTTTCGACACACAAATCCGCCCGGACAGGGCAAAAAGACGGTGTTTGCGATTTTTCAAACAAGCCCTAGCTTTCTGCCAAAAGCATTTGCATTTTCATGTAGTATTTGTGCACTGTTTCTTCCAGGTTCGGGTCTTCCCAATACATATCAAAGCTGATATGATTCAGCTGGTACTCTAGGGGAGTCCAGAACCGAGCCAGATTAATCTGCTTGATGATCTCCCGGTACTGCTGGGAGTTCCACTGGTTCATGCTGTATCCTGGCCCAGGCGTGCCATCCAAGCCCACCTCGGTGAGCACAGGCATCCCACCCATGTTCTGCATGATCCCGGAGCTCTGGCCCCGATCGCCCAGCATGGAATCGATAATCCGGAAAGAGTACTCTGGATACTGGGAGTTGCGGTTAATAGCCATAAAGCCGTCGACCATGGCGGTTATGCCTCCCTCCATATTGTAAGAGGGGACCATCCAATATTCTTGCTCGGTGTTCAGGTTGGCGTCATAGATCTGGGACATGCCCAGGGCAGTGCAGCTCATTTCAATGGGCTTAACCGAGCCGTCGTCCACCAGTATGTTGGTTTTATGCTCCTCGCTATACTGGATAAACTCAGGGAAATCTTCGTAGTCGTACTTTTGGCCGTCTTGGTAGCGCTGAACGATCTCCTCTTCGGTGACGGCCAGAATATCCTGGTCCCCCTTGGCCAGGGGGCCCAGAGAACTGTACCAGTCGTGCTGGGCGAAGCGAACCATGGGGTCATCGCAAGCAAGGGCTTGGTCCCAGCTCATAGGCAGCTGGGCGGAGAGGGTGTATTTGGAGCAGTCGAAAAGGGTGGTGTAGAAGCTGAAGCTGATGGGCATAATCTGCTGTCCCTCATCGTTGCGGCCGGCCTCCATTACCGCGGGGATCAGCTTGTCAAAATCCATCCGGTTAGACTGATTGGCGATGTAGTCATCTAGCGGGAGAAACAGCTGGTTGGCCATGGCCCGCTGGGGGAAGGGGAACAGGCCCTCGTATCCCTCTACCACGCTGTTTTGACAGAAAAAGAGGTCAGGGCCAGCGCCGGCCATCAGCTCGGTGCGCAGGCGGGTGAGGGTGGTTTCCCGCTGGGGATTGGGGATAGGCTTGTCAAAGCCGTCCACAATTTCTGTTTCCATTCGGGGAATGGTTTCGGTGGTCACCTTAAACTCTCGTTCAAAGCCTGGGACAGTGGCAAGGAAGTTGGTGACAGAGGCGGATGTGAGAGAGGTCCTGTTCAGGTCGATGACCATGTGAAGGGTGGGGATCTCATCAGCATTTTGGGCCGAGGACTGGTTCTCCTCTGCCAGGCTGAGGGCAGGGGCGCTTTCCTGGCCCTGGCTGGGAGCGTCGGTGGCTTGGCAGGCAGTAAGCTGGATACCAAGAAATCCGAAAGCGAGAATAAGGGCTGGGAGCTTTTTCATATGAATTGCCTCCTTATGAATTGGGGTATAATATCCCTATCTACTATAAAGAAGCTAAATTTAGAAGAAAAGGTTGCATGTATTCAGAAAAGTTTTAAAAATGTTTTTAATTCAGAGCTAGATTGGACGAAAGAGGGGCTGTTCCTATCCGGGAGAGTGTTCAAAACAAGGATTTTATGAGGGGAAGTGGAAAAATATCGTTAGGCTGCAGGATTGTCGGGATTTTATCCCGAAATATTTTTTGTGATGGATGGGGTCTCGCCTGCCGGCTCGGTCGGGTC
>CAJUSM010000081.1:0-895 GCA_910588935.1 uncultured Oscillospiraceae bacterium
GCCTAGCACTGCTAAGAGAATCCCAAGCCTTCCTTCAAGCAATTCTTTTTGGTGTGGCTCTACAGTATCATTCCTTGGATTTGGAACGAGAAAAACTGCTAGGCCAATCTGCTGGAGCAGACCCCCAAACGCTTCAAATGATAGCTTCCCTGGTGACTCTTGGGGCGCTGTTTGGGTTTCAGAATCAAGCGGAGTGTTTGGCAGATCAAAAAGCCTGTGCAGGAGAGACGCCGGACATGATGGATGTTAAGCTGGGAGCCACCAGTATCCTGGTGACGATGATCCGCTTGTTCCGACTGCTGGGAGAGCGATGGGAGCCTCAGAGCCAAGCTAATTCGCTTTCTCAGGTAGAGGGATTAGATGGACCGGTCATTTGAATCAATGGATTATTGCGAAAAGAGGCTGCATGTCCAGAAGCAGCCTCAATTTTTTTAAAGCAACACAATTCCGCCATCCTTACAGACATCTTTGGTATTTTGATCCCAAAGACTAGCCTGAACTTCACCGATATGGGCTTTGCCCAATAGCAGCATACAGAGCCGGCTTTGGCCAATGCCGCCCCCAATGGTAAGGGGCAGTTCACCAGCCAGCAACATTTTGTGAAAAGGCAGTTCCCGCCGGTTTTCACATCTAGATTCCTTCAACTGAGCAGCTAGGGAAACAGAATCCACTCGGATGCCCATACTGCTGATTTCCAGAGCTATTCCTAAAGTTTCATGCCAAAATAGTAGATCGCCGTTTAGGGTCCAGTCATCGTAGTCAGGTGCCCGGCCATCATGCGGCAGGCCGCTTTTCAGTTTGCCGCCAATCTGCTGGATAAATACAGTTTTATGCTCTTGTACAAAAAGATTTTCTCGTTCCTTTGGAGAGAGTTCGGGCCAGCGGTCTTCCAGCT
>CAJUSM010000081.1:905-8543 GCA_910588935.1 uncultured Oscillospiraceae bacterium
ATACAAAAGTTACGTCTCGGCAAAGCTGAGTGGAAAGATCTGGAAATTGCCACTGCAGTTCATCCAAAGTGCCGCAAATAGCCATCACTATACGGCAGACAGTGTCTTTCAAATAAGCCTCATTTCGAGTTTCTCGGTCTATAACCTTTTCCCAGTCCCATTGGTCAACATATATGGAATGGAGATTATCTAGCTCCTCATCACGGCGAATGGCGTTCATATCAGTGATCAGGCCATTTCCTACAAAAAAATCGTAGTTATGAAGAGCCAGACGTTTCCACTTGGCCAAGGAGTGGACTACCTGACCATTGCTGCCCACAGCAGGAATATCAAATCCTACAGGACGTTCAATTCCGTTGAGATCGTCGTTCAGACCTGTGGCGGGATCTACAAACAGGGGGGCAGTAACGCGTTTTAAATGGAGAGCAGCGCAAAGCTTTATCTGAAAAATGTTTTTGATCAAACCTATCGCTTTTTGGGTATCATAAAGGCCTAGGGCGGGGGAATAACCTTGTGGTACAATGGTCATGAGATCACGTTCCTTTCACGCTGTATAACAATGTGGAATAGCGGCCAGAGATAGTAAGCAGGAAATATCTTTTAGCATTATACCACATACCATGAATTTTGTCTACTGCGCCACTGTAAAGAGGCCTTTTTAGAGAAGACTGGCGCTATATACAGGCCTCGCTTGTCTCAATTTGCTGTTGACTTTCATACAACTCAGTAAAACGACCTCCTAATGTCAGAAGTTGGTCAAATTTGCCTTCTTCGACAATCTTTCCCTTTTCAATAACTAAAATTCGATGCGCATTGCGGATGGTGCTCAACCGATGGGCAACAGTCAGTGTAGTTGTCTGAGCAGAAAGCTGGTCCAGGCAGGCCTGGACCTCTTTTTCTGTTTCAGAGTCCAGCGCGGCAGTAGCTTCATCCAGTAAAAGGACAGGGGCTTTTTTTAGTATCCCTCGAGCAATGGCAATACGTTGCCGTTGCCCACCGGAAAGCTGGCCGCCTCTTTCACCGGTTTGGCTGTCATAACCTTGGTCAAGGCCAACAATATACTCGTGAATATCTGCCTGTTTGGCTGCTTCCGCAATTTCTTCCAGGCTGGCGCGCTGTTGTCCCAAGCCAATATTCTCGCCGATACTGCCGTCAAATAAAGTACACTCTTGGGGGACATAAGCGAAAAGCTCTCGTATCCTGCTTAAAGAAAGATGGTTGGAGTCAAAGTATCGAATTTCTCCAGAATCTGGATGATAAAACCCTTCAATCAATTTGACAATGGTAGATTTTCCACCGCCGGAGCCTCCTACAATGGCCAATTGCTCTCCTTGGTGCAGCGTCAAATTCAAATGGTCAATAATATTGTGTTCTCCATCATAGCTAAAGCAAACATCTCGAAATTCTACCACGATCTTGCTTTCTGTATTTACCTCTTGACTACCGTTTTCCAGATCTTCTAAGGGAAGCTCCAATAGCTGCTGGATCCGTTCCATAGCTACAAGACCGGGCTGGCTTAGCAGGAGAAAAGTACTTAGCCGATAGATCGCGTCTCCCATCATACCCATTAGACTAGCATTAAATACCACCTGGCCTAGGCTGCCCTTGCCGGCGGAGAGGAGCACACCGATAATAAATCCTACAGCTTGGGCGGATTGGGCAAAAAAATCTACCGTACCATAGGTTAAGCCAATGATATTTTGATACTTCATGCGCTTTTCTTTGATAATATGGCAGATATTACCGTATCGTTTTTCCAGCTCTTTATGGAGTATGAAAACCCTTACAACAGGGATAGCTCGTAAAGCCTCTATCAAAAAAGAGGCAGAATCAGCAATTTCTGCTTTAGCAACTGCTTCCTGGGCCTTGGCTCGGGGGTTTAGGTACAAGGAGAGAGCCATATTGATACTGCCGTAAAGCACGCCTGCCAAAGCAATGTGCCAGTCATTAACCAGCAAAAGCATGAAAGTAATAGGGAACACCACTGCAAAGCGCAGTAGCTGGATAACGGAAAAACCACCGATCAGTAGGCCGCTACGGTTTGCGTCGTCAGAAAGGCGAGTAATGTAGTCGCCGGTTTTGTATTGGGTAAGAGTGCTGTATGGCAGGCGAGCGATGTGGTGAAATAAGTCCTTACGCAGCCGTGCCACAGCAAGTTCGGCGGTAGTAGAGCGGAGATAGGTACCAATGACTACCGGAGGGACAAGTACTAGAAATAGCGCTAGCATCAAGAGTACAGTAAGCAGAATATTCCCTTCCCGAAGTCCCACTACCATATCGATCAAAGCCTGGTTCACATATGGCACCGCAAAAAGAAGAGCAAACTCACAGCAGCTGAGTACTACACCCAACATGTATTTTCCCGCGTCTGGACCCAGGTATGAAAAGCTATGGGCCAGCAGCCGTAATGTAGATCGTTTTTTCATACCTTTCCCTCCGTTATGCCTTGAAGCTTGCACATCTCATAGTATTTTCCATGTCGTTTCATCAGCTCCGTGGGCGGGCCCTCTTCAACAACCTTTCCCGATTCCATGACATAGATATAGTCCGCATTCTGAATAGTAGAGAGCCGGTGAGCGATAATTATTGCCGAGCGGCCCGCCAGCAGCTGGTCCATGGAGTTTTGGACATCCCGTTCGGTTTGCAGGTCTAGGGCAGAGGTGGCTTCATCCAGCAGTACCAGTGGCGCCTGTTTTACCATGGCTCGGGCAATGCAGAGCCTTTGCTTTTGCCCTCCAGAGAGGGTTTGACCGCTTTCACCAATAATATGGTCCATACCGTCTGGAAAGGAACAGACAAAGTCCCATAGACTTACTGCTTTCAGAGCCTCCATGCATTCCTCCCGGCTTAGCCCAGGCTTTCCATAAGCGATATTTTCATAAATGCTCCCATCAAACAGGTTTGGATCTTGGGTGACAATCGCAATATTTTGCCGGAGAGCATTGGGATCCCAGGCAGCGATATCTGTGCCAAAAAGTTTTAATCTCCCTTTTTCTGGTAGATACAAACGGCAAATCAGCTTCACCAAAGTGGATTTGCCGCAGCCGCTGGTTCCTACAATCGCTACCTTCTGTCCAGGGGGAACCGTTAAATTTAACCCGTCCAAAGCGGGGCGGGCAGCTTGGTCGTAGGTAAAGCAGAGAGATTCTGCCTGGCAGGGGACAGTACTCTGCCCCTGCAGAGCTGGACCTCCCCACTCATTGGGAATATCGATGACCTCATAATACCGTTGGGCATTGGCTGCGGCGGAACGCAGGCTTTTCAGCATATAGTCAGAGGAGTCAAAGGCTTCGGTAATATAGTTGGTCAAGGTAACAAAGGCCACAAAGGCGCCCACAGAGAGCATCCCGCTTTGTACCAGCCAGGCACCCATAATAAACAAGCTCATCAGCTGCATAACTTTTGCAATGTATTTAACTGCTGTCATTTTCATAGAGAGCTTTTCAGTACGTACTTTTTCCTGGTATGCAGCATCTATGCCTAGGTCAAAACGAACGCCGAGCGTCTCCTGTGCAGCAAACGCTTTAACTGTCAGAGCGCCGGAAATGGTATCGGCCGCTATGCTCATGGCAGAGCCGGTGCTGTCCATAGAACGCTTGCTTTGCGCTTGAATTGGTTTACTGATGGCGCTCACCATCCATATGGATATTGGGAGGATAATCATATAGATCAAAGCCAGCTGCCAGGAAATGCAGATACAGGCGGCCAAGCCGAACATACCAGAAAAGATCATACGGGAAAAGTTACTGATATGGCCCGAGGAAAAGGTGCTGAGAAAATCAATGTCACTATTTAACCGAGCAGCTACGTCTCCTGTGCGGAAATGGTTTTCCAGCACACTGCTGTCGCCTTGCGTAATCTTTTCAAAGGCCCGAGAACGAACTTCCAGGAACATATTCTCTGTAATACCGCCAATAATCCGGTAGTGCACAGCAGTACGGGTGCAGTCCAGCAGAATAAACAGCCCCATCAATCCAGCGTTGATCAGCATGTCTGTTACCATACCGGCCACTCCCAGATCTACCGCCCGGCCCCAGCAGGTTGCTGCCAGCATTTTTAGCACGCCGGAAACCAGCGAAAGGCCTACGATTAGCGTAAGGCCGGGCAGATATTTTTTGTTATCATAATAAAAACGGAACAGGGCGCTGAGATTCATCCTTTCTCCTCCTTAAATTCTTTTTTACTAAGGTCCTTTACCGCGCCTCCGCCCTGGGTGAGCCAGAGCTCAACAATGGGATGTCCGGACCATTTTCCTTTTAAGTATTCCTTGTTTTTTAGCCAGCCAGCCCGAAAATCCGGGTCGTTGTGAAGGCGGTCATAGCTTCTCATTTTGGCGGGATAATGGATGGCTTGAGCATCTCTTGCCAAAAGGAATTTACCGCCCTTTTCGTGTAGCTGAATGCCCAGGTCGTTATCTTCACACCCCCAAGTGCAGAAGTAGTCATCAAAGTAAATATTGTTCCCTCGTAAAAAAGCGGTGGGTACAGAGAAGTGCAGGCTCCACAGCACTAACCAGGGGGCCGGCCAAGCAAAGAGCTCGTCACCCAGCTGAGCATAGTCCCGTTCCCGGCCGTCCAGCATGTTTTTCCGCGCCATGACGGCGGCAGCGTCATCAGGGTCGTTAGTATCTATAATTTGACGCATTTCATCCAAATCGGATTTTAAATCGTTGCCATAGATGTAGCCTATGATCACCAGCTTTTCTCCATTTTCTTGATACAGCCTCCAATGTTCCTCCAGGCAGCTGCTGGTAACGATAACACCGCTGTCTAAAAATAGGCAAAGCTTTCCTTCCGCCGCCCGAATGCCCATATTTCTGGCGCTGCCAGGCCGAAATCCCTTATCCTCCTGCCAGAAATACTTGACATCCAGCTGGTTGGCATATGGTTCTACAGTAGCCCTCATGTCCGAACCGTCATCCGCCACCAGTACTTCCAAGTCTTTCAATGGGAATCTTTGGGGCAAAATGGAATCCAAAGTAAGGCAAAGCTCTTTGGGGTTGTTGTACGTGGGAATGATAACACTAATTTTTTTCATCGAAATCAAATCTCCTTTGTGGTAGTTTCTGCTTTCAGTAGATCAGGGGGCAGATGCCAAACTGAGGCAATTTCCTGCTAGGGGGAGTGCTCATCCAGACGATCCATTGCTTTTTTTCCCCTTTTTTGCCAGTGGATCTATCATTGATCAGACATATTTCTAGGTTAGAGCATGTCTGAGACACAAGCGAATCCAGGCAGCGAAGAAGATTTTGTTGGTATCAGGACGGAAATCGGTGGGGTTATTCCCAATCTCATTTCAGCAGCGTATCAGGTTGATCATAGTGTACACCAATGGCGGGAATCATTGCAACTGGTGCTGCATGAACGGTCATTCTCAGTGCAGTTTTGGTTAGGCAAGGGGAAATGCAATAAGCAGAATACAACGATACCACTACCATTTAGGAAAAGCTACAGCTCGAAATTGAACTGAAGAAGGTTTTAACCTTACTGTGCCCGGATTTCACACTGTACAAATTATTGAAAATAAGCTATAATTATCTCGCTATAGGCAATTCTGAAAAAGAGGTGAACATGCTGTGCATATTGTTCTCTGCGATGATGATCAAGCCTTTCTTGTCCAGCTAGAAGCCTATCTTCGAGACTATTTTGATGCCAGCTGTTTGCCTCAGCCGGAATATGAACTTTTCCTTTCTGGACAAACATTGTTAGATCAGGCAGAAAAAAATTCCGACTGGCGGCCAGATATCGCGTTTTTAGATGTGGAAATGCCTGGGATAAGCGGCATAGAAATAGGGGTTAGGCTTCAGCGGCGGAACCCGTATGCAAAGCTATTTATTGTCACCTCATATGCAGATTATTTAGATGAAGCTATGAGATTTCATGTTTTCCGCTATCTTTCTAAGCCGTTGGATAAAGACCGGTTATTTCGAAACATGAAAGATGCGCTTTACCAGCTTAGTGTGGACACAAGGTCTATTTTGATCTTGACATTAGAAGGCACGATAACCCGTTTTACTGACGAAATTGTGGTGGCGGAGACAATGGGGCGTAAGGTAGTCCTTCGGGCGGTAGATGGTGAATATGTCTCTCTGCAATCCATGAAGCACTGGGAGACCTTGCTGGAAACTCCTAGTTTTTATCAGACCCATCGGAGCTTTATTGTAAATATGAAGTATGTCCGTTCCATCTCCAAAACGATGGTTAAGCTTAGAGCTCCAGAAGGAAAAGAATATACGGCCTATTTAGCCCGGCGGCGCTACCAGGACTTCCGAGACCGCTATATGCTCTATATGGAGGCGATGCGTTGATGAAAGAGACTTTTGCTCTGCTCATGGGATTTAGTTTGTTGGCTGGTAGCGGCCGGTTCCTTTATCGTGGCTGTACCTATCTATGCAGTCGTTTGCTAGGGTCGACCAAAGAGGCTAGCCCTATTGCAATGGTGCTTACAGGATTTACCCTGTGCACACTTTTTCTTTTTCTTATTTTTGGATATACAGTCTTAATAGTTGGCCAGCCGCTGAGTATTGGATCGTTGCTTCTTTCTATTTTACTGATCCTGCTGGTAGACAATATATTGATCTTTGCAGGGTATCTGCACAGCCAACGACAAAATCGACTGAATATTTCAGATCAGCTGGTGTTTCAGAAACAACAGACTGAGGTAAACTACTATCGGACGCTCGAGGAACAATATGATCGTCAAAGGGTGCTAATTCATGATATCCGCAGACATCTAGGGGCTATCCGCAGCTTAGCGGAAGCTGGCAATGGGCAGGAGGTGGCCAGGTATGTGAAAGAGCTGGAAGATTCTCCGGCGCTACAACATAAGGTGCGGATTTGTGGTAACCATATTTTGGATGTAATTTTGTGCCGCTATGAGGAAATCTGTCAGAGCAAGGAAATCCGTTTTCACGTGGATATACGCAGTGGTTCTGTTGAGATGCTGAATCAAAGCGATCTTACCTCTCTGTTCGGCAATCTATTGGAAAATGCAGTAGAAGCCGCTGAAGGAGTAGAGAATGGCTATATTGATCTCTTTGTAGAAACCAGGCCAGAACAAGTTTTCCAACTTACAATGGTGAACTCCTGTAATGTGCCACCTAAAACCGACAGCACAGGAAAATTTATTACAGCTAAACAGAACCGAGAGTACCATGGGCTTGGACTCAAAAGTGTAAGAAATGTAACAGAGAAATACAGTGGGGCACTACGACAGTACTATGAAGAGGAAAGCAAGCTTTTTCATACTATTATTTTAATGAAATAGGCGGAAATCTAGGGCTTGTATGAAAATAGAGGAAATGAGGGATTTTTGGCCAGAAGGGGACAATTTCAAGGAGAAGAACCGCTGTAGTTAGCTGCGCTAACTACGTCAATCTCGCGATTGACGAGGATTTTCGACGTAGAAAGTGACCTCTTATGGTAAAAAAGACGATGTTTTCGATTTTTCAAACAAGCCCTAAGCTCAAAATAGAGTGTGAAAGGGTAGAGGGCTTAAAAAACGCTAATAAATAACATCAAGAACCCATAGGAATATTTAACAGATTCCTATGGGTTCTTGATCAACTTTGAGAAGCATAAGAAATTGTCAACGCCAATATGAAATTGTAAGAAAAGGCCGAAGAAATTTTGTAGTTTT
>CAJUSM010000082.1 GCA_910588935.1 uncultured Oscillospiraceae bacterium
TCGCGAAGCGAAGTCTACGAAACTTTTCCCATTTTCTCTCGGCATCTGAGAGCTGTGTTTTTTCTTCTCTTGCTTACCTTTATCTCCTCGTTTGCACACTCCCCTTTATTCTTACACCCTTGACAAAGCCCTTTACTGCTTCTATAATAAGCGTATTGATAGCCAGGGCAATGGCTCTGGTGAGACAGGAGGCTTCGGTTTGGGCATAACAGTACGCACCATCGCCAGATTAAGGAACGAATAAAGGTATCGCAAATCCCCTTTCCCGTTGGTTTTTGGCCTGTGGGTTGGCTTTGCTGTACCTTTTTTCGTACTAATTTTGCGAGAGAGGTGCTTTTTTCATGCCCAAAAATAAGAATAACCCCGCCCCGCTCTGGGTATCTCAGAATTTTCTGACCGGCTCTGGCGATATTCGCCGGCTGCTGGATATTTCCCACATCTCCCCCCAGGACCTGGTGGTGGAAATTGGCCCAGGAAAGGGCCACATCACCCGCCAGCTTCTTCCCCGCTGCAAAAAGCTTGTTGCGGTGGAGCTGGATCCTCGCCTTTGCCGGCGGCTGGAGGAGCGCTTTGGCGGGGAAAGTGGATTTTGCCTTTATTCCGGGGATTTTCTAAAAATGCCTTTGCCCAAAGGCCCGTACAAGGTTTTTGCTAATATCCCCTTTTCCTCCACCACAGCCATGATCCGCCGCCTGACCTGGGCCAAAAACCCGCCCCTGGCTGCGTGGCTGGTGGTAGAGCTGGGGGCGGCCAAGCGCTTTGCCGGCTTGCCAAAGGAAAACCTGACTTCCCTGAGCCTGCGGCCGTTTTTTCAGGCGCGGGTTGCCGCGCGGATTTCCAGGGAGCGGTTTCACCCTATGCCCCGCTGTGACGCTGGGCTGCTGGAGCTCCAGCTGCGGGCCGCGCCGGATGTACCACTTGCCCAGCAGGAACAATACAGGGCTTTTTTGAACCAATGCTGGAAACAAGGAATGTCCAGCCTTTTAACCAAACGGCAGATTGCCGCGGCCCTGAGGCTGGCCGGCCTTCCCCAGCCAGGGGAAGACGAAAATATGAAATATGTGCAGTGGCTTTGCCTTTTCCGATACTGGCAGGGCAGATGAAGCCCCTGCCAGCGCCTATGGCGTGTTGCCCTATCCCCGCAGCAGATGCATATCCCCTGAGGTTGTGCTCATCCGCAGCCGTGCCCCTGTGCCGCCGTTATATTTCAGCGAGCCGGATCGCTCCCCTGTGAGCTCCCCTTGAAAATCGCTAAAAAACTCTCCTGATACCGCGGAATAATCTACTGTAAAGCCTTGGGCCTCTTTCAGCTCCATCCTCAGCTCTCCGGATACAGAGCTCATTTCCCCTGTGCCCGGGCAGCTGGCCAGGTTTAAAGCAAGATCCCCAGACACAGTGTTCGCCTTTACCCCTTCGCCGGCGCCGCCCTCATACTGGCAGTCGCCAGAGGTGGTTTCCACCTCCAGCTGGGCGGCGCTGGTATTTGTGGCAGATATGGTTCCGCTGGTCGTGGTGGTTTTTACCTTGCCGGAGGTGGTGACATCGTTAAACACAATATCTCCCGATACGGTAGAGGCGGACACCTCCTCGGCGGTAGAGCAGTCCAGTAGGCAAAGGTCCCCGCTGGTGGAGGATAAAATAACAGAGGCCGCAGGGCATTTTTCTACCGCCACATCCCCAGATGTGGTGCTCACCTTTAGCTCGCTGAGCTCAGCCACTGTTTCCGCTGGGAGCTGAACCTCTAGCTCTTTGCCCCCGTACTGGAACCAGCCTAGATGGATCCATTTATTGAACCACTGGCCGTCCCAGCTTACCTTTAGCTTGCCCCCAGAGACACTGGCCTCCATCTTTTCCTCTTCTTTTAGCTCCCGGTCCGAGCGCTCGATCACATGGATCTGGCCATCGCTGCTTAGGCCGACCTTTACCTCCCCATCTACCCAGAACAGGTCCACTTCCTGAAGCTCCGCCTCGGCGGGATCGTACTTTACCTCGTTTACATGGGTTTTGGGGCCAGATGCTTCTGGCCCGCCCCAATTGCCCGCCAGGCCAATGGCCAGCACACATGTAAGCACCACAGCCGCCATTCCAAAGGCGACAATTGTAAATATCTGAGATTTTTTCATGCTGGTTTCCTCCTATTTTTCCCGGCCTTGGTCCATCATCGCGCCCAATACTGTATTAACAACCACATCCACTGCCGGGGCAATCAGAAAGAGGATCCAAGTGATATGCCATTTTCCGGTGCCAAAGCTGATTAGAAAATACAGCGCCAGCACCAGGGGCCAGTACGCCCCGTTAAAGGCGGCAATCCAATGCTTTTTTTGAGATTTCCTGCTCTGCCACTGGCGGAAATCCTCCACTACATTGCCAGGCACCGGCCGTACATCTCTCTGGTGGGTACACTTATCGTAAACCAGCAGCCCGGTGGCCCCGGCAATCATCGCGAACATAGCCACCGTCCCCAAGCTGCCGCCCCATTCCCCAAAGAAGCCATTCATAATAATGGGCGGCGCAACACTGAGAATATACAGCATAATAGCCACCGCACGCACCAGGGCCCGCTTATGGTTGGGCTGCTCCTGAGGGTAAAACACAGGCTGGGGCACTGGGTTTCCCTGCTCGTCGTCCTCCAGCTGGGCAAAAAGTTCCCGCACATCCCCAATGCTGCCCACGGTAATTTGAAAGGCGTCCTCCGGCTCTTTACCTTCTTCTACCAGGGCATAATACTTTTCAATAAGGTTTTGGGTTAGCTCAATTTTCAGTTCATAGGCTCGTTGGGTGCGGGGCGCGCTTTCAAAAAGACGGTCCATGTACTCTCTGATTTTATATTCCATCTTGTATTCTCCTTATACTCGTATTCTTAGTTTTTACCCAGGGTTTCCTTACAGGTTAGCTACTGGAAATCAGCTGTTGGATGAGCTGCTTGGACTGCTCCCACTCTGCCAGCATTTGGTAGTACTGGTTTACGCCCGCCTGGGTAATGGAGTAGTATCGCCGGCGCGCCCCGGTGGTCTCGTCGCCCCAATAAGAGGTGATTAGCCCCAGCTGCTCCAGCCTTCGAAAGGCCGTGTAAAGGGTGGCTTCCTTTAACTCGTATTGACCGCCGGTTTTTTCCTGAATCGCCCGGTTGATTTTGTAGCCGTAGCTGTCGCTTTCCATCAGCTGAGCCAAAATAATGGTATCTGTGTGCCCGCGAATCATATCTGAAGCGATGGACATTGTATCCCTCCTTTTCTGGCTTCAATTATACGGCAATATACCTCGCCTGTCAATATATTACTTTCTTAAAGATTCCTTACACTGTAAAGGTATATTGGAAAACAGGATATGGCACTTCCCTACGGAAGGCCATTGCCCCAAAGCCCGCGGCTTTCCGCCTATCCTGCCTTGTTAGGAATTGCCCAAACAGCGTGTATATTGTAAAATAAAGAAATTAAGAGAGAAAGAAAACAGGACATGCCTGAAATGTGGAAAGACGGAAGGGCAAGTAAAAATAGGGTGCAACCGCTCTGGAACGCAGAGGCAGCGGCTATCTAAACGTAATCTCCCTGGAAAGCACATGTTCAATGTCCATAACAAAAGTGGCGCCTCTTCACAGTGAAAGGCGTCAACGCCGGCCTGGGGCACTATATCCCGACCCTGGCGCGGCGCAGCAGGTGCTTTTCCAGAAAGCCGGAGAATCTTCAGGCCGTTCTTACTGTTTTCGTTCGCGCTTATATCCGCTTTGGCCTTGCTAAGGCTTGTTTCCGTTTTTCCCACTCTCGCCGGTCTTTATCTCTTTTCGCCTTCTTTTAACAACGCCTTTGGCCACTCCCGGCCAGTTCCCTTCCCTTGCCAACACTGCCCAAAGGTGCTATAATGTGCCATACCATCATATAGAATCGAGGGATAAGCATGGAAGAGATACTCAGGAGGACATGGGCTGAAATCGACCTGGACGCCCTGGCCAACAATTTCAGGGAAGTCCGGGCCGCTGCCAGCCCAAAGGCGCAGATTTGCTGCGTGATAAAGGCCGATGGCTATGGCCATGGGGCGCTTCGGGTTGCCAGGGAGTTTCAGGAGCTAGGGGCCGGGTGGTTTGCCGTCTCCAATTTAGAGGAGGCCCTGCAGCTTCGCCGGGGCGGCATAGAGAAACCCATTCTGGTTTTAGGCTTTACCCCTGCGGAAGAGGCCGGAACCTTGGCCCGGGAATCCATCTCTCAATGCCTGTATTCTGCCGATTACGCCCAAGCTCTTTCCCGCTGTGCCCAAAAGGCCGGGGTTCAGGTTCATGTCCATGTAAAAATTGATACCGGAATGGGCCGCCTAGGCTTCGCTTTTCAGGATATCAACCGGGACGAGGGAACGATTCAGGAGGTAAAAGCAGCCTGCACCCTCCCCGGCCTGATCCCCCAGGGAATTTTTTCTCATTTTGCCTCTGCGGACGAAGGAACGGAAGGCGACCTCTTTACCATGCGCCAATATGGCTGCTTTAAAGAAATAACAGAGGCCCTTCAGCGGGCGGGTTTGGCCTTTCAGGTACGCCACTGCGCCAATTCCGCCGCGCTGTTTGATTATCCCCTTTCTCATTTGGATTTGGTGAGGGCCGGCGTGGTGCTTTACGGGCTCTCACCTTCCGGCCAGCTTCGGGCCCAGCCCCGGCTAATGCCCGCCCTTTCCCTGCGCTCGGTGGTCTCCCATGTAAAAACTATACGGCCAGGGGCAACGGTAAGCTATGGCAGGGAATTTACCGCAGAGCGGGAAATGCGCATCGCCACAGTGCCAGTGGGCTACGCGGACGGCTATCCCCGGGGGCTGGCCAGAGGCGGGGCATATGTTCTCATCCATGGTCAGCCCTGCCCGGTAGTGGGCCGCATCTGTATGGATCAGCTGATGGCGGATGTCTCTGAGCTGGAACACGTGGAAATTGGCCACCGGGTTACCTTGATCGGCCGGGACGGAGATCGGGAGATTACTGCCTCTCAGGTGGCCAAATGGGAAAACACCATCAATTACGAGGTGGTCTGCGCCCTATCCAAGCGGGTACCCAGGGTGTACATGAAGGGCGGGAAGGTAGACAGCATTTATAACCAGCTTCTCAATTGATAAAGGGGAAAGAGTTGATAGGAAAACAGGCGGCCCGTTTCCCCTGCCGCATACCCTGCCAGTCCCTTGACCTAGGCCCCTATGTGTAGTAAGATAGGAAGTACAAAAAAGGAGGGAATCTCAATGAATGTAAATCTGGAGATCAGCCGTTTGGTGGAGTATGCTCTCCGCCGAGGCCTGATTGCCGAGGAGGACCGGGCCTATTCTGCTAACCGCCTACTTGCCCTGCTGGGTGCCGGGGATTATGTGGAGGAAAAGGTCTCTGAAGACCTGCCCTATCCTGCCGGGCCTTTGGACCGCCTGTGCGATTGGGCCGCCCAACAGGGCTTGATCCAGCCAGACACCCAGGACGCCCGAGATCAGTTTGACACGGAGCTGATGGCCTGCCTCACTCCCCGGCCCTCAGAGGTGGTCAACAGCTTTCGCAGCCTGTACCAGGAAAGCCCGCAGGCCGCTACCGATTACTACTATGGCCTTAGCCGGGCAAGCAATTACATCCGGGTGGACAGAATTGAGAAGGATAAGCTCTGGACAGCGCCCACCCCTTACGGCGATCTGGTGATTACCATTAATCTTTCGAAGCCGGAAAAGGATCCTAAGGCCATTGCCGCCGCAAAAAGCGCCCCCAAGTCCGGCTACCCCGCCTGTGCTCTCTGCCGGGAAAATGAAGGGTACAAGGGCAGCCCCAACCAAGCCGCCCGAGGCAATCACCGGCTGATCCCGCTGGAGCTGTGCGGCGAAAAATGGTTTTTGCAGTATTCCCCCTATGTATACTATAACGAGCATTGCATTGTGCTCAGCGCCCAGCACCGGCCTATGAAGGTGAGCAAAGACACCTTCCGCCGGCTTCTCGCGTTTGTTGACTGGCTGCCCCACTATTTTTTAGGCTCTAACGCGGATCTGCCTATTGTGGGGGGATCTATCCTTTCCCACGACCACTTTCAGGGTGGCTGCTACGAATTCCCCATGGCCAAGGCCCCCCTGCGGCACAGGCTGGCCTTTCAGGATTACCCCCAGATAGATGCCGGAATCGTCCACTGGCCTATGTCCGTAATCCGCCTGCGCTGCAGGGACAAAGATGCCCTTATAGACCTGGCCGCTAAAATTCTTGACGCCTGGCGGGGATATTCCGATCCCTCCGCGGATATCTTGGCCAGTTCTGCCAGCAGTGAGGGAGAGGCAGTGCCCCACAATACCATTACCCCCATTGCCCGCCGGCGAGGAGACGATTTTGAGCTGGATTTGGTTTTGCGGAATAACCGGACTACAGAGGAGCACCCTCTGGGTATTTTCCATCCCCATGCCCAGTATCATCATATTAAAAAGGAAAACATTGGGCTTATTGAGGTAATGGGCCTGGCCATTCTTCCGCCCAGGCTTTTGGAGGAGACCAAACTGCTGACCCAGGCCTTGGCCGGGGAGCCCAGTATAATGGATCAGCCCGAGATGAAAAAGCACCAGGCCTGGTATCGGGAACTGGCGGGCAGAAACCTGCCGTTAGAGGATATTCCCCAGGCAATTCAGCACAGCATTGGGGAAATTTTTGGAAAAATTCTGGGCAACGCCGGGGTCTATAAGGACAGCGAGGAGGGCCATCAGGCGTTCCTGCGGTTCTGCGCCACGGTTGGCGGCAGTGTGAAGAGGTGAAAGTTTTAAAAGACCTTTTGGGGTGGCTGTGGCGGCTTTTTGTGCCCAGCCGCTGCCCTATCTGCGGGGAGCTGGGAGAAACCGGGCCTTGCGAAAAGTGCCGGAGAATACTGCCAGACCGGCCCTATCTTCAAACGCTTTCTCTGCCAGGAAAGCCCAGGGTTTTGGTAGCCGCCCCTTTGCGATACCAAGGAGAATGGAAAAAGACACTCCATCGCTTCAAATTTCGGGATACTCCGGCTTTGGACCGGTCCATTGCCTCCCTCACCGCCGGCGCGGCGCAAAGGCTCCCTGGCCCCTTTGACTGTGTGGCCTATGTTCCCCTGCATAAAAAGGACCGCAGAAAGCGGGGATATGACCAAAGCGAGCTGCTAGCCAAAGAGATAGGCCGGGCGCTTTCTCTGCCGTGCGTGCCTCTTTTGGAAAAATGCCGGCAAACAGAGACCCAGCATAACCTGAACCGTGCCCAGCGCCTGGAGAACCCAGAAGGGGCCTACCGGGCCAGGCAGCCGGCGGCGGGGCTCTCGGTGCTACTGGTGGATGATATTGTAACCACCGGCGCGACCCTGTCCCAGTGCGCCTTGGCCTTATACGCGGCGGGGGCAAAAAAGGTCTGCTGCCTTTGCGCGGCGGAAGCCCCCCTAAAAAGCAGCTAAGGCTTTAGAGAAGCGTAGGGCAAGCGAGCCCTAATCATCCTATAAAAACTCTGGCTGCGCAGTTAGGTCTTCACCTGCCGCAAGGCAGCCTGATTATAGAAAGGAAATCAGCCAATGGATATGGATAAAATTGAAAGAGCTGTCCGGGATATTTTGGAGGCGGTAGGGGAGGATCCCCAGCGCCAAGGGCTGGCGGAAACCCCGGCCCGGGTGGCTAGGATGTATGGAGAGATTTTTTCTGGCCTGGCTACCGATCCCAAAGAGCATTTGAAAATCTTTAATGAGGAGGGAAAACACGACGAACTTGTGCTGGTAAGGGACATTCCTCTTTACTCTGTGTGCGAGCACCATTTGCTCCCCTTTATTGGGAAAGCGCACATTGCCTATATTCCTCGAGACGGGCGAATTATCGGCCTCTCCAAGTTTGCCCGGATTGTAGATTGCTTTGCTCGCCGGCCCCAGGTTCAGGAACGGCTTACCGGCCAAGTGGCGGACTTTTTATACGATAATCTTCAGCCTCAGGGAGCAGCTGTTTTTATAGAAGCAGAGCACCTGTGCATGACCATGCGAGGGGCAAGGGCTGCTGGGGCCATGACCAGAACCTCTGCCCTGCGAGGCTGTATGCGCTCAGATGCCAGAACCCGGGCAGAGGTAATGGCGCTGCTGGGAGGGCAGTGAGCCAAAAAGGGGAGACATGAACGTTATCCCTTTTTAGTATGAACTGTCCGCGCCCGGTTCTTCAATCCAATTTTCCCTGATTAAAAGTCTTCGCTCTCTATTTTTTCAAAAGGAGAGCGAAGACTTTTTTGCCCTATAAATTTATTATGCAACCTTTCCCAGAAAAGCAATTAAAATTCATCAAGAAGAGCAATTGAAGAGGAAGAAAGAAAAAGGTATAATAGAT
>CAJUSM010000083.1 GCA_910588935.1 uncultured Oscillospiraceae bacterium
CTTTTTGAATAGCTCATGTCCTCATTCTACTCGATACGTAACCTTTTTTCAACTGTTTTTACTATAAAATCATATTCAATTATTCAAATTCGGTCAAACTACGCCAAACTGTTCTCGTATAAATTGAGGGGTGAGAGGGAGTAAAAATCGCCTCTGAAATACCCCGAAATCAGGGCTGTGGTTGTCCTATTTTTTAACCACTAAGCCCGTTTTTTACCTCCATTTTTGCCGGTTGTCCTATTTTTAACCACTAAAAATTGGGTGAAAATGGCTCTCGTTGTGTCAAATCAGGTCAAACTATATCAGCTTGTTTGGGTATAAGAAAACCCCGGAAAACCTTGATTTTCCGGGGTTTTTGAGCAATTTTGATACGGTTTGAACAGCCGATTATCGCTTGCTGAACTGGGGCGCGCGGCGGGCCGCTTTGAGGCCGTATTTCTTGCGCTCCTTCATTCTGGGGTCACGGGTAAGGAACCCAGCTTTCTTCAGCAGAGAACGGAGATTCTCCGAATCGTACTGAAGAAGAGCCCGGGCCACTCCATGACGGATAGCGCCGGCCTGGCCGGTTACGCCGCCGCCGGATACACGGCAAACAATATCGAACTTTTCGTTAGTGCCGGTAAGGGTCAAGGGCTGGCGAACAATGTATTTCAAAGTATCCAGGCCAAAGTAATCGTCAATATCACGGTCATTAATTGTCACCTTGCCGGTGCCCTGGTAAAGGCGCACGCGGGCTACAGAGCTCTTTCTTCTGCCGGTGCCGTAGAAATAAGGTGCAGTCTCATACATAGCTTAACATCCTCCTGTTACATATTCCATGCTTCTGGCTTCTGGGCGGCGTGCTTGTGCTCGCTGCCAGCATACAGACGCAGGCGGGCCAGTTCGGTACGGCCCAGGGAATTGGACGGGATCATGCCTTTCACAGCCAGCTGCATGGCCAGCTCCGGCTTGGTGCGCATTAGGGTATCATAGCGGGTAGCTTTTAAATGGCCGATGTAACCGGTGTGGCGGTAATAGTACTTTTTCTCCGCCTTGCCGCCGGTCAGCACAGCATCCTTGCAGTTAATAATAATCACATGGTCGCCGCAGTCCACATGGGGGGTAAAGGTGACCTTGTGCTTGCCGCGCAGCAGCACGGCGGCCTGTGCCGCAACACGGCCCAGGGGCTTGCCGGCGGCGTCGATCACATACCATTTGCGCTGGATATCGCCGGCCTTGGGCATTGTAGTTGACATAGCTAAATAACCTCCAAACTTTACACTGCCGTTCTTTTTAACATAAGTGATCATATCACAAGTTCCTTTTAGTGTCAACACCTTTTCCCCATTTTTTTAATTGGCCGGGCATATCCTCACAAATTCTCATCTTTTCACCCTATTTTCTCCCTCATACTCCTTTTCCATTTTCCCGTTTTGCCTGTGGCACTTCCTTCGCCCAAGGCGAAAAACGGCGAAGTTATAAAGATTAGCTGTTTTTACAAAAAAAGACGACCTCTTTCGAGATCGTCTTCTGTGTTGGCGAAAACCTATTTTCCCAGGCCGTCACCAGCCAAGTATCTTCGGCACGAACGAGCTTAACTTCCGTGTTCGGGATGGGAACGGGTGGACCCTCGCCGTAATCAACACCAACTTTGCACTGTCGGTCTTCCCGACTGCCTGTTTATAATACCACAGCCTGCAGGAAATTGCAAGTCTTTTTTTCTGATTTTTTGACCTTTTTTGAAAAAACCAATATATAGAATGGTTTCTGTAATTCTTCTCCATATAAAGGGTATATTACGGCTTACCATTCTCCAGCTCGCTTTTTCCCCTTCTCTATTTGGAGACTTCGGCCCAAATAGATGATCACCTATAGCTTTTATGTAAGCGGCACCATAACTATGGACATACCTCTCTTTACCAGCAGAGGATAACATTCCTTTTTTTCTAAAATAAGGGGCTATGATATTGAGAAAGGCAAAAAGACGACCTCTTTCGAGATCGTCTTTTATGTTGGCAAAAACCTATTTTCCCAGGCCGTCACCAGCCAAGTATCTTCGGCACGAACGAGCTTAACTTCCGTGTTCGGGATGGGAACGGGTGGACCCTCGCCGTAATCAATACCAACTCTGCATTATCAGGATTTCCTGACTGCTCAGTTATAATACCATATATGGCATAGAAAGGCAAGTGTTTTTTTACGTTTTCTCATTCTTTTTTCAATTTACCATATATAATGGGTATATAGAAATCTTTTACACAAGATATAAGACGGCCTCCTCAATCCCGTCCCTGCGCTCCATATAGCTCCAGCTTTATTCTGAGGAGACATCCTCTTGCCATGTTGGGGGCTTCTCATCTCAATGCCTTTCTTCTTGGAAAGCCAATGAGAGATTTATCCGCTGTTCCATAGTCCCTCTCTGTATTTAAAAAAACGAATACTGATTGTTTTAAGAATGAAAAAAGACGACCTCAATTGAGATCGTCTTTTGTGTTGGCGAAAACCTATTTTCCCAGGCCGTCACCAGCCAAGTATCTTCGGCACGAACGAGCTTAACTTCCGTGTTCGGGATGGGAACGGGTGGACCCTCGCCGTAATCAACACCAACTTTGCGCTATCGGTCTTCCCGACTGCTTTGTTATAATATCACAGCCTGTCGGAAATTGCAAGCCTTTTTTTCGTTTTTTTTCAATTTTTTCTAGAATTTCTAGATATCGTACTATTCCTCTCTAATTATATATAGATATAGTCTTCTTCTACTGCCCGCAATCATGCTGTCGGCCTGCCTGTGTTATGCCTTGGTTTTGGCCAGAAGGGCCGGCGTTTCCTATACCAGCTGTTCCGCCATTGTTCACAAAAATTCACTTGACTTGCTCTATGTTATGCCGTAAACTAAAACTAAACGAATGACTTTCGTTAACTATACTTCCAGGAGGTTCTTGTCAATGAAAAAAGGTAAATTCGGCATTGTCCTTTGCTTTTACCCCATTGCCGCTTTCTCAGCCGCCATCCTCCATGCCCCGCTTATCTGTGCTGGGCTGGCCGCGGCCGCGGCTTTTTTGGAGCGGGATGAATGGGCTGCCCGCCAGTCCCTCCAGGCCTGGATGCTCTCCGCCCTGGTCTTTTTTGTTCGTACTGCCGCAGGTTGGGGTCTTTCGGAGTTCTATATCCCATTTTTCTCCCGGCTTTTGACCATCACTTCTACTGTTCTTCTGGTCCTTGTCTCCCTTGCCTGTGTGTTATTCAGCATTCTTGGCATTATCCGTACTGCAAAGGGCGGCGAGGCCAATATTCCTCTGCTTTCGGACTTGGCCTACCGGGTATATGGCAAGGTAAAGGCAAAGCCTGCGCCTCCTGCCTCTCAGTATGTTCCCTATAATCCCCCGCAGCCGCCCCAGGCCCCAAATATGCCCTGTTCTGCCCCTCCTGTCCAGCAGCCTACAGTAGCGCCTTACCCTCAATCCTATCAAGTGCCTCAGTATAGCCCACCGCCTCAGCAGCCTATGCCTATTCAGCAGACAGCTCCTGCTGTAAACACTGAACAACGGGAAAGTGGCGGCACTGCTGGCTGATGAAGAAACCTCTTTCCCCATATTCCTGAAAGGAGAATCTCCCCTTATGAAGGAACGCGAATATATCCATCGCGGTGGCCCAGGCGTGCGCCGCCGGGGCCCTCCTTGGATTTTTTGGGTTCTCCTCGGCCTTGCCCTAATTGTTGCCGTCACATTTCTCATTGTAAAACTCACCGAATCCGCTGACACTTTGACGCCCCCTGAATCAACAGATGTTTCCTCCTCCTTAGAATTCTCCTCCCCGCCTCTAGATAAGGCAAATGAGGGGACGGAAGTACCCTCCTCCTCTTTAGAGCCCACTCCCTCACCCCAGGCCAGTATACCGGAACGATCGGCGCCTCAATCCGCTCCCACCGATCTTGGCGGCTTTATTGCCGCAGACGGGACAGGCTATGCATGCTATAAATTTAATGAGGAGGCTACCAACAGCTACATCACGGCGGTATCTGCCGCTGGAACTACCTTGGGCGCCCAGGTCTATAGCATTGTAGTGCCTACCGCTCTAGACGTTCTGTTGCCTGAAAGCTATTTGCTGGAAAACCAGATAGATAGCAGTGATCAGAAAAAAGCCATTGACCGGTATATCTACCCTTCCATTCATGCCATGAGCCCCTCTGTAAAAACTGTTCCCACTTTCGATCCCCTGGCCTCCCACTGTAACGAAAATATTTATTTCCGTACCCAAGGCGCCTGGACGCAGCTTGGCGCTTATTATGTTTATGTGCAATTCTGCGCTGCCAAGGGAATAGAAGCCGTTCCCCTAGAACAGTTTACAAAAAAGGAATATGAGGGCTTTCAAGGCAGCTATTATGGAGCCAGCGGGGATTATGAAATGGGCTCTGACCGGATAGAAGCATACATATCCCCCGCCCAAACAGAACTAAGCTTTACGGATTCTCAGGGTATTGAATACGATGGTTGGGCCGTTATCTCTGACGGGGATGGATATAGCAGCGAGTTGCTCCACCTGATTTTTAACGGGGGCGACCAGCCCTATAAGGTTTTAGAAAATAAAGATCTCTCCGATGGATCCGCCTGTGTGGTGGTGCAGGACTCCTTGGGCTGTTATTTCATCCCGTTCCTAACCTCCCATTACCAATATGTATATGCCCTTGATTACAGGACCTACGCAGGCAATGCGGCGGCAGTGGCCGCGGAGCACAACGCCTCAGACATTATCCTGCTCAATAGTGTTGTTGCAACCAGCAGTGCAGAGGGAGTCGAGGCTTTTCGCTCAATTCTAGGCATGAGCAGCGAATCAGAATGAAAATACATACCGGGCGCCTTTTCATAGAAGAGGCGCCCGGTTTTTTGCTATTCGGCTCTACATTTTTCCACCCATCTACCCCATCTTGGATCAGCCTTGATTCCTGTTTCTATATCCTTATCATTAGGGCTGTGCCAAAAGGGCCAATCATCTGGAAGCTCTCTGGCAATCCTTCCATAAAGTGTCACTCTATATTTCACAAAGGAAACCAATGGAGCTGTCAAACTATGTTCCTCTCCATCTCCCGCTGCCTCTAAGGCATGTGCATGGTGTAAGGCCTGATCAAGAGACAAAAAGGCGTCGTCACAGTATCCCCGCTCCCACTGTAGCCGAGAGAGATAAAGATACAGGCTGGTCAAATCATCATGGTATTTCCCCATGTTGCCATCCTCACAAATGAGTTGAAAAAGTGCAATCGCGCCTTTTAACTTTTCAATCCCCCATATCTGTTTGATAATGGGAGATATTTGTCATTAAGCCATAAACAAGCTGCCTAGAGAAAACTCTTGCCATTTGCAAAAGGAGCAGGTCGATATATTCTGCCTGTTCCTTTCCATCGCTTGCAGCAGAAAGCAGAAGTTCCCGGCAGTTCTCCAGTTGGGGCATACGGTTTGCAGCGGCAAGGGCTTTCTCTCGCTCCCCTAAATTCTTGTAAAGCAAAACAAGAAGGGAATTCGCCTTGATCACAATGGCAGAATCTCTTGCTGTGGTAACAAGACCTTCGCATATTTCCACTGCCTCCCTCCAGTAGCCATTTTTCTGGTGATAGGCATAGTCGTGGCGAATATAGCCTTCCTCATCATAATAAAGCCGTTCCTGATATAGCCTCCACCCTGCCTCTGTCAAGGTATCGGCAAGAGCTACCCGTAGTTTTTCGTTTTGCGGAAATTCTGCAAGCCCAGAGCGAAGAAGGGTAAGGCAGTCATCCACCCATTCACTATCACTTCGGGCCTTCATGTGAAAGCTTTCCACCTCCTCCAGCATCTTATCCACTTTTTCATCCCGATCATTCTGATATCCGAAGAGTTCATCAATGGTAACCTGAAAGTAATTGGCGATAGCAGGTATTAACTGCATATCAGGATAGCACAGGCCTTTTTCCCAACGGGAGACAGCCTGAGGGGTAATATCCAGGGCCTTGGCTAAGTCCTCCTGGGTCCTGCCGTATTGGCGGCGAAGCTCTTTGAGTTGTTCACCTAATCTAATCTGCATGGCAATTCTCCTCACTGTATTATATTGGCATAATACCATTATATCCGGTACAGAGTAGAGAAAGCAATCATCAATCTGTTGTTTAGAGTTCAATCCGGCATTGAAAACTGACAAAAGCAACCCTGAAATCTTGAAACCTGTAAGGAGTGAAAAAGGGAGGCGCTTCTTTCCGAAGTGTCTCCCCTATCTTTATATCATTCATTTCCGGGCAATTCCCAGGAAATGAGGGCTAACCCCCATCAAAGAAGGTTCTCCCTCTGTGGTTCGTATAATTTCCAATAATCTTTCCCTAGCAGTAGGATCAGCCCATTTTTCCTCCAGCATGGGCGTAAACCATACACAGCCCTCCACCGCCAAAAGTTTCTCCATTTGAAAAGAAGCCTCTTCCAGCTCTTTGGCCAACCCGCTTGGGGTATGGAAATAGGCTTGGGCTAAAAACTTTGGGTACTCCTTTGGGCGATGATGCTCACCCGTGGCCATCTCCCCTCGTATCATATTCATATATACGGGATCATCCAAACAGGAATTTTCCGCCCGATATGTAGATACTGCCCAAGTGGTAGAGCTAAATTTTGATATACCAGCAGCAAACAAAAGGCCTCCGGGACGAAGAACGCGCCTGGCCTCTTTCAAAGCCTCCATGCGGTTTTCCTTGCTAAGCAAATGGTAGAGGGGGCCCATCAGGAGCAGGGCATCACAGCTCTCATTCCCTGCTGGAAGCTCCCGGGCATCTGCTACTATCGCCTGAAAAGAGGCGCTTTGGTGAGCAAGAGCGTGTTCCACCGCACTAGGAGCCAGCTCAAACATAGTCACATTCATACCCAATCCGGCAAGCCAATCGGCATAGCGGCCTACGCCGCCCCCCACGTCATAAACGGTCATACCATAATTCAGATATCGGGAAAGGATTTCCTTTGTCCGGGCGAACTCCACAATGCCCAGGCCCCGATCCAGGCGGCCTATTTCCACGCCGGCCTGGTAAAAATTGTATACTTCCGAATTGCCGCTCATAAAAACCTCCCACTAAAAGAATGATACGATTTCTATTTTCACAACCAGAAAACCGTTTTCCTCATAAAGCCGCATGGCTTTCTTGTTCCAGTCAGCCACAATGCAGCACAGTTGAACAAATGCCCAGCCGCTGCATACAGGCCGGGGCAAAACGCAGCAGCTTCTGGCCATACCCTTTTCCCTGATATTTTCTGGCAACAATACGATCATCGATCTCGCTGCCATATGTGGCAACCGAGCCCCGTCAGCTCCCTAGCTATCTCCAGGACGAAGATATCCCTTGCGGTGGATAGCAGAGCAATTCTGTCGGCTTAACAGTGGATAGGAGTCCGATGCAGCGCGCAGCGTATATTGGAAAAGCAATCATTGCAGACAGCACAATATGCCTAATAATTGGCATCTATAATAGCCAGTCCGGCGATACCTCACTTTCCCGGGCCACAATTTTGGGACTCCAGATCAGGAATATTCCCATGAAATTTGCAATATCCATTGTTGTTGCCCCACAGTTAAAGTGCTGTTAATTGTTTGTAATCTGTGGACATAAAATACAGCCCAGCTTTCCGGCATACCGCATTTTCTATTCGCGTTCCATCCAAATCATAGACTGCAACACGTATATACCCGCCTCATAATTCTTGATATAAAAAACAGCCCATCCGACTGGATGGACTGAATCATTCTAAACCTAATGGTGCGCAAAAAGCCTCAGCAAGAGGCATGAACCCTGAAAACTGAATAAAGGAAGAAACAGAAGGAATCGAGTAAAGGGTGGGAACTTAATGGTCAAGCCCTCGGCCTATTAGTACTGCCAAGCTGAACATGTTACCATGCTTACACACGCAGCCTATCAACCTTGTAGTCTACAAGGGGCCTTACTAGCTTGCGCTATGGGATATCTAATCTTAGAGGCGGCTTCACGCTTAGATGCTTTCAGCGTTTATCCGTTCCACACATAGCTGCCCAGCTGTGCCATTGGCATGACAACTGGTGCGCCAGAGGTGTGTCCATCCCGGTCCTCTCGTACTAAGGACAGCTCTCCTCAAATATCCTGCGCCCACGACAGATAGGGACCGAACTGTCTCACGACGTTCTG
>CAJUSM010000084.1 GCA_910588935.1 uncultured Oscillospiraceae bacterium
CTCTATTTTCAAACAAGCCCTAGTCTATATTTTTAAGGAGGTTCTCTCTTATGCAAAGCATCATTCAAACCAAGCAAGGCCCGGTACAGGGCCATATTTCCGGCGCCGCCCTGGTTTTTCGGGGCATTCCCTACGCCCAGCCCCCCGTGGGCGCGCTTCGGTTCCGCCGGCCCCAAGAACACCAGCCCTGGTCTCAGGTTCTGGACTGCAAGGAGTTTGGGGCCAGCTGCCCCCAGGCCGATCTCTCTGCTATGGATTTTTACGCCAAAGAGTTCTATGACGGCCCCCTGCCTCCCCTAAGCGAGGACTGCCTTTTCCTCAATATCTGGACCCCGGCGGAGGCTGCCCCGGAGGCTAGGCTCCCGGTGCTGTTCTGGATTCACGGCGGCGCCTTTATGCATGGCTCTGGCAGCGAAAAGGAGTTTGACGGGGAGGGCTTTGCCCAAAAAGGGGTTATTTTGGTTACCATCAATTACCGGGTGAATGCCTTTGGCTTTTTTGCCCATCCCGATTTGGAGCGGGAAAACCCAGAGGGGGTTTCTGGCAACTATGGCATTCTGGACCAGATTTTCGCCCTGAAATGGGTGAGGGAAAACATAGCGGCCTTTGGGGGCGACCCAGAAAAGATTACAGTGGCCGGCCAGTCTGCCGGGTGCATGAGCGTGCAGACCATTGTGTCCTCGCCCCTTTCTCAGGGGATGCTTCGGGGGGCCATTCTTCAAAGCGGCGGCGGGCTTCGGGCCCTGCACCAAACCCCCGCCAAAGAGCAGGCCTGGGCAATGGGGAAAAAGCTTATGGCCCATTTAGGGGTAGACTCTATTGAGGCCCTGCGCCAGGTGCCCCAGGAGAAGCTGCGGGACGGGGCCTACCAGGTTACCGGCGGGGCCCTGGGCTGGACCCCCCACCAGGACGGCTGGCTTTTGCCTGGCTCTACCGATTCTCTGGCCGAGGCCGGAGACATTCATCCCATTGCCTACATGATTGGCTCTTTGGGAGACGACATAGGGGGCGGCACCCTGCTTCAGGAGAGCGGGGCCAGGTGGTGCGAAAACCTGCTGAAGCTGGGCAGGACCCCTGGCTACCTGTACTTTTTCAACCGCAAGCTGCCAGGGGACCAGGCCGGGGCCTTCCACTCGGGAGAGCTGTGGTATGAGTTTGAGACCATGGACCGGTGCTGGCGGCCCTGGGAGCCCAGGGACCAGGAGCTTGCCCGGCAGGTATCGGGATACTGGGCCAACTTTGTGAAAAATCTTGACCCCAACGGGCCTGGCCTGCCCACATGGAAACCCTATACCCAGGGCCACACCCAGGCCCAGGTACTGCAATAGTGCCGAAAATACCGGGGATAAAGGGGATAAAAATCGGCAAGAATACAAAATTCTGTATTTGCTATTGATTTTGCCAACCATATATGGTAGAATATGGGTATGGTTGAAAACCCTTATACGATATAGGCAGGTAAAAGGGAGCCTCCCCCGGGGTTCCCTTTTACAATGCCTCCTGCTGAAAACCAAATAGAAGCAATACGCTGCCGCCGGGCAGCAAACGGAAAGCGTCCGTCGCACATCATTAGGCCTTAGAAGATGTGTGGCCGGGCGCTTCTTTGTTTGAAAAAGAGGCACAGGATGAAATCATATTTTACCAAGGGAACGCCCTGGCAGCCTCTTTGGTTGGGGTGGCCCCTCTTATTTTCCGCGCCAAGGGGAACCCTGCGGGACAAGCCCTAATAATTATTTTTCGCTGCATGTACGGCTACAGCTTTTACACCTTTGCCTATTATGGGGAGATAACCACCTGTTTGACCATGACAGCTGGCTCTGGCTGCCTGGGCGCGAAACCCCGGCCAGGGCGGCCCTTGGGGCAGCCCTGGTTTTCTGGTTGATCTTAAGGGCGCTGGGCACGGCCAACCTGGTTTTCAGCACGATATCGGTAACCCCCAGCTTTTTGGCGGTGTACATGGCCTACCGGCGAAGTGCCTGCTATGCCCTTGCCCCCAGGCCTTTTTATTGTATAATTATTAGATATAAAACGAGAAAGGATGGATTTTTATGTTTCGGGAGATGCGCCGTAACAAGCAGCTCCTTCCCCAGGAGGAGACCAACCGGATTTTGACCCTAGCCACCTCTGGTGTATTGGCCCTGCAGGGGGACCAAGGCTACCCATACGCCCTGCCGATCAGCTTTGCATACAGCCAGGGCAGGCTCTACTTTCACAGTGCTTCTGCCGGCCATAAGGTGGAGGCGGTGCGCCGCTGCCCCAAGGCCTCTTTCTGTGTGGTGGCCGGGGACCAGGTGCGGCCAGAGGCTTTCACCACCCACTACACAAGCGTAATCGCCTTTGGCCTGGTTCGGGTTTTAGAGGATCCTAAGGAAATCCGCGGGGGCCTGGAGGCGCTGGTGGAAAAATACTGCCCCCAAGTAGACCCAGCCCTCCGGGAGAAAACCATAGCCCAGGGGCTCTCCCGTACCTGCGTGCTGGAAATGGAAATCCAGCATATCACCGGCAAAGAGGCCCTAGAGCTGGCAAAGGCCAGGCAGGCTATGGGCGGGCTCCCTGGCTTTTCCGGTAAACAGTAGGGGGCATTCCCTTGTACCGGGAAAAGGTGCGGGAAAAATGGCTTACATCGTTAAAGCCGCAGCCCAGGGCAATCTCTGTTACCGGGTCCTGGGTAAAGGCCAGCCGCTCGCTGGCCTGCTCAATCCGGTAGTAGTTCAGGTAGGCAATGGGGGTTTTCCCTGTCATTTGGGCAAAGGCCCGGCAAAAGTATTTGGGGGCCATGCCCGCCACGGCGGCCAGCTCCTCTAGGGTAACAGGGGCTTTGTACTGGTCCCGGATATAGGTAAGCACATTTTTCAGCCGCAATATCTGCTTTCGGCCTGGGGCGGGCCCTGGGGGCCGGGCGCTTGCCTCTACCAGGCTGCCCATCAGCTGCCACATAAGCCCTAGGGTTGTCCACTCGTACCCTGGCCGCTCCTGCTCTATGGCCCGCAGCAGCTGGCCGGCCAGCCGGGCCTGTGCGCCTCCCCGAGAAAACACCCCCGCGCATCCGGTTTCATCCGCCAAAAACCGGGCCGCGCTTTGGGCGCAAACCGGGGTATCGTGAAGCAGGGTGCCCAGGTCGAACACCACGCACTGGTACACGCAGTTTGCCGGAACCCCGCCATGAACCACCCCGTCCCCAATCCAGGCGCAGTCCCCGGCCCCCATGGCCCAGGGCCTGCCATCCAGAGAAAGGCGGAATTCCCCCTGCAAAATGTAAATAAGCTCGTACTCCAGGTGCCAGTGCAGGGGCATTTGGTACCGGGGAGAGGCCTGGTTTACATGGTACAGCTCAATGGGAAAATCAAAGGTGCCCCGCCTTTTGTTCTCGTAAAGGGCATGGTAATTCATGGCAAGCCTCCCAAAAGTGAATATTGTACAAATTCTGCATACAAATCCCCCAAGCGTTCGAGGGGGGATTTTGATATAATAAAAGCAGTTTTCAGTATACAAGGTAAGCCCGATTCTGTCAATGAGGAGGCATTATGGAAAATATAAGAGAAGTGAAGGAGCAAATCTGCGATATCTGCGGCAAAATGTGGCAGCTGGGCTGGGTGGCCGCCAACGACGGCAATGTAAGCGCCCGCCTGGCGGACGGCAGAATTCTGGCCACGCCCACAGGCATTAGCAAGGCCTTTATTACCCCGGAAAAGCTGGTGCTTTTGGATGAAGAGGGGAAGCTTTTAGAGGCGGGCGAGGGCTTTCGCCCCTCAAGCGAGATTAAAATGCACCTGCGCTGCTACAGCCGCCGGCCGGATGTGCGGGGGGTAATTCATGCCCATCCCCCAGGGGCAACCGGCTTTGCCGTGGCCCACAAGGCTATGGATATGTACAACATGATTGAGGACGTGGCAGCCATTGGCTCGGTGCCCCTAACCCCCTATGGCACCCCTTCTACCCAAGAGGTGCCAGACGCCATAGAGCCCTATTTAGAGGAGCATGACGTAATGCTGCTGGAAAACCACGGGGCTTTGGCAGTGGGCGGGGATGTGCTTACCGCGTACTACCGCATGGAGAGCCTGGAGCTGTGGGCAAAAATTACCATTAACGCGGTGATTTTAGGGGGCAGCTATGACATTAGCAAGGAGAACATTCAGCGGCTGATCGGCCTGCGGGAGTACTACCACATTACCGGCCGGCACCCAGGGCACAAGGTGTTTCACCCAGAGGACCAGGCCCTGCATAAGCCAGGCACGTAAGGCAACACCGCATCATTCCCGGCAAGCACCCATCACACTATATTTTTACTGGAGGTTTATATGGATTATCCTAAAATCGGCATTCGCCCTGTGATCGACGGCCGCTGGGGCGGCGTGCGGGAAAGCCTGGAGGCCCAAACCATGGCCATGGCAAACGCCGCCGCCCATCTCATCCGCTCTACCCTAAAATACCCAGACGGCTCCCCTGTGCAGTGTGTGGTAGGGGATACCACCATTGGGGGCGGCGCGGAGGCCGCCCAGTGCGCCCAGCGGTTTTCTGCCCAAAATGTTGTGGCCACCCTTAGCGTAACCCCCTGCTGGTGCTATGGCTCAGAAACCTTTGATATGGACCCCCAAACCATTAAGGCGGTGTGGGGCTTTAACGGCACCGAGCGCCCTGGGGCGGTGTACCTGGCCGCCGTAATGGCCGCTTACGCCCAAAAGGGCCTGCCCGCTTTCTCTATTTATGGCCACCATGTGCAGGATTTGGGCGATTCTTCCATTCCCCAGGACGTGGCGGAGAAAATTTTAAAGTTTGCCCGGGGAGCGGTGGCTGTGGGCTGGATGAAAAACAAGGCCTATGTCAACCTGGGCGGGGTAGCCATGGGCATTGCCGGCAGCTACTGCAGCGCGGATATATTTCAAAAGTATTTTGGCATTCGGGCCGAGTGGGTGGATATGACAGAAATCCTCCGCCGTGTTACCCTGGAGATTTACGACCAGGCCGAGTACCAGAAAGCCCTGGCCTGGATAAAGGAAAACTGCAAAGAGGGCTTTGACCTGAACAAGGGCAAAAATCTGCCGGAAATTATTACCAGGTCTAAAATTGTGCCCCCTGAAAAGGACTGGGAGTTTATTGCCAAAATGACCATGATTGTGCGGGACATTCTTTACGGCAACCCCAAGCTGGGCGAGCTGGGCTGGCATGAGGAGGCCCTGGGGAAAAACGCGGTGGCCGGGGGTTTCCAGGGCCAGCGCCAGTGGACAGACTGGCTGCCCAACGCGGACTTTACCGAGGCGATTATGGCCTCTAGCTTTGACTGGAACGGCCCCAAGGCCCCCACAGCCTTTGCCACCGAGAACGATACCCTAAACGGCGTGGCCATGCTTTTAGGCACTTTGGTAAGCGGCACCGCCCCCTGTTTTCACGATGTACGGACCTACTGGAGCCCAGAGGCCTGCCAGCGGGTAACAGGCCATGCGCCCCAGGGCGTGGCCAAGAATGGCTTTATCCACCTAATCAACTCTGGGGCCACGGCCCTGGATGGCTCTGGCGCGGCGAAAAACAGCCAGGGCCAAGGCTGCATGAAGCCGTTTTGGGAGATGACCCCAGAGGATGTATCCGCCTGCCTAAAGGCCACAGACTGGTGCCGGGCAAATTACGAGTACTTCCGGGGCGGCGGGTTCTCCAGCCATTTTCGGTGCCAGGCAGAGATGCCTGTAACCCTGCTGCGGGTCAATGTGATAGATGGCGTTGGCCCGGTGCTCCAAATTGCCGAGGGCTCTACAGCCTGTTTGCCAGACGAAATCCACCATACCATTGACCAGCGCACCGACCCCTCTTGGCCTACCACCTGGTTTGTGCCCAGGCTTACCGGCAAGGGGGCCTTTACAGACGTATACAGCGTAATGGCCAACTGGGGCGCGAACCACGGGGTAACCGTATACGGCCATGTAGGGGCGGAGCTCATCACCCTGGCCTCTATGCTGCGGGTTCCGGTGGCGATGCACAATGTGGAGGAGGAAAAGATTTTCCGTCCCCACGCCTGGTCCGCCTTTGGCACAGAGGACGCCCAGTCTGCAGACTACAGGGCCTGCGGGAACTATGGGCCTTTGTACCGGTAAAAATAGCGGCAAAAGAAGGGCTCCTGGCGGCAGGGGCTTTTCTTTTATGCTGGGGGGACCAAAGCCTGGCAGCGCAAACATAGCCTTAGGGCTTTTGAAAAATCGAAAAGGGCGTCTTTTTTTTTCAACGGGCCGGGCCCTGCCCTAGCCGCCCGGCGGTTTCTTTTTTCTTCTATTGCTTTGGGGTTCCTTACATTTCATTACATCAAATCCGCATTTCGTTGCAATTGCCTTGTATCCTTTCCTCTTCCCTGATATACTGGCAAGAGACCTACAAGAAGGGAAACGCGGACTGAAACAGCACCTGTCCCAATGGGTCCGCTGGTTGCGGATAGAAGGCAAGCCCGCCGTTTCCTTCCTCCTGTAGGCCCGCAGAAAAAGAGAAGGAGGAATGCCCTATGACACCTGTTCCTGGCACGAATTTGGGACCGGCGCAGTCTTTGACCCCTGCCGGGAAAGCCCGAGAAACTCAAAGGGTCCAGGCTCCCCAAGAAGGTTTGCAAAACCATAGAGAGCCTTTGCCAAAGCCCCAGCGCGACCAGTATCTTCCAGAGGAAAAGCCGGAGCCTATTGGCCGCTATTGGATGGGAAAAGACGAGCAGGGCCAGCCTAAGATTTTCTTCGATCATCCCCAGAAAGCCGGGCCCGCATCCCCGACCAATGCTCCGGAAAAGGCCGAGCCTGAGAGAAAGGCCGAAATCTGTATTTGCGATACCGGTAAAGTGGACAGGGAATTGGAAAAGCTGAAAAAGAGGCAGTCGGAGCTAAAGCAGTCCTTTGCCACCGAAGCCAACCCGGCCAGGCGTCAGGATCTGGAGAAAAAGCTGAACCAGGTGGAACGGGAGCTGGAGCAAAAGGACAACGATACCTACCGGCGGCAGCACGCCTCATACACCTAGCCTGCCGCTGTGCAAAAAAGCGGCTCCGCTTTTTTGCTGGGAAAAATGGCATATCAAGGAGAACGCCTCACAAAGGCCCTAGGCTGGTCTTTGTGAGGCGTTGCGCTTTTCAAGGGGATTCTAGCTAAAAAGTGAATTTCTGGCGTTTGGGCTTTACTGATTCAGCCACAGCTCCCCAAAGGACATGGGCACCTTTTCCCACTCCTCCAGGTACGGGGGCGGCTCGTTGTAGGAATAGAAGAGGTTGGGGCTTCTTTTGCTTATGCGCTTGGAGTATTCCATCTCCATATAGTCCGCGTATTCCGGCAGGAGCTCATCCAGGCCGGCGCAGGTGTCGGGGTCGTCCAGAATAAGGGAATTCACCTGGATGTGGCAGGAGGGCTCTCCCTCCTTGCCCAGGCCCTCCAGCTTCATCAGGATGCCGGTGGCCCGGTCTACTACCATGGAGAAGCTTCTGATATTGAATTTCTCACAGTAAGAACCGTTTGCTCTGCCGGACAGCTCCAGACACTCCCGACCTAAATACTCGGTCGTACCGTCTATCTCCCACAAAAAGAAATCGGAGAGGAGCGCAAGGCCGAAGCTCTGGGGAAACAGGCACCTGGAGGCAAAGGCGGTATTGGTGGGGTCGCCGCGGAGTACATAGGAGGGATCGGCGCTTTTATAAACCCGGGGGCTGCCCTCCTCCAGCTCGTCCTTCTCCAGAATCCGGATAGAGGGGTAGCCTTGCATGGAAAAGGTCTTGTCATGCCGATAAAACAGAAACTTATAGTTTCCATCGGAAGCGAACTCTATTTCTGCCTTGTTCCGGTCAATTTCCGTGGCTCCGGCGTCCATTGGGGTATAGGCCTCGTAGGACCGGGCGGTAAGGAGGTTGGTTTCAATATAATGAGTGGTAGGCGTCTCCACTCTGGAGTCCACCGAGTCGAAACAGACCTTGGCAGCATCAAAGTAATCCACAGAGTTGAGCATACGGTGGT
>CAJUSM010000085.1 GCA_910588935.1 uncultured Oscillospiraceae bacterium
TTAGATTCTCAGCAGGCCTTTTCGCCTCTGAGTGGAAGTTAACTATATACTGCAACATGCTTCCTCTTTGCTCCTTTGGGCGCTGGGCGACTCCTCTTTTGCTCCCCGCGTCTACGGGCTTACGCCCTGCTTTACTGCCTTTTTTCCTTCCAACGATAAAAGCCGAGGCTTGCCGCGGCCTTTATGCCCTCGGGGAGGAGCGCTTTATCAGTGCACCGCCGGGAGAGGGGGAATATCCTCTCTTGGCGTTCGCTGCCAGATTTCATTTCCGAACTTTTGGCCGGGAGTGGAATTTTTCTTGAGGGAAGACTTTTTTCTCAGTGCATTTGGTGCTATAATACCTGATAATGGCAAGAATCACTGGGTTCCTGCTGATGTGGATGGAAATTTTTTATATAAGGGAGGTTTTATAATGGCTGGCCGAAAAAAGCAAAAGCTTGCCAGAGAGGACCGGCTGAAAAAACGCAGGGAGGATATAAGGAAAAGTAAGCAAGAAATTCGGGAGCATCCGATCCTCTTTACTGTCTACGTGGTGCTGCGGGTATTGGTGGTAGCAGTACTGATTCTTCAGCTGATGAATGGGGAATATTACGATGTCTTCCTTTGCTCGCTCACTCTGCTCCTGTTCCTAATCCCCAGCTTTGTAGAGCGCCGGCTGCATATTGATGTGCCGAATACCTTAGAAGTCATCATCCTGCTGTTCATATTTTCAGCAGAGATCCTAGGGGAGATCCAGGAGTACTACCTGCTCTTTCCTTTCTGGGACACCATGCTCCATACCCTAAACGGATTTTTAATGGCTGCCATTGGCATTGCCATGGTGGATATCCTCAACCGTTCCCGACGGTTTAAGGTGCGGCTTTCCCCAGTGTTTGTGGCGCTAGTAGCCTTTTGCTTTTCTATGACAATTGGGGTGCTCTGGGAGTTTTTTGAGTATGGTATGGACCAGTTCTTTGGAATGGATATGCAGAAGGACACTTGGCTTAGCGTAGTGAACACGGTTAGCCTGAACCCAGACGGGAAAAATTCTCCTGTGCACATCCCCATCGAAAGCGTGGTGGTCAACGGCCAGGAATGGCCTGGCTACCTGGATGTGGGCATTCACGACACCATGAAGGACTTGTTCGTCAACTTTATCGGCGCGGTGGTTTTTTCTATAATCGGTATGATCTACATTATGGGCAGAGGCACAGGAAAATTTGCTCCCCGCTTTATTCCTAGGCTGAAAGAACACGAGCTGTCCCCTCCGGGGGAAAAGGAAAAGCCGGAGGAACGGCCCAGTCTGTTGGAGCCCATTGCCTTGGATGGGCTGGACATTCAGGCGGGCCCAGAAAAGGTGGATCTTTATACTAAGGACGGCAAGCTCACCGGCGGCACAATTGAGCGAGGCGAAGACAAGGGTGATGACTTCACCATGGGAATTCACGCCTTTATTTACGATGGAAAAGGCCGTTTCCTGCTACAGAAGCGAGCAGAGGATAAGAAATTCCGGCCAGGCCAGTGGGAAGTTACCATGGGCCATGTGTTGGCAGGGGAGACCGCCATAGATTGTGCCCTGCGGGAGACTAAGGAGGAATTGGGCATTGCCTTGCCGGCAGAGAACTTTGTAAAGCTTTACCGTTGGGTGGACTGGGAGAGCCACATGCACACCGAGGTTTTCTTTGTGCGGGCCGAGCCTGAAGAAAGCGTCCTCACTCTGCAAAAAGAAGAGGTCATCGGAGTGCAATGGATTGGAAAAGCGGAAATGCTGGAGTTTATCAAAAAAATGGATTATCGGCCTGAAAGCTATAAGGCCGTGGTTGCCAGCTATTTAAAAGATTGTATTGGAGAATAAGCATACACTAAGGAGGATGAGGTTATGTTAGAGGAATTGAAGCGGCAGGTTTGCCAGGCCAACCTTTTGCTACCAAAATACGGATTGGTTACCTTTACCTGGGGCAATGTCTCCGGCATTGACCGGGAAAAGGGCCTTATGGTGATTAAGCCCTCGGGGGTAGAGTATGAGGGTATGACTCCAGAGGATATGGTGGTGGTAGACCTGAAAACCGGCCAGCGGGCAGAGGGCAGGTGGAAACCCTCCAGCGACACAGACACTCACCTGGCCCTGTACAGGGCTTTTCCAGAGCTGGGGGGCATAGTCCACACCCACAGCCGGTGGGCCACCACCTTTGCCCAGGCCGGGCTGGGGATTCCCGCTATGGGAACTACCCAGGGAGACTACTTTTACGGGGACATCCCCTGCACCCGGAAGATGACGCCGGCGGAGATTGCCGGGGCCTACGAGCTGGAAACCGGCAATGTAATTATCGAGACCTTTCAAGGCGCCAATCCTGTGGATATTCCCGGAGTGCTGGTACACAGCCATGGTCCTTTTGCCTGGGGCAGCGATCCTGAAAACGCAGTGCACAACGCTGTGGTAATGGAAGAGGTAGCCTTTATGGATTGGCATGCTATGGTGATAAATCCTCAGGCCAGCCGAATGCAGCAGGAGCTGCTGGATAAGCATTATCTGCGCAAGCACGGCAAAAATGCCTATTACGGGCAAGGAAATTGATTCCGGAATGTGAGGAAAGCGGGGCCATAGGCGCAGATAATGCGCCTACGGCTTCTTTTTATGGAAAAACACGCCGGCAAGGCGAATTTGGAACACTTCCATTGGCAGAGAAACCACAGAGATCCCCATAAATGCCGAAAAAAAGAACGGGGATACCGTCAAAGTTTTCGTTTGGGCCTAGTCACATTGAGAAAAATATGGTATAATTAGAAACATAGGCGCTTTTCTGCGGCTTTTCCCTGCCCGCCGGCTTTACCCGGCAGGGCGTAATCAATTTTGGGAGGCAACGCCCATGGTTTATTTTCCCCTTATTTTTCTCTGTATTGCAGGCATTTTTATTACCTTACTCCAGGACCGCTACCGAATATGGACAACCCTAATCGGCATGGCGGGCACATACATATTGGCCATAGCGGCGGCGGCCCTGGCAGGCAGCTTTTTCACCGGGCCCACCAGTTCTCTCCAGATTCCCTGCGCGGCCGGGACGTTTCTGTTTTTTCTGGCGTCCCTTTTCCTCCACGTCAACAATCCCCTGCAAAAGCTGTTTTTGGCGCTGCTCTCTATGGCAAATTTTGCCTACTTTCTGCTGTTTACCCCGCTGCTGCTGGGTGTTCTGCCCTTTGATGTGTCCGGGGGCGCCGGGGCGGTGCTCTCTCTAGTATCCACCCTGTTTCTCAACGCGCTTATGATTCTTTTTCTATACCGGCCCTTTCAGCGTTACAGCGGCCGGGGCGTGTCTCTATTTTTAGGGGGCATGTGCCTGCTGTTGGTTTTCCAGTATCTGCTGTGCCTAGGGCGGCTGGATATGTTTCTGGGGCTGCGCACGCCGGTTGCCCGGCTGCTGCTGGCAACCACTGTGTATACCCTGTTGGTTTTCTGCTTTCGCAGCCTTTACCAGGCTGGACGGTACCAGGCGGAAACCGCCAAACAGGCCGCTCGGGCCCGTATGTTGGAGATGGAGTCTGGGGATTTTGGAGACATGCTCTCTGCTGTGCGGGAGGTTCGGGCTGCCCAGAAAAACGGGGAATATGCCTTGGACACTGTGGTACAGCTTATGCGGGAGGGCCAAACCGAACGTATCCCGGTGTATGTTGCTATGGTTAAGCGGAACGCTATCCTGAGCCCGATTTTAGGCAGCTACCACGAAAACCCCTACCTAAACGGCGTAATCGCCACCAAGGCTGCCTTTGCCGCCCAGAATAATATTGATTTTCAGAGCAACGCCACCACTGGCGATGTGCCCTTTAAAACCTCTGAACTATGCATTATGGTGAACGAGCTGCTCACCCGAGCCTGTAGCGATGCCGCCCGCTTTGAAGGGGACAGGCGGCTGCGGTTTACAGCCATTCCGGGAGAGGATGCCCTGCGGCTGGAAACAGTGTATACGGGGGAGCTGCCGGAAAAGGAAAAATTTTCTCTTAAGGGCAAGCAGTTCACCGATTTACTGGCCTGGCTTTTTGATGATTTGCCCCAGCAGGAGGACGAGCTGCGGGGGCTGGAAAACACAGCGGAAATTGTACTTGCCCACAGCGGAAGCCTAACGGTGTCCGGGGCGCCGGGAGAGATCGTTATCCGGGCAATGCTGCGCTATTAAGCCGGCTAAGGGGAATACAGTTCTGAAACTCCCACCCCGGCTTAGGACTTATTTGAAAAATCGAAAACCCAGTCTTTTCGCCCAGATGCGGCTGTGTTCTGCGTCGAAGATCCGTTATTTCCCCTATTTTTGAACAAGCCCTAGGCAAAATACAAAAGACTTTGGAAATCTTACTTTTTAAGCCACAAAAGCTTTCTCTTTAAAATTTCACGTTTAGGAGCGATGGAAATGAACAGCAAACCTCTTATCTCCGGCCAGGTCTTGGAAGCCTTTGGCCTGGCCCCCTCTCTGGATGTCCGGGTTATGACCGGCGGCCACATCAACGATACCCTTTTGGTGGGCGGAGTCTATGTTCTGCAAAAGATCAACCACTTTGTTTTTCCGCATCCAGAGCATATTATGGAAAACATGCTGGGTGTTACCCGGTTTTTGGAGCAAAAGATTGTAGAGCGGGGGGGCAACCCGGAACGGGAGAACCTGAAAGTAATGCTTACCAAAGAGGGCCAGGCTCTGTTCATTGACCAGGAGGGCGGTTATTGGCGGTGCACCATGAATATCCCCCAGGCTACTTCCTTCGAGACGCCAGACAGCCCAGCAATGCTTCAGGAAGCGGGCCGAGCTTTTGGTGACTTTCAGGCCATGCTCAGTCATTATCCTGCGGGCAGCCTGCACGAGATTATTCCCGATTTTCACAATACCCCGGCGCGGATTCAGCAGCTAAAGGACGCGGCGGCGGCCAACCCCAAGGATAGGCTGGGGGAGGTGCAGGCAGAAATGGAGTTTGCCCTAGCCCGCCAAGAGCACGGGGCTTTGCTGATGAATCTGCTGAAAGATGGGAAGCTGCCCCTCCGGGTAACCCATAACGATACCAAAATGAGCAATGTCCTTTTCGATGACAATACCCGCAAGGCGGTTTGCGTCATCGACCTGGATACTGTAATGCCTGGCCTTACCGCGTTTGACTTTGGTGATTCCATCCGGGCAGGGGCCTCTACTGCGGCGGAGGATGAAACAGACCTGGGCAAAGTGAAATTTGATTTGGAGCTGTTTAAGGCCTATGCCCAGGGCTTCTTGTCCGCGGCCGGCGGCGCGCTGACTGAAACTGAGCTGGAGACCCTGCCAGACGGCGCCTGGACTATGACTTATGAGGTGGGCATCCGCTTTTTGGCTGACTACCTAAACGGTGATGTGTATTTCCGCACAGCCTACCCTCAGCACAACCTGGACCGGGCCCGGAACCAGTTCTGCCTGGTAAGGCAGATGGAGGAGCGCCGAGAGGAAATGGGCAGAATCGTATGGAAAGCGGCAGGAAAAGCGGATAAACGCTCTTAAAATGGGTAAATATGGGTTTTTACACGATCGGCCGCCTCACCCCTAGGGGGGAGAGGCCGATCGCTTCAAAGCGGGAATCACGCCTTTAGGAACTGCGCGAATGGATAACTCAGCGCCCGGAAAGGAGGGAAAGCCTGTATGTGGAGCTGCCTGTGGAAAAAATTCTTTGGCAGTCTTTATCGTCCCTCTTGGTCTGTGCTATTATCCCCTCTTGTATCTAGTCACAGGGATCGGTCTATTTGCCTCCTGGTTTTTCTATAGGGTGCTTTGGACACAGAAAATCGAGTTTTGCGGGGCCTGGGGTATCCTGGCTGTGGCAGCGGGTATTATGCCCTTGTTTGCCGGACTCCATCTTTTAGCCTGGTACAATTTTTTCCGGGTATCGGAGCTGCTGTGGTACGCCTACTTTCTAGGCAGCGCCCTGGCCCTGGGCTGGCTAGCCGGGAAAAGACCCCGGTCCCGGTGGTATATACCGGCAGCTCCCGCGGCCCTGGCCGCTCTGTTTTACTCCATGCCGCCGGCATATGATTTATTTCGTGTAATTCGCCTGCCCCTTCCCTGGGAGAGGCTTCCTCTTATCTGCTTGGCCGTGGGCGCAGGGGCGCTGGCGCTGCGGCTGCTGGTCTGGAGCCGTATGAGGAGAACAGAAAGGAAGTGACGTCATGAGCACGAAAAAAATGTTGATCTGGATGCTGGCGGCCTGCGCTCTGGTCGGCTTGGGGGTACCCTTTGCCTTGAGCTGGGCTATGGGCTTTATATCCGGGATGCTGGCGGCTATGTATATGGTGTACCCGGTGCTCTGCGGGGTAATGGGTGTGCTGGCCGGGCGGCGAATCCGCAGCCTGTGGTTTATGCCGCTGGCGGTTCCGGTTTTTACAATTCCCGTTTTGCTGCTGGATTCAGGCTCGCTGCAGATCACCCTGGAATTCTTCTTCCTCTATTCCCTCGTGGCCGCCATTGCCATGTGCCTTTCTGGCTGCCTGGTATGGATCCGGGAGACCAGGGACAGGCGGTAGAAGGAGAGGCTTTATGCATCTGTACCATTATTACGATAAAACCATCGGCCCATTTCGAAATCTCTCTGAGCTGCCTGTGGCAGAGGCTAAAGCTGTGTTGGAAGAAATCCGCCGGCAAAAGCCCCTGGCCCAGAGCGCGAAGCGGGATGAAAAGTATGTGGAACATAGACGAAACTGCGAGAGTATTCTCCGAGCCGCCTTTGCCAAAAAGGGCGGTATAATCCAGCGGCAGGCTCCCCATTACCTGGTAGTTGAGCACAGCCCCTGGCTGAGCACTTGGTTTGAAAACTGCGCTTTTGTGAAAATACCCATAGAACAGTTTGATACTTCTACAGTTTCCTTCACCTATGGCGATTCTATGCCCACCTTTAGCCCCACGATACAAGACGGCAGGGAGTACCGCCACACACTGTATACTTATGAGGAGATTTTGCCTGTTATAGAGAAGTATGGTCTGCCCCAGGATTGGAACGGAGACGGCGGCTACGGTCCAGAACGCTATATCGAGGCCCATGTATGGAGCGACGAAACCATTGGCGCATACCTTTAACAGGTTGTTTCCCATAAGAAAAAAGAGCCCTTCCCAGTCTGAAGCGCCCCCAAAAAGTTAGACAAACATAAAAGGTAAAAATTGTTCAAGCAGCCGAAAGGGCTTGCTGTCTGTGAAGAGCAGGCGGCAAGCCCTTCAGCTTTGCCTTGATGCGACGGTTGTTGTAGTAATCGAGATATTCAATGAGTTCCTGCTTGAAGTGTTCCATAGAACGGAACTCTTGCGGATAAAGCAGCTCGCTCTTGAATAATCCGAAGAAGTTCTCTATAAACAGCATTGTCCAGACAAATTCCCTTCCGACTCATGCTCTGCCGAAGGCCATCAAAAACAAAAAGTATTTCGGGATGAAATCCCGACAATCCTGCAGCCTAACGATATTTTTCCACTTCCCCTCATGAAATCCTCGTTTTGGACATTCTCAAAAGCGGGGAAATGTCCAAATGTAGGAGTACAATACAACTTGGAACAGAAAGCAGAAGAAAAAAGGCGGTAAAGCAGGGCGTAAGCTCGTAGACGCGGGGAGCAAAAGAGGAGTCGCCCAGCGCCCAAAGGAGCAAAGAGAAAGCATGTTGCAGTATATAGTTAACTTCCACTCA
>CAJUSM010000086.1 GCA_910588935.1 uncultured Oscillospiraceae bacterium
ACTGCCTGCTTGATCCCTCTGTTATTTCTCTTATACTTGAAAATTGATTTCCCTGTCTATGGTACGCGGCGCTGCAAATATGAAAGTTCATCGAGAGAAAGCAAGGCGTTAGCTGGCCAGGGAAATGCACCAAGGTCTGGCCGCCCTTCTCTCTCCCCTTTCTAGCCAAACACCTTATTCACAGATTCTTTACGTACAAACTACTGCAACAGTTTGAAAGAAAGGAATAAACAAAATGTCGATTATGCTATTTGATTATGAACTTAAGGTGATGAATGCACTCTAGCGCGAGGGCAACCGCACCGCCAAAGAGCTAGAACGCTATACCCCCTTTGGCCTGACCTCAAAGACTGACCCCATACCGGCACACTGACTATGGATTGGAATAGCACTCCCGTGCACAGCCTTTTCGATAGGGAACGCCAGCTCTATGTTGCCAATAGCTTGGGCAGTGACGGGCAGAGCCTAGAAGCGGTCTATGAAAACGGAAAGCTTACCGGCCTTCGTGTTAGTACGGAGGAAGGCTATATGGAAACCGGCGCGGTCATAGACGCTGAGGCAACTGTTGCCGAAGATGATGGAACCGCCTCTGGAAAAACCATTGCAGAATACATGGAGCAGTACGTCCCCTACGGCTTGAGCTGCCAGGAGGTGAATGGCAAAAAAATCATTCACTATAATGGCCAAACAGTGGAGAGCATCTCTGACCTGCGCCCGAACGGCAGCGTGTTTTCGGTGGGTTCCACCGATGGCGGGGAGGTTAAATTGGTTACAGTCTATGACTCCACTGGAGAACTAAGCTGGCTTCAGCTGCTTCCCTAAGAAGCCGGCACACCTGGCTGTAGATGCTTCGAGGTGGAGAAATTAAAGTATGTATGCTCTTGTCCAGCGGACTTCAGGAAAAGTGGCTTAGCAACTTTATGCAGTAAAAGATTTTGCAATAACTCCCTCTCGCTCAGCCGAGACACAGGAATTGCCTCAACTCGCGGCAATATGACCTGCCCAGTCTGGCATCCCTGCACGTTGACCAGGTCACTTATATGAGTGCCCATCTACCTGATGTTTCAAGTCTTCCAATCGATTATAGTAGTTAATAGTCGTTCCGTCATTTTTATGAATATAGATTTTCCTGCCTACCGCTTCACAATATACAATTTCAGCTAGGGAAATAACCTCGCATGGGTTCCCCGCTGACATAGTAATTTGGCAGTCTCCATTCCATCTGGGGTTTCCATTTTAATATCCAGAAAAATCAAATCAAAGTTACCGGTTTCCAATAAGGTATGTCCATTTAGAAACTGTTAACACAGTAAGATGAAATCTGCCTTTCTTTCATATACTTTGCAAGCCGATTCGAAATTTTCTGGGCCATAATCGGCTCATCATTACAAATCGCAAATTTTATCATTTGTCCTCACCTTAAAATAAACAAACACAGATTTCTTGCGGTCCCATAAAATGTTTCCACGACTACACCCGTAGAATGTGTGAAACATTAGGGGTTAGAGCATGTTTGAAAAAACGAAAAACTGTCTTATTGCCCAGAAGCGGCCATCTTCCGCATCGATAATCCTCGAAATACGCAAGTATTACTTGCGGCTTTTCCTTGAAGCTGACCACTTATACTCAAGAAGCCAGCATTTCCACAACACATAGTAGGTTGGCCATATAGGATGTGCCACAAAAATGAAATGTGCAGAAAACAATTTCATAATCTGCACATCAATGAAGGAAATTAGATGTCATTTTATCGGATAGTTCCTAAATCATACTCTTTTTTTACACTTTTGCACATGGGTCGGTATCTAACCCGCCAAATGTGTGTCCCAGGCTAAATACTTCATTCTGGATCGTCTGCGGGAGCATATGCGAAAAAATGTAGCAAAGGAAACTTGAAAACATAGCCGTGGTAGATAGTTTATGCCATTTCCTGCCTTATGATAGTAATACCTTTGATATTGTTATGTCCGACCATGTAATCGGATATGACTATGAAAAAACCTACTGCACTGGACGAGTCACTAAACCAGGAGACTGGATATTAGATTGCCCTGGAGAGGATGACCAAAGGAAAGCCGCTGACCAGGAGATGCTAAGCCGTGGTTTTGAGCCACTCTATTGCAAAAGTAAAAACGGCGGCAATGTGTATCGCTACCGAAAGCAAGTACAAAAACAAGGAAAGCACCCCACCCGGAATAATTACCGGTTAGGGTGCTTTCTTTTGTTAATCTTTGCTTATGATGCAGAGCCTTTATATTTGTATTACTTTTATCTCAACAACATATTTTTACACTTTTGCTGTCTTTGCCTGTTCCTTCGGCTGAATATCTCCAGCGGCAGTCAGCGCAAGCTTGGTCAGTGTTGGGCCTACTAACTCGTAAACAAGCACGCCAAATAACACAATGCTGCGAATCGTCGCGCCAGTTTCGCCAAGCGCGCCTACTTGAGACGCCATCCCTAACGCAACACCAGCTTGAGGAAGTAGAGTAATCCCCAAATACTTTTGAATAGACGGATCGCACCCTGCCAGTCGGCTACCAAACTTCGCACCAAAATATTTGCCTACCGAACGAGAGAGGATGTACAGTAGTCCAATACCCACAATAGCAACATCGGCAAAGACATCTAAATGGAGTTCAGCGCCGCTGAGCACAAAGAACAAGGTCAGCAAGGGGGCCGACCATTTGTCCGCCCGGCTCATCAAATCCTCTGAATTGGGACAAGTATTGCAGAATACTGTACCCAGCATCATGCATACCAGTAACGAAGAGAATTTTACTGTAAGGCCCAACACTTGAAAACTTACCATGGACAGTGCTACCGCCGCTACCACAAAACCGGCAATCATTGCCACACGGTTACGGTTGGAGAGAAACCACTTTTCCATAAAAGTAAGCACCCAGCCCAAAAGTGCCCCCAATGCCAAGGAAAGAAGAATCTCCAGCAAAGGCTCTACCACAATGGAGGCCAAGCTGGCGCCCTGAGAGTCCATGGCCTGCGCCGCGCCAAATGAAATGGCAAAGACAACCAGTCCCACTGCGTCGTCTAATGCAACTACGGGCAAAAGGATGTCTGTAAGGGGGCCCTTAGCCTTATATTGACGCACTACCATTAAGGTAGCAGCCGGCGCAGTAGCCGCGGCAATGGCTCCCAACGTAATAGCGGCAGATATCGGCAGCTTATCACCCAGCACAAAAAAATGGAGAAGCAACAAAACCACGTCAACTGTCAACGCAGCCACAACAGCCTGAAAAACGCCTACGATGGTAGCGGCTTTACCTGTTGTACGCAGAGATGACAACCGAAATTCACTACCGATCGCAAAAGCAATAAAGCCCAGAGCCACATCACAAATAGGCTGATATGTATCCACCAATTCAAAATTGTTGAAGCCCACGCCTGGTATGCCTAACCGGCCAATCAGGCAAGGTCCAAGAAGCACCCCGGCCATTAAGTAGGAAGTCACATCCGGCAGATGAAAACGCTTAAACAGACGGGTCATCATCAGTCCGGCCACCAAAGCCACAGAAATACACAGCAGCAGAATCATATTCATTTCCCTCTTCCACTTTATTTTAGGCTCCATGAGAACCCTACTTATTTTATCCTCACTATATTGATTTGTCAACTGTGGAAATATAGAGAAATAGCGCCTTAACCGTCCCTCCTCTTTTACTGCTCCGCGTAGCGGTTTTTTCCAGCAAAAGAAAGGATGACACTGTTGGTCTCCCCTACTTCTTGGTTGGTAGTTTGAGGGAAAGTTTCAACCGCTGTTTGCTGGGTTATCGTACAATATACCTTAATGTTGTTTTCTAATTGGTCCTATCGCTAGCTTTCTTCCAGTTCTATGCTCATTACGCGATAAGCCTCATGAACCAACTTGTTGATTTTTTCCTCATCTTGAGCAGAATAAGCTTGCATGCATTCGCGGTATAGCTTTGCAATATGATTTTCCTGCATCCCATGAAAACGCACACAGGTAATTTGGTCGCGAACCCTACAGTATTCTTGATAATTCTCTTCACTCCAATTCCACCGTAAAACAGGGTTTTCTGGACTCAATAAGGCATTGTGAGTAGGCAGCGCGATATAGTTTATTATGTAGTTGTACACATCGGAATACTGCTGAATCTCCTGGCTAAGCAGATAATCTAGCAGAAAAAAAGCTCCCTCTGGATCCTTAGTATTACGGTTGACACATGCATAGGTGTCTACAATAGCGGTTATCCCGCCATTTTCCTGATACATAGGAATCATTGATAAAGGATCGGTTTCGCTAAAAATTTCGGGATACCCTGGAATATCTCGCTGTTTCATGTTTCCCTGCAAAACCCCCATATTCAGCCGTAAATGGCTGGGCAAATGGGAATAGTCCCGATCATTGAGTTCCATAAGCTCCAAAATTTTCTGTTTCAGCTCGTCCTCGCTAAAAAGCAGTTTTTCTTCATCAAAGTCTGCCAGCTGGCCGAACACATGGGATGCAAACAGGTTGTGGGTAAAGCCGAAAGCTCCCTGCACATCATTTGCCGCGCCAGCCAGCACACCAGTTTCATCTGCCAGAACATCCTCCCAATTCAACTCTCGGGAGGGCTCATGGCTTACATCGGATTTTCGGTAGAGAGTTATAGGAAAAGTATATCCAAGCGGGAGAAGCAGCTGCTCATCTTTATACTTTCCAATTTCCATGACAGCTTGGTTAAGCTGCTCCCACTCCATATACTTTGCTTGTGCAATATACTTGTCTAAAGGGAGCATGTAGTTTTGTTTCATAATTGTATGTGGAAAACGAAATAGCGGGGTTTCCGTACCAGAATTTACAACAAAAACATCCGGCCCGCCTCCTGAGGCAATCTCTGTACGGATACGGTCAATTACGCTTTCTCGCTCACTGCCCTTACTGGGGATCACCTCAACCGTTACCTCCTGAGGTCCCCCCTCTTTCTCAGCATTGTCCACGAGTCGCTGAAACGCCCCTTGTATTTCTCCTACATTTCCTGAATTCACTCCAGTTAAGTCTACACAGATGCGCAAAGGTCCAGTGGGTTCTTTGTGGCCGCAGCCTACCTGGATAACCAAAAGCAGTGCAGTGCAGAATAAAAGCAATTTCTTCATAGGTATGCCTCCGGTTGTTTATATAATTGAACCCCCGATCCCAAGGAACCGAGGGTTTCCCATACTACTCAGTTTTTATACGGACATTCTGTATAAGTATTATATTCAATCGTATGATTTCCACAAACTCCACATTCAACTAACGAATAGGGTGTTATTGCTTGATGTTCATGTACTGTTTTTTTGTAAGGGCAGGTATCAACGCGAACTCCACGCACATAGTTTTTTGTCCACCAACCTGCATTTTCGTTACCACAACGATCACACTTTTGAAGCCACCTTGCGCTTGCCATGGCATGAGTAGAAAAAGCACCCACCATTAGCACAGCTGCCGCAAACATAGCCAAAACCTTCTTTGTTTTCATGGATGTCTCCTTTCAGATTCGACACAATAAGTATGATACTTAAATGATTAAAATTCTGCGCAAAAAATGCGCAGTAGGAACAAGAAAAGCCAAACAGCAAAATAATGCCATCTGATTTTCCCCACACCGCAATACAATGGCTTTTGCATACGGCGCCTTTATTCTCAGACCGGCCGGTCGATGAGACATATGATAGAATGCAAAACACTGTTGCCCAATTGGCCCTCCCTGTTTCTCATGCCTATCATTACATAATTAAATCTTCAATTTTACTAATTTAGAGTATACATCTATTTTTTCACAATGTCAATACCTGGTAAAAAATTTTTCCCGACTTCAAATATCCCCTCTAACTTTCTCTATATCTACTGCCACACTTTCAAAATTCTTATAAATTTCCCTTCCAACTATTTGCAGCAGAGCCACAGGGCTATTGGTATTTTTTCTCGAAAGCCTCTTTTAAAACGAGAAAAAACATGCTATAATTGCCAAAGGACATCATTCAAAAAGGAGGAAACACTATGGACAATACCATAAAAAGTCTATTAAGTGGTCATATCAGCAGCAATATCTTCCCGTTTCTCTGGGTCCATGGAGAGTCTGAAACCGTAATTCGTGAATACATGGCAGCCATCTATCATGCCAATATCCGTTCTGTTTGTGTAGAAAGCCGCCCTCACCCCGACTTTGCCGGTCCCCAGTGGTGGCATGATATGGATATCATTTTGGATGAAGCCAGAAACCGGGGAATGCAAATTTGGATTTTGGACGACTCCCATTTCCCTACCGGATATGCCAACGGCGCGGTTGAAGGCGCGCCCAGCCGCCTCTGCCGCCAAAGCCTGGTCCGGAAACATCTTGGCCAACTCCAGGGCGGCGAAACCCTTTCCCTCTCTTATCAAGACTGCATCCAACTGCCCCCTTGGCAACAGAACCAGATGGAACAGTTTATGATGGATTTATCAAAAACACGCAAATTCAACGACGACCGTTTGGCTGGAGTAGTAGCCGTACCCGCAGGAGGAGGAGAAATTGTGGATCTCTCCCTCCCCTTAGACTCAAATAGTTCTCTCTTTTTTTCTAGCGACCAGGAAGTTTGGAATGTATACAGCTTAATTCTAACTAGAAATCGGGGACCTCATCGAAACTATATCAATATGATGGATAAAGAGTCCTGCCGCCTGCTGATTGATGCTGTATATGAACCCCACTGGGAGCGTTACCAGAAGGACTTTGGAAAAACCATCGCAGGCTTTTTCTCTGATGAGCCCGAACTAGGCAACGGCCATCTTTATGGCGGCGGCCTGCGGATTTGGGAAGAAGAGGATCTGCCTTGGAGCACGCCGCTGGAAAAACTACTGCGAGAAAAATGGAGCGGCGCTTTCGCCGCCCGGCTGGCTCTGCTTTGGGAATGTGGCCGGCCTGGTCAAGAAACCTGGAGCGCCCGACAGGAATATATGGATGCTGTAACCGAACTAGTCCGGGACAATTTTTCCCATCAGTTGGGAGATTGGTGCCGGGCCCATGGCGTTGAGTACATTGGGCATCTGATTGAAGACAATAATCAGCATACCCGTACCGGCCCTGGCCTTG
>CAJUSM010000087.1 GCA_910588935.1 uncultured Oscillospiraceae bacterium
GGGCCATAGGTATCCGAGAGGGCACAGTTCGAGATATTGCAATACTGTCTCGAGTAAATCGTCCCGTATGCTTTGTGGTGCAGGACATCATAAAAGGCAGTGACGGGGAACCGCTAGCCATCCTTTCCCGCCGGGCAGCGCAAGAGATGTGTATGGCTGGTTGGATCAATAACCTGATACCTGGGGATGTGATCTCTGCCCGAGTGACACACATTGAATCTTTTGGCGTGTTTGTCGACATTGGCTGTGGCATCTCCTCTTTGCTGCCTATTGATTCAATCTCTGTTTCCCGCATTGATCATCCCAGAGAACGATTTTCTATCGGTATGGATATACGAGCCGTGGTAAAGGCCACAGAAAATGGTCGAATCACTTTAACTCACAAAGAGCTTCTCGGCAGTTGGGAACAAAACGCAAGCCGGTTTCACGCAGGCGAAACCGTAGGAGGGATTATCCGCAGTATTGAGAGCTATGGTGTTTTTGTAGAGTTAGCCCCCAATCTGGCTGGGCTGGCAGAGCTTAAAGAAAATGTCTTTCCAGGCCAACAAGCCAGTGTGTTTATCAAAAGTGTACTGCCTCCCCGTATGAAGATAAAACTGATTATTATTGAAACCTTTGACAGTGAACACCGTAGACCAGCCCCTCCAGAATACTTTTTTAAAGGAGAGCACATGGACGAATTTGTGTATTCTCCTGTGAGCAGCGAGAAAATAGTTTGCACCAAATTTTAAGGGAGTCATTTGGCTCCCTTTTACTATTTCTTCTGTCAACCTTCAAAGGTATAGTATTAGTAAAATCAACAACTATCTACATAGATAAAATCACGAACGTAGTTCTCTTTTTAGAAAAAGAGAACGGCCGTATATAAGCAGATACTCTATCAGATAAATCATATGAACAGTATCTGTTTCCTTCTCAGCTTTGAATCTGGCGCAAAATTTCTTCTGCATGCTTGGCAAAGTCCAAATTGTCCTCCAAGGGGATCCAAGGACTTTCAACTTTACCTTCTCGATAAAGTTGAATAAAGTGGGCGATCTCATGAACAAAACCCTCTTCCACAGGATCAATAAAGCTTTCCACCAGTTTTCCTTGAGAATCGTATCGTTCAGCCCGACGGGAACCTAGAAAGTAATACTGCAGGATATATCCTTTTTCGCCGCTGATCACGGCCGTGTCATCCATATTTGCTACAATAGAAGTTAAGCAGTCTCCTATTAGCTCTGGATACTCTAAAGTCATAGCAACTGTAGCATCTACTCCTGTTGGGCCGGAGCAAACAGAAGCAGTTACCCGTTCCGGCAGCCCGCCCATAATTCCCGTAACATATTGGTAAGGATATACTCCAGCGTCCAGCAAAGCTCCACCTGCTGTAGCTGGATTCCAAAGTCGGTGATCTCGGGTGTCCTCATTATAGGGCATAGAGAAACAAAAAGCAGCACGGATAAGGCGAAGCTTTCCTAACCTGCCATCTGCAATCCATTCCTTAACTTTTTGATAGGCCGGCATAGTCCGGGTCCAGAAAGCCTCCATAACAAGTACAGATTTTTCTCTGGCAAGGCTTATTACTTCCTTAGCCTCATGAGCGTTTACAAAAAACGGTTTTTCGCAAATTACTGCCTTGCCTGCCAGAATGCATGACTTGGCAATTTCTGCGTGAGTATTGTGAACAGTAGCAATGTAAACCGCATCCACTTCACAATCTTCCCAAACATCCTGGTAATTGCCATACGCTTTTTCTGCTCCATATTTACCCGCAAATGTCTGGGCACGACCCGATTCTCTGGCTCCGCAAGCGTAAAGCATTGCGTCTGGAGACTCCGCCAAGGCTTTGGCAAACCTTGCGGCAATATTTCCGCATCCAATGATACCAAATTTTATCTGTTTCATTTATCTGTTCCTTTCTGATTTGACCTCAATTCTAAGAGTCAAGTTTTCCCTTTGCTCTTCGGTGTTGTTCTTTTCGTTTCTGATTTAGGGAATCTCGGATTGTCCCGCCCTGTAAAGCACGACGCTTTTCAGCTAAGATCTCCGCAATTTCTCCTTGGGTCCTCTCCACCTCCACCCACAGGTCTTGCGCAGAAAGGCGCAGAGCGCCATGGCCTAGAATAATCAACTGTTCTGCAAAATCTGCGCTAGCCACCACAACCCGCCGGTTTTCTCTGGTCAACTTATAGCTGGCCTTTTCAATGTAAGCATCCGCGGTCTCCGCCTCTTTTGTATAGACAACATGGATATTATGATAGCGGAACACTGATCCTGTACCCTTTGGTACTTTATAGGCATCAAATACCAAGATAACACGGTTTTGGCGATATCCCTGGTAATTGCTCAGGATGTCCATTAACGCTGCGCGGGCAGCCTCCAAGTCCTGCCGTGAAATGGCCTTAAGGTCTTCCCAGGCAAAAATAATGTTATATCCATCCACCAACAAGTATTCTGGTCCAGAAGGAGGCAAGCGAGCAGGCCGTGTATCCTGTACAGGATTAGCAATTCTAGTCTTTGGCCGAAAGGCTTGAGGCTTTACAGCTCCATAAGTTTTTTCAAAAATAGCCATGAGCTCCGCGTCCTGCTCCAAACCAGTTCTTGGCGGTAAGGTTGCCGAACGTTGGGGCTTTGGGGGCGCTGGCTCATCTTGAGCCTTCTCCTTTGGCATTTGGAAGGCTGGAAGATGCATGTAGGCCTCCACTTCATACCACGGCACCAGATGACCCGCTCCATGGGAGCAGAACACCGATCCAGTAGGGTCCTCCGTGTCTTCCATGGGATCATAGCCAATGGTTTCTACTACAGCTTTTTGGTCACGGCAGGGTCTATAGCCACCAAAGTTACAAGTAATCCGGCCATGTCCCTTGGTATATGCAGCTACTTCTTCTACATAGCTGCCAAAAGCCTCTACCGGCACACTTGCAGTGAGAAGTGTTTCCTCCCCAACGGTTTCTGGAATCCCTGCTTCCCCACCCATCTGCTGTATGTCAGCCAACGCCCGGCCTAAGCTTGGAGCGGGCAGTTCCATGCGCAAAGTATACCACGGCTCCAAAACTAAACTTTTTGCTCGCATTAGTCCCTGGCGTACTGCACGATAGGTGGCCTGCCGGAAATCGCCGCCTTCTGTATGTTTCTCATGGGCCCGCCCTGATAGCAAGGATATACGCATATCCGTTATTGCTGAACCTGTTAGTACACCACGGTGAGTCTTCTCCTCTAGGTGAGTAAGAATCAGCCTCTGCCAACTGCGTTCCAAGTCGTCCTCAGAGCAAAGGGAGTCAAACACCAGGCCGCTGCCTAACGGCAGCGGCGACAGCAACAGGTGAACCTCCGCGTAATGACGTAAGGGCTCGAAATGTCCTACTCCTTCTACTGGGGCAACGATCGTTTCTTTATAGACCACATGACCTGGTCCAAAGTTTATTTCTAATCCAAAACGCTCTATAATCATCTTTTTCATTATTTCAGCCTGAATTTTCCCCATCAGCCTGAGATGAATCTCTCCCAAAGCCTCATTCCATTCAAGATGCAGCTGAGGATCTTCTTCTGCCAGCTGGCGAAGCTTAGGCAATACGGCATGTGGATGAACTCCTTCTGGCAAAATAAGCTGATAAACCAAAGCCGGTTCTAATACTGGAGGCGGTCCAGAGCTCCCTGTCCCCAAAGCTTGGCCAGGAAAGGTACCGCTTAAACCAGTGACAGCACACACTGTTCCAGCCTCGGCCGAACTTACAGCTTTATACCGTTCTCCAGAATAAATACGAATTTGATCCACTTTTTCTTGGCCACTAGGCAGTAAAAGGCACTCTTTTACCCTTAGACTGCCGCCAGTAATTTTCATGTTGGTCAGCCTAGCGCCTTGGCTGTCCCTCGTAATTTTAAACACTCGGGCTGAAAACTCCTTGTCCCATACTGGCTGGGGACCAAAACGGGCTATGCCGTCTAAAAGGGCATCCACTCCTTCCGCTCGTAATGCACAACCAAAAAAGCTGGGAAACACCTTCCTCTCGCTTATCAACTTACAAAGGGTGGCATCGGAAAGACGGCCAAACTCTAGATATTCATCCAGGGCCTGATTGTCCCCTAGGGCAGCTGCCTCCCAGAACGCTTCCTGCCCATAAATGGAAAAATCCAGCAGAGCATCCGAAAGGGTAGTTTTCAGTTTAGCCAATAAAGCCATTCGATCCACTGGCTGGTCCATCTTATTTAAAAAAAGAAAAACCGGAATTTTATGCTGTTCCAGTAATCTCCATAGTGTCAGCGTATGTCCTTGTGGACCATCTGGACCAGAAATTACTAAAATAGCACAATCCAGTACTTGCAGCGTGCGCTCAGTCTCTGTAGAAAAATCCACATGACCTGGAGTGTCCACCAAAGTAAGCTCTATCTCCTTCCAAGGCAGGACAGCTTGCTTTAGAAAAATAGTGATTCCCCGTTCTCGTTCCAGCTGGTTTGTATCCAAAAAAGTATTTGCATGGTCTACCCTGCCCAGGCTGCGCAGCACACCGCCGCGATATAGCATCGCTTCGGATAAAGTGGTCTTTCCTGCATCTACATGGGCCAGAATGCCTGCGGTTAACTTGCGCATAGAACGCCCCTTTCTTTGGCAAATAAAGCGATTCCTCTCCGTGTTGTGAAGAAGTCAAATATAGTGTAACACATTTCTCTACATATTGGGAAGGTTTTTGAATAAAAAATTTGAAGCATCGATCTCTATGGGCAAAAATTGCTCCCACAATCGACTGCCTTATTCTAGCGTATTTTCTGTATCGTCATCATGATTCAATTCATTCTCGTATTGCGCGTATTTTTCTAAATCCAATAATGTATTGCCTTTTTTGAAATTTTATGGTAAGATTTATTCAATTACTTTCTCAAAGTAACACAGCATTATTCAGGAGGATATTATGGACAAGCAGCTAACAATCTGGATTGTAATTGGTATTTACGCTGTTTTTATGCTCACTGTAGGCATTCTATACTCCCGCAAGGGTAGCGACATGGCAGCCTTTACCGTAGGCGGGCGCAGCGCGGGTGCTTGGATTTCTGCTCTTTCTTACGGAACCGCTTACTTTTCAGCAGTCATGTTTATTGGCTACTCTGGTGGTTCTGGCTGGAGCTATGGCTTGTGGAGTGTGTTGGTGGGCATTGGTAACGCCGTATTCGGCTCGTTACTAGCCTGGCTGGTGCTGGCCAATCGGACCAGGGCACTCACCCGTTACCATGATATTAAATCTATGCCACAGCTTTTTGAAAAGCGGTTTCAAAGCCCTGCCATGCGCTTATTCTCCTGTATAGTAATTTTTGTTTTTCTCATTCCCTACTCTGCTTCAGTTTACAAAGGACTTACAAGCGTGTGCTCTGTAATTTTAGCAATTGACGAACAGGTATGTATGATTATTATTGCCATTGCTTCTGCCCTGTTACTGGTATTAGGGGGATATATTGCCACACTGAAGGCCGATTTTGTTCAGGGTTTTGTAATGATGATCGGTGTTTCCGCCCTAATCATCCTTGTGGTTCTCTCCCCTCAAGTCGGAGGTCTGCGCACTGGCTTGGGTCGTATGGCGGATTATATGAAGTCTCACGAAATGGCCCCGCTGTCTGTGAGTTCCGCAGTTGCTCTGGTTTCAACGCTCTTAATGACCAGCTTTGGTACTTGGGGGCTCCCCCAGATGGTCCACAAATACTATGGAATCAGGGACAAACAGGAAGTTCGCCGGGGCACGGTTATTTCTACAGTTTTTGCCCTGCTGGTAGCAGGCGGGGGGTACTTTATTGGCTCTTTGTCCCATCTTTTTTTTGGCGAAACTATACCAGAGGGAGGCAAAGATTTTATCGTGCCCTTGATGCTGGATTCAGCTGGTTTGCCAAACTTATTGATTGGGGTAATTCTGGTACTGCTCATTTCTGCCTCTGTATCCACTCTGTCCAGCATTACCTTAACAGCCTGTTCTACTGTATCTATGGACTTAGTAAAACCTAAGATAGTCAAAAATATGGACGATCGAAATTTAGCCACCTTAACCAGGCTTCTCTGCTTGGCTTTCGTCATACTTAGCTACCTCATCGCCAACTATCCTACTCCTATTCTAGAAATGATGTCCTATTCCTGGGGAATTATTTCTGGGGCTTTCCTTGCTCCCTATCTACTCTCTTTGTATTGGAAAGGAATTAACCGTACTGGTGCTTGGGCCGGTATGATAGGAGGATTTCTCACCGCTTTTCTACCTGCAGCATTCTCTGGCTTTACAACTCCCCATGGTCCCCTGTTTGCTTGCCTTGCTATGGCGATTTCCTTTGCTCTATGCTTTGGAGTAAGTAAGGTTTCAATGGCATTAGGACTGCCAGGAAGCCAGGAAAATAAGGCTTTTTATGATCAGATAGTTTAATCGTGCTATAGATGACTCAATTGGAATAAGGCTCATGTGACCGTTACTAAGCTGTCTTAATTGGTATTAATAGAGGCTTTGCTTTTCGAGGTCTTACTGATCCTTTGGTACAAGAACATGCAAAACGCCACTGAAGCTTCTAAAAGCTTCGGCGGCGTTTTATACTTAGGCAATCTCAAGCCTATGGGACGACCATACAAAAAAGATGCCTACGGGCTTTTCGTGCCCAAAGAGGTCAGTATTTATGCAGGTTTGCGGCCTGTTGAGGAATCGTAAAAACTAGGGTTGTTTGAAAAATCGAAAACGTCGTCTTTTTTGCCATAAGAGGCCACATTCTACGTCGAAAATCCTCGTCAATCGCGAGATTGACGTAGTTAGCGCAGCTAACTACAGCGGTTCTTCTCCTTGATATTGTCCCCTTCTGGCCAAAAATCCCTCATTTCCTCTATTTTCATACAAGCCCTA
>CAJUSM010000088.1 GCA_910588935.1 uncultured Oscillospiraceae bacterium
AGGTCCCCGGTGGGGACCGTTCTGACCCGACCGAGCCGGCAGGCGAGACCCCATCAAAAACAAAAAATAGTTCGGGATGAAATCCCGACCATCCTGCAGCCTAACGAAATCTTTCCACTTTCCCTTATAAAATCCTCGTTTCGGACAGTCCCGCATTTTAGATCTGCAGAAATCAAAGGGCGCTTTTTCTCAATGCGTCTACTTACAATCGAGAATTCCCCGCTGACTCATTGGCTTCAAAGAGCATGTTTTCTACATAGCGGTCATTGAATTGCGGATTTCCCCCCAGATTGACATGTGTGCTAAGCTGGGCAATCCGCCTCAGCTCATGCTCCATCGCCCCGGTCTCGTCAACCAGTCCCAGTGCCAACCCGGCAGCTACAGCGTCAATCAGACCGGAGCCGCAGACCCCTACCGGCGGGGCCCGGCCTATGGTATGAATTTGCAGCGTTTCCTTTTCCACTTCAACCCCGTCAATCGCGCCGTCTATACTTGGGCAGCCGCAGGATATTCCCGCCCCTTCAAAGGCCGGTCCCGCGGCTGTTGAGGTTACATATAGCGCTCCCTCCTTCCATAAAGCTATCTCCCCATTGGTACCCAAGTCGCATAGCAATGAGATCTCTGGGCTTTGGCACATTCCGCTGGCCAGAACAGCGCAGGTTATGTCCGCCCCTACAAAAGCGTTTATGCAGGGAGGCAGATACGCCTTGGCCTGGAAAAACCGCGTCTCAAAGCCAAACAAAGTATCCGCCTGAAAGGGCGCGGTACCAAGGCTCTCTGGCGAGAGACCACACAGCAGGTACAGCATGGTAGTGTTTCCGGTTATGATAAGCCCATCTAGCTCTTCGCCATGGAGCGCGCATTCCAGAAGACTGCGGATTCTTTCCTCTGCCTGTGTTTGCAGGGCTTGAAGTCTTCCGTTCATTGCCGCGTCAATCCGTCCCATTACGTCTCCGGCTTCAGCTACCTGGGGGTTTGTGCCCGCGGCTGAGCCTATACAGGCTCCTGATATTAGGTCGTATGCCTTTACGGCAATGGTTGTGGTCCCCAAATCCACCGCCGCCCCCAGGCGGCCCGGCATAGGGCTCTTGGGCTCGATTTTCATCCAGCTTTCTGTTTCCACTTGCATTTTGCCCTCTTCTGGCAGAGCGGCTCTGGCGTCCCCCAAAATTACGGCTTGACAGCAAAGGCGTTTTTGAAGCTCTCTTTCCCGGGCATTGGGAGGCGAGACTTGGCCGGAAAGCTCTACCGCGCACTTCCCACATAGGCCTCTGCCCCCGCAGGGGCGCGGGAGGGCCACACCCGCTTCTTTCAGAAGCTGATCCAGCAAGGTTGGCTTATGAAACCGGACTCTATGCTCCCTGCCGCTTTTTTGTATGGTAAGCTCAAACATCCTGATCCTCCGAAAATAGTATCATACTGAAAAAAGTTACGGTATCTTGGCCGTTTATATAGCTTAACCCCGCATTTTTCGCCGTATGAAATACATCGATTCCGTATGCTTCTAGGGAGGACAGGGCCTCATTGGGAAAACGGCAGGGCGAACCGTCGGCTTTTGCACATTTCTTGCAATACCGGCAGCCCCCGGCAATAAGATGCAGCCTTTCCCCAGGCGGCTTTGCCTCTAGCCGGCGGCCAATCTCCCGGCTTATTTCGCAGTGCCGGGCCTCGCTTTCCATCATACCCTCCACATCAAAGCTGTCTTCAAGCTGAAATACAGTTTGATACAACAGGGCATAGTCGTACCTATTGAGCTGTTCTATTAGCTCCTCGATCTCTCCGATATCCGGCGGACACATCCAGCAGCGCCCGTACATCCCACAGCTATTGGCCCTGCAGGCCTCCCGAAACTCTGGAGAAGATACAATTTGGCCTCTGGATATAACCGCGGCCTGACCAGCGCCCAGCCCTTGGGCCGCCCTGATCAGCTCAATATGTTCCATACATTCTCCTTTGCCACAGAGGACCGCGCCCAATAAATGTATTCATTAGGCGCGGCGCGGTCAACTCATTTTAAAAGCGCCTGGAAAAAGGCGTTTATGTTTTCCCAGCGGGTATGTGCGGGAATATCGCAGCCTGAGGAGGGAAGAAAATTTCCGTAGCTGCCACAGCAGGCCATCAACTCTTCCACCGCGTTTCGCATAGAGCTGGGACTGCCCCCTGCAAATTGGGCGGCGGGGTCAATATTCCCCATGCACAGCACATCCTGGGGGACGTTTTCCAATATCTCTTTCATGTTTACCGCGTTGCCAAAATGGTAGGCAATGGCGCCTTGAGAGAAAATATCCTTCAACATACTGGTAACAGAGCCCCCGCAATTATGGTAGATGATTCCAAAGGAATCATCCTGCAAAGCCTGAATAATGCGCTTTACATAAGGGATAGAGAACTCCCTTGCCATTGCCGGATTCAGTACCCCGGTTAAGGGCTCTGCCATAAGTATCCCCGCGGCCCCGGCTTTTCTCATGGCTTTTCCGTATTCTATGAGGAAAGCGGCGGCTTTTTCCAGTACGATATGCACGGTTTCCGGCTCATCATAGCAGCTGTACATAATTTCTGTGACATCCATCAGCCTGCCAGCAAGAGAAAAGGGGCCGATCATCCCCGCCAAAAGTGGTTTGGGGCCAAGCCTTTCCACAGCCCTGCGAACCCCCTCTATATAGATTCCAGTTCGGCCTGCGCCGGGGCGTGGAACCGAGAGGTTTCGGGCCTCAACTTCCCCAGGCACTAGCTGGCCGGATATCGCCGGGATATCCTCTGTTGTAAAGCGGACTTTCGCGCCAAAAGCCTCGGCCTCCACAGAAAGATCCATTGGACTCATGGCAACAGGCGAAGGAGTGTTAAGCGCTACATATTCCATAGCCCTAGCTTGGAGCTCCGGGTCCTGGACCAGCGCCTCTACCGTAACCCCCAGCTTTCCCGCTGCCGGAAAGCTTAAAATGGGCAGTCCAGGTTTCGGCCTGCTCTTTGCCGCCGCCCATAGGAAGTCCTTTATGTTTTGTATCACGATTGCCTCCTTAGCCGCAAAGGCTAAGCGCCATATCAGCAGCGCTGGCAGCGTCTACCGTGTATGCGTCCGCCCCAATTTTTTTGCAATATTCCTCGTTTACAGGAGCGCCCCCTATCATAATTTTCACCTTATCCCGAATGCCTGCCGCCTCTGCCTCTTTTACCACGTCTTCCATAACATGCATAGTAGTTGTTAAAAGGGCCGAGCAGCAGATAATATTGCAGTGTTCCTCGATCGCGGTTTTTACATAGGTCTGGGGGGCCACATCGGTACCCAGGTCTATCACCTGGAAGCCCTTGCCCTCTAACATAATTTTTACCAGGTTCTTACCAATATCGTGGAGGCACCCTGCACAGTGCCAATACACACCCTTCCGGCAGGCGCCAGGCTAGAGCCTGCCAGCAAGGGCTTTAGTATCTCCAAGCTTTGGTTCATAGCCCGGGCCGCCATAAGCACCTCGGGCACAAACACCTGGTTGTGCTTAAACTATTCCCCCACCGCGCTCATTCCAGACATAAGGCCTTCCTTTAAAATCTCTTGGGCGCTAATTCCTTCATCCAGCGCCTGCTGCACCAGCGCCTTTACAGCCTTAGCCTTGCCAGCCTCCAACTGGGCGGCAATGTCATGTAGAATCATTCCTGGTGCTCCTTTAGCATGTTTAAATTAATATTAGGAGCGAAAACTTGAAACCTGCCTGTGGACATGATATAATGCAGACAATAAACGGCCGCCTTTGGGCTATGCTTTATCCTGTACACGCGGTTTCATCTTTCCACTGGGTTAACAATAACTGCCCGCCTTCTTCGCCGCGTGGATAATGCGCTTCATGTTCTCTAAAGATACATCATCCGGCACAGAGTGGTCGGAGGAGAAAATATATCCGCCGTTTTGCTTGAGCACAGGGATCTTTTCGTTGATCTCCGCGATTACCGCTTCGGTATTAGGCCATTGCTGGGCATTAATTCCCCCGTGAAGTACCAGCTTATCGCCTACATCTCTCTTTATTCCTAAGGCGTCCATTCCCGCTTTTACTTCCAGAGGGTTCAGTGCATCCACGCCTGTTTCCAGCAGGTCCGGTATCAGTGTCATCACATCCCCGCAGGAGTGGAGCTCCGCGAAAATTCCGTGGTTATGGGCCCAATCTACCGCCCGCTTGTGATAGGGCTTTAGCAGGTTGCGATACATATTGGGGGAAAAAAAGGTAGTACCCTTATATCCCATATCGTCCCACCAGAAAATCTGGTCAAAATGGTATCCCGCATCCCATATCCTTGTGTACAGTTCCTCACAACGGCTAAGATAGGTTTCGAAGATATCCTCCACAAACTCTGGCTCTTCTACCATTGCAATTAGGGTTGTCTCTGTACCCATCATTCTGGCATGGGTAACGTCAAAGCCAAACCAAAAGTTGGCCCTAATCCACTGTCCCTCGGCCCGCCATTTGCCGTAGTTGTTTTTTAAATACTCCCAGGGAATGCGGTCGTCATCCAAGGTCATGCGGGACTTTGCAACCGCCCATTCCTCTGGAGTAGTTACTCGGTAGTCGATATTCTTGGGGGTAGACTGGGAGTTTTTAAAGTTTTTCACTGTTACGCCCCAGGGTGAGGTGGTAATAATATGCCTGTCTGTCTCCTCCACCACGGTCTCAGGAAAACGGGGGGAGATGTCTATGTTTATCTGCGCTACCTTGTCAATTCCAAAGTAATCGCACCAGTCGGTTCCCGCCGGCATCCCCGCCCTGTTCCAACGGCGCAGGGTGGTTTCCCAGGGGTCGTCGGTGATGGGAATGCGGTCGGCATCCCGGTGCTGAAATGTCCTCATAAAGCGTTCCCAAGTGGTCATGGCGTAGCCTCCTTTTTGCTTTCTGTGCTCCCATCATATCAGCGAAAAAAGAGAAAGTCAATCTTGGCGCCAGGCGATGCTTACTTTTTGACAGATCACATCATTTTTTTGATATTCTTTTTTGCTTAGGGCTTGTTTGAAAATCAAAAAAAGCTGTCTTTTTGCCCATAAGCGGCCCTTTTCCGCGTTAAAAATCCTCGCCAATCGGAAGAGACTTGCGGTTTTTTCCTTGAAATGGACCTCTTCTAGGCAAAAATCTGTCATTTCTTCTATTTTCAAACAAGCTCTAGGCTTCACATTTTACACAAGGTTTGCTTTTCAAACTGGCCTGAAATAAAAGACCTATAAGGCGGAGTACCCATGAGCGCAATTCAAATTGAAAACCTTATGCGTGACTATGGAGGCGGAAAGTGCGCCTTTTCTCTTGCATGAATCCTCGATTACCTCAAAAATTTTCGCTCTTTGCCAAAAGCTCTACGGTATACAGAAGTCCCAGGCGGGTTAGGGGGAGCCCCAACAAGCATTTTTGCGAAGCAAAAAGGGCAAGTGGTATACATTTGCCCAGCTTGCCGCCAATTATACGGTCGGAAGTCTGTTTTTGTCGCCCCATTCGCACATTCCGTCCAAAATGGGCATAAGAGATTTTCCTCGTTCCGTTAAGCTGTACTCAACTTTGGGTGGGATTTGTGGGTATTCCTCCCTATGTACCAATTGGTCATTTTCTAACTCTTTTAGTGTGGAGCTCAGTGTCTTATAGGAAATTTCCCCAATATATTTTTTCATTTCGTTAAACCGCACGACCT
>CAJUSM010000089.1 GCA_910588935.1 uncultured Oscillospiraceae bacterium
ATTTCTAATCGTCCCCTTTCCCAAATTATGTTTAACTGCCTGCTTGATCCCTCTGCTATTTCTCTTATACTTGAAAATTGATTTCCCTGCATTTGGGGGAGTGTCCAAAACGAGGATTTTATGAGGGGAAGTGGAAAAATTTCGTTAGGCTGCAGGATTGTCGGGATTTTATCCCGAAATATTTTTTGTTTTTGATGGCCTGGGGCAAGGTCGTAGGGCGCCGCCCCACACCCCGCATCCTTTGAGAAAGGTAGACTTCGCGAAGCGAAGTCTACGAAACTTTTCCCATTTTCTCACGGCATCCGAGAGCCGCGTTTTTTCTTCTCTCGCTTACCTTTATCTCCTCGGTTGCACACTCCCGAGGGAATGCCCGTCTGCCGGGAACTGGGCAGCCATGAGAAGCCCCTGAAGCAGACGGCCGCCAGTAAGGACTGGTACATGGAGGACAGCCTTTTCCTGGAGTACCAGAGTCCGCTGGAGGAGATTGTCCCTTTCCCCGGGCCCCTGGATGAGGCGATCTGGGGCATATTCGGAGCCTCAGAGAAGGAGCTGGAAAAGGGCGTCCACGACGCGTATATGAGAATGCAAATGTATTTGGCGGAAAGCTGAGGGAGGCTGCGCGACAGTTATTGCATTTTTTCTTAGAAACTCTTGACATTCTCACGGTGTCATGGTTTATCCTAATTACACGGAAACCGGTTCCCCAAAAAATACAAAGGAGAATGCTATGCTGACCATCAGTGAATTTTCCCGACTGAGCCATGTAAGCCCCCGCATGCTGCGCCACTACGATGCCCTAGGCCTGCTGCGGCCAGAGACGGTGGGCGAAAACGGCTACCGCTACTACCTGCAGGAACAGCTCTCCACTCTAATCCGAATCCAGCAGCTGAGCGGCTACGGATTTTCCCTGCGGGAAATCGGGCCCATGCTGGCCTTAGAGGATGAAGCGCTGCTAAACCGCTTGCGGCGGCAGCAGGCGATACTTCAGAAAGAGCTGGAAGGGAAGAAGAATTTGCTGCGCCAGCTGGAAATGGACATTCTCCGGTTAGAAGGAGCAGAAATTATGGAAAATCAGTATCATGTCGTCCTGTTGGAGGATCCGGAGCAAAAGGTCTTTTCCATTCGAAAGGTGGTCGGCGTAAACCAGTTCCACGCGCTGTTTGCGGAGCTGCGCCAAGAAGCGGCCGCCCGGGGGCTGACCCAGGCAGGGCCAATCCAAATGCTGTACCACGATCCCAATTTTTGCCGGGAGGGCACCGATGTTGAGGTGCAAATGGCAGTAGCCCAGGCAGGGCCCGGGGTAACGGTTAAGCCCCGGTTTCTCTGCGCCGCGGTGCAGCACAAGGGGCCTTATGAGAACATCGGCAAGGCCTACGAAACGCTGTGCGGCTGGCTGGCGGAGCACAAGGAATACCGACCCTGCGCGGCGACAATCGAGCGGTATTTGAACAACCCGCACGATACAGCGAAGGAGGACCTGGAAACAGGGGTGCTCTTCCCTCTGGAGCGGGTGCCGGAATAAGAATCTGTATTCACAGGCCGGAAACCCGGGGCGCAGCCCCCGGGTTTTCCCGTGTATCCGAAAAACCTCTTTTCTGAGGGCGCCGCAAGTTCAGAAAATGGATACCCGAAAATATTTTCAAAAATTTTTCAAATATTTCTTTTATTTTCTGTCATTCTGCTGTATAATGTTGTTAGCCGGTATCCCACCGGAAAACCCAATTTTTTAGGAGTGACACAATATGGCAAAAATTATTGGCAGGCCCGCCCTGCCCAACATGCCCTGGCAGGATAAGCCCGCCGGCTACGAAAAGCCCGCCGGCTACGAAAAGCCCGTTTGGCGCTATGACCAGAACCCCATTATCAAGCGTGACGCCATCCCCACCTCCAACAGCATTTTCAATTCTGCCGTGGTGGTCTATGGCGACGGATACGCGGGCGTTTTCCGCTGCGACAACCGGGGCGTGGAAATGGATATTTTCGCCGGCTTCTCTAAAGACGGCATTCACTGGGATATCAATCCCGAACCCATTGTTTTTGAGGGCGAAAAGGACGTTATCCGCAAAGAATACCGGTACGACCCCCGGGTCTGCCTGATTGACGGAAAGTACTATATTACCTGGTGCAACGGCTACCATGGCCCCACCATTGGCATCGGCTGGACCGAGGATTTCAAAACCTTCCATCAAATGGAAAACGCCTTTTTGCCTTACAACCGCAACGGCGTGCTGTTCCCCCGGAAGATTGGCGGCAATTTTGCCATGGTCAGCCGTCCCAGCGACACCGGCCATACCCCCTTTGGGGATATTTTCTATAGCGAAAGCCCAGACCTGTGCTATTGGGGCAAACACCGCTGGCTTTTTGGCACCGCCAACGGCTGGCAAAGCAAGAAAGTAGGCCCTGGCCCCACCCCCATTGAAACCGACGAGGGCTGGCTGATGATCTACCACGGCGTGCTCAACTCCTGCAATGGCTTTGTGTACCGTTTTGGCACTGCCCTGCTGGATATTGACCGGCCCTGGATTGTGAAGGAGCGGGGGCGCTTCTATGTGTTTGGCCCAGAGGTGGACTACGAGCTGACCGGCGATGTGCCTAATGTCACCTTCCCCTGCGCGACTCTGACGGATCCTGAAACCGGGCGGATTACCATTTACTATGGCGCCGCCGACACTGTGACCGGCCTGGCCTTTACCACCGTGGACGAGCTGCTTGGCTATATGCGCAAGTATCCCATGGATGTAGGCGACCAGGAAAACAAGTAAGAAAAACATGCTTTCCCCAGGCTGGGCGCAAAAAGCGAAAGCTTTTCGCCCAGCCTTTTGCTTTGGGTATTCTCTGCCTTAGGGCCAAAAGCCTTGTCATTTTCTCTCATTTTAAACAAACCCTAATCTCAGCCTTGACTTTTTCTATCCTGTATGATACAATCTCCAATAGAACATATATTCTGTTTTTCAAGGAGCTGACCCGTATGAAAGACAAAAGTCCTTCCCGAAATTACCAGTACGAAACCCAACGCTTCTTGCTGCGCCAAGTACAAGCAGAGGATGCCCCTGCCCTGCTGAAATGCTATGGCAATCCTGCCGCCGTGGCCCTCATGAACGATGATAACTGCCTGAGAGGGTTCCTCTGCCAGACCTTGGAGGATATGCAGGCCTATATCTCAATCTGGCAAAGCGAGGACTATGCGCGCCTGGCAGTGATCGATAAAAAGAGTAGAGAGCCAGTGGGGACGCTGGAGATTTTCGGCGGCGAAACCGGCGTACTTCGGGTGGATTTGCGGCCGGATTACGAAACCCCAGAGGTCCTAGAAGAGCTCTATACTCTTGCTAAGCACCAATTCCCTGAGGATTTTCCTATGGGAGCTATGGTGACGAAGGCTGTTCCCCAAGCCGCCGCTCGCCGGGAGGCCCTTATAAAGTTAGGCTTCTCAGGCCCAGAAACATTTCGGAATTACGACTCCTACTATCGTTTGCCAGTACGGACTCTGGGGATTGCCTACTGTGGCCTGGCCTGCTGTTTATGCAGCCAAAAGGAGAGCTGCCCCGGGTGCCAGAACCAGGGCTGTGAGCAGAGTGACAAATGTGTACATTTTGCTTGCTGCCGGGAAAAGGGCCTGGCCGGGTGCTGGGAATGCCCAGACTTCCCCTGCGGCCAGGGGATGCAGAAAAACCGGCGGATCCTGACCTTTGCCAAGTTTGCAAAGGAGCATGGTGTTGCCAGGCTGCTGGAATGCTTGGAACGAAACCGCTGGGCAGGCGTTGTTTACCACCAGCCAGGCGGGCTTACTGGCGATTACGATTTGGAAACAGAAGAGGAAATTATGAGGCTGCTGGAAAAAGGGAAATGAGGCGGCCAAAAAATACATAAATAAAAAGGGACCGCTAGTTTGAACAGCCCCCATTTGTTAGACAAGTATGGTATACTATAGGCTAACGAATGGGGGCAATATTATGCCAAAAGAGAAATCAAACAAACGGTACACGCCAGAAGATAAGAAATCACCAGCCACCGCCGGATTACAATGGAACTGCGCGGGAGCGGTCTCCGACTCAACCACAAGACCGTTCAGCGGCTGATGAAGGGACTAGATCTAGTTTGTCATGTCAGGATCAAGAAATATCACGCCTACATAGGTGAAGCCGACAAAATTACGCCAAATCTGTTGCAGCAGAACTTCCATGCCAAGAAACCGAACCAGAAATGGGCTACCGAAGTGACCGAGTTCAGTCTGTTTGGAGAGAAACTGTATCTATCTCCTATTCTCGACCTGCGCGGCAGCGATCTGGTCAGCTATACAATTTCAGACAGCCCTGTCCTCAGTATGGTGACCTCCATACTGGATAAGGCGTTTGAGATACCGCCTGATGGAGCCGACCTCATCCTCCATTCAGACCAAGGCTGGCAGTACCAGCACAAGCAGTACCAGGCCATGCTCAAAGAGAAGGGTATCCGACAAAGCATGAGCAGGAACTCTTTCAATATCTTGATTACTATAACAACCAAAGAATCAAGGCAAGGCTAAAGGTCTTGCCCCCTGCAATACACAGACAACCAGCTCTTTCGGCTGCTTGAACAATTTTCACCTTTTAAGTTTGTCTAACTTTTGGGGGGCGCTTCAGTTTGTTTGGCGTCCGAATACTTGGAGATACTGGTCAATTTTCCTGTGTCGTACCCCTTTGACTCGGCATAGCGATAGAGGATCACCATAAAGTCCTGGGTAAAAATTTTCCCGTGCGGTAAAGGATAGTGACGATTTCCGCCCGGGTAGTGGTGTTCCGGTCGAACCGGGTTTTGCTTTTCCCCTTCATCAGGCCCGGATTGACCACAAACTTCACAGCTTTGGTGTACCATTTTTTGCCGAACCTAAAATTTTGCTGTATTTCAGGGTATCGCAAGCCAGGAAAGCTGAGCTGCCGATTTCTGTAACAGAGAAGGGAATGGTTACACTTACCACGCCAGTATTGACAAAAGCGCGAGGACCAATCTTTTTCACGCCTTCACCCAGCCGCAGGCTTGTAAGCGCTTTCGCCAACACTGGCCAAGGTATTCGGAAATTTCACACTGGATAGACCATCGCAATAAGCAAGCGCCCATTGCCCAATTTCCCCCACATTAGGATAATGCCAGATTCAACCTCAACAGACTCGATTACATTTCAATATGTTTTTTAGCAATACTTTCCTGCTGTTTTTCGCTCTGTTTTTGGTTAATTGGGCAAGGCGCGGTTTGGGCTAAGGCCAAGGCATCTTGAGATTTCATCTCGGTTTTTTTGATTATGAGAGGGCATCCGGCGCGAGAAGCCCGCCTGTGGCAGGGCCAGAACCTTGAGACTCTGCCCTAAGGAACCTGCCCGAGACCTAACACAGGGGCTTAATGCCCCTGGACTGCTTATATCGCTACCTGGCCTCGTTGCGGTTCGCGCTGCTCCTGTATCTCCCTGGGAGTGTCCAAAACGAGGATTTTATGAGGGGGAGTGGAAAAATATCGTTAGGTTGCAGGATTGTCGGGATTTCATCCCGAATTATTTTT
>CAJUSM010000090.1 GCA_910588935.1 uncultured Oscillospiraceae bacterium
GGCGGCCAGGTCGTTTGGCCGGTTTGGGCAGATTATGAAATCGTGCCCCATGGCCCGGATTTCCCCGGCATATTCTTCCAACCGGCTTGGAGAGATTCCCAAGGGCTCCGCTAAAACAATTTTCATCTCATTTCCTCCCAAGGATTTTTCTTGTAATATTATAGCATGGCCTCAGCCTATTGTAAATGTCCTGTGAACTTGCCATATCTATAGGGCAAAATACAGAGTAGCGCTGAAAGCCCAGCGCTGCTCTGTGGTATAGGTAACTTGTTGGAGAACTGATACCTGCCAGTTTTTTTAATAGACGGCATAGCGTCCGGTTCAAAAAAACTTTGTTTTTTCTCAGCCGCGTCAACTATAATAGGCTCACCATGTTTCAAAATGCACCCGGTCCGCCTCATAGCCGCCTCGGGCAGGGAGCTCCTTTTGAGAATCCTCTGGGTAGCCAAAAGCCAGGATAGAGTGGGGCACAGCGCTCTCCGGCAGGTGGAAAAGCCTGCGTTGAGCGCTAATTTTTTCCTCTTGGGGCCAGGTGCCCAGCCAAACAGAGCCAATGCCCAGGCTGTGGGCGGCAAGAATCATGTTTTGCCCGGCAATGGCGCCGTCAATTACCCAGTAGTCTGGGGCGCGCTCAAAGGTACGGGTCATGTCGCCTACCACCATAATGCCCAGGGCCGCGCCCTTTAGGGGCTGGGCGGCGCTGCCGTTGCCATCTGCCATTTTGCACAGCATGTCCCGGTCGCGTACCACAAGAAAGCTCCAGGGCCTGGCGTTTACCGCGCTGGGGCCGGACATACCGGCGGTAAGAATGGCGGAAAGGGCATCGTCGCCAATGGGCTGGGCTGTAAACTGGCGCACGCTGCGCCGGCTGGAAATTCCGTCAATTATATTCATAGAGAGGCCTCCTTTATAGGGCTAGTATACCATGTTTTTGGGGCCAGCGCAAATAAAAATAGCAGGCCGCTGGGGGGAGATTTCCTTGTTCCATGCTCTTAAAAAAGCGTTCTCCGATCTCTTTGCGCTTTTAAAAAGGAGCCTCCAAATTGGCTTCCTGCATTGACAAAAGCCTCCAAACTGCTATAATAGTATCATCCCTTCTTCTGCCTTACCATCATCCCCCAAAAGGAGAGTTAACTATATGACAGACCGATCTCATATCCGCAATTTCTGCATTGTAGCCCACATCGACCACGGCAAAAGCACCCTGGCCGACCGCATCTTAGAGCAAACCAAGGCTGTTCCCCTGCGGGAAATGGAAAACCAGCTGCTGGATAATATGGACCTGGAACGGGAACGGGGCATCACCATTAAAGCCCATGCTGTTACTTTGGTATATACGGCCCAAAATGGAGAGGACTATGTGTTCAACCTCATCGATACCCCTGGCCATGTGGACTTTAACTACGAGGTTTCCCGTTCTCTTGCCGCCTGCGAAGGGGCTGTGCTGGTGGTAGACGCCTCTCAGGGCATAGAGGCCCAAACTCTGGCCAATACCTATCTGGCTGTGGACGCTGGGCTGGAAATTGTGCCCGCTGTAAATAAAATCGACCTGGTCAGCGCGGACCCGGACCGGGCCTGCCACGAAATTGAGGACATTATTGGCATTCCGGCCATGGATGCCCCCAGAATCTCTGCCAAAAACGGCCTGAATATTGACCAGGTAATGGAGCGTATTGTCTCCGACATCCCCGCGCCCCAGGGCGATGAAGCCGCTCCCCTGCAGGCCCTTATTTTCGATTCTTATTACGACTCGTACCGGGGCGTGATTGTCTATGTCCGCCTAATGGAAGGTACCCTGCACCCAGGGGACACCATTCGCATGATGGCCACTGGCGGAGAGTTTCAGGTAGTGGAGTGCGGCTTTCTCAGGGCTACCTCGCTGGAACCGGCAGAAGCCCTGTATGCCGGGGAGGTGGGCTATATTGCCGCCAGCATTAAGGATGTGCGCCAGGCCCGGGTGGGCGATACTGTTACCCTGGCGGACCGGCCTGCCAAGGAGGCCCTGCCCGGTTATCGGGCGGTGCAGCCCATGGTTTTTTGCGGCATTTACCCTGCCGATGGGGCCCACTACACAGACCTGCGGGACGCCCTGGAAAAGCTGCAGCTTAACGACGCCTCCCTTACCTTTGAGCCGGAGACCTCGGTGGCCCTGGGCTTTGGCTTTCGCTGCGGGTTTTTGGGCCTGCTGCATATGGAGATCATTCAGGAACGCCTAGAGCGGGAGTATACTCTGGACCTGGTAACCACTGCTCCCAGCGTGGTCTACAAAATCCTAAAAACCAATGGGGAAGAGCTCTCTATTGATAACCCTACCAACTATCCCGATCCCGCGGGAATCGCCAGCGCCGAGGAGCCCATTGCCAATGCCCATATCTACGCGCCCTCGGAGTATGTGGGCAATATTATGGAGCTTTGCCAAGAGCGCCGGGGAAATTTTATAGATATGAAATATATTGATACCGACCGGGTGGACATCCACTACGAGCTGCCCTTAAACGAGATTATTTACGACTTTTTTGACGCGCTAAAGTCCCGCACCAGAGGCTATGCCTCTTTCGACTACGAGCTGCTGGGCTACCGGAAGTCTGAGCTGGTTAAGCTGGATATTTTGCTCAATGGGGAAACCGTAGACGCCTTAAGCTTTATCCTCCATGCGGAAAAGGCCTATCCCCGGGCCAGAAAGATGACGGAAAAGCTCAAAGAGAAAATTCCCCGCCAGCTCTTCGAGGTGCCCATTCAGGCCTGTGTAGGGGGAAAGATTATTGCCCGAGAGACCGTAAAGGCCCTGCGCAAGGACGTGCTGGCCAAATGCTATGGGGGCGACATTACCCGGAAAAAGAAGCTGCTGGAAAAGCAGAAGGAGGGCAAAAAGCGGATGCGCCAGCTGGGTACCGTTGAGGTGCCCCAGGAGGCCTTTATGGCGGTGCTAAAACTGGACGAGTAGGGTGGCGCCCTATGCTGGAAAAAGACCCGGTTCTCCAGATTTTATTGCTTTTTGGGAATACTCTTTGATTTCATCCAGGAGGGTCATCTATGAAAAAATCATGCAATTCTTTTTCGCCTTTCAGGGCCCCTTTTTTGGCCGTGGCTCTTAGCGCTGTTCTGCTGCTGGCGCTTGGCGCCTGCCGTTCCGCCTTTTTTGCCGGGACCTCCAATAAGGATAGCAACCAGCTGGATCTGACCTTTACCAGCCTAAATACCACAGAATTTCAGATGTTTAAGGTGTATGCGGGAGATGAGCTGGAAGGGGAGGTAAACAGGGAGTCCGGCGCTCTTTCCATCCAGATTAAAGCGGTAGACGGGGATATACTATACGAGAACAAGAACGCCGACAGTGGCAATTTTACAGTGGAGATTCCAGAATCCGGGTCTTATTGGGTATCTGTAGCCGGCCGGGAGGCCAAGGGGAAGGTCCGTATTGTGGTGGCGGAAAAGGAGAAACCATGAGCTCTTCCCAGCAGCCTTTGGGCCTCTACATTCATGTGCCCTTTTGTGCCGGAAAATGCCCCTACTGCGATTTCTATTCCCTCTCTCCGGCACCCGGCCAGCAAGAGGCTTACACTGCCCGGATGGATGCCGCCCTGGCTCAGTGGGGAGACCGGCTGGGCCACCCTCTGGTGGGGTCTGTGTACTTTGGGGGAGGCACGCCCAGCCTCCTTGGCGCCCAGCGGCTGGCTCAGGTGCTGGAGTCTGCCGCCAGGCATTTTAAAATAGAGGCGGGAGCGGAGATTACCTGCGAGGCCAATCCAGGTGGAACAAACCGGCATTTTTTTGCTGCCCTGGCAAGGGCTGGTTTTAACCGCCTCTCTTTGGGTCTCCAGTCTGCCAATCCAGAGGAACTCTCATTGCTGGGCCGGCGGCACAGCCCTCAGGACGCGGCCCAGGCAGTAGAAGAGGCTGAAGCCGCCGGGTTGGATAACATTTCTCTGGACCTCATGCTTGGCCTGCCTGGGGGCAGCCGGAGCAAACTGGAGAACTCCCTTCGCTTCGCCGCCGGGCTGGAAGCGGAGCATATTTCCGCCTATCTGCTTAAGGTGGAGCCAGGCACTCCCTTTGCTGCCCGGAATTATTCTCTGGACGGGGACGAGGCCGCCGAGCAGTACCTTTTTGCGGTAGAGACTTTGGCCCGCTATGGGTATCGGCAGTACGAGATCAGCAATTTTGCCCGCCCTGGAAAGGAGAGCCGGCACAACCTGGTTTACTGGCAATGCGGTCAGTATTTGGGCTTAGGGCCAGGGGCCCATTCCTTTTTGGCAGGGCAACGATTTTACTGGCCCAGGGACTTGGCAGGCTTTTTGGCAGGGAATCTGCCGGTAAATGCGGGCCCTGGCGGCGGAAAAGAGGAATTTGCCATGCTCGCCTTGCGCCTAAACCAGGGCCTCACCCTGCAAGCCTGCCAAGCCCGGTTTCCAGACGGCCAGGCCCTGTTTTGGCAAGTAAAGGAAAACGCCAAGCGATGCCCGAACCACCTGGTAAACGCTGACAACAACCAGGTAAGCCTGACCCCAGAGGGCTTTCTGGTAAGCAACGCCTTGCTGGCCAGGCTGCTGGAGGGGGTAGAATAATTTCTTCATCTCAAAAGCAAGGTGGCCCGCAAAAAAACCGATTCCTGTAAATTCAGTATTGACAATCTGGCAGAAATCTGGTATACTAAAAAAGTCGAGGGGGTATAGCTCAGCTGGTTAGAGCGCCTGCTTCACACGTAGGAGGTCACAGGTTCGAGTCCTGTTATCCCCACCAGATTGTCGTTATTCAAACCATGTCCAAAAAAATGCGAGATGCGGTTTGCGATGACGGAGAAGATGTCCGTGAGTGCTTCGGCACCACGGGCTTTTTCTTTATTGTAGTGGGCAATTTCGCCTTTAATGGGATCTATCAGCATATTGAAGGGTTCCCGGAACTCAGCCGTAACGTTGCCGTCTTCACCCACCCATAATTTCGAGAAAATGGCTTGGTTGAGCATCTTCTTATACCGATCATCTACCAAGCGGTAAGTCAACCCACAGTCTTCAATCAGTTCCAGCGCTTTCGAGATGCTTTCAGAGACACCAGCGAAAATCTGCCCGTATATTTTCATCTGGTGTTCTATCGCTAGCAGTTGCTTTGCGATTTTTTGTTGCTCACTCTTCATGAGATCGAGCGGAATGGCATCGTTATAGTGTGCCTCCAGTAGTTTTTTGCGTTTGCGTTCCAGTTTGTCCTTCTCCCGGCGCAGCCCACCCAATTCTGCCTCATATTTTTCCTGCTCGTCTTTAATGTTGGTCTGGAGATATTTTTCCAGGTATTTGCGGAGTTCCGGCGACAAAGAGTAGCGGTCATAAATCTGTTCTACCTGTCGCTCAACCTCGTCGATGAGGACAGCTTTTTGCTTACAGTCTTTTTCTCGCTTGCTATGCCGCCCAGCGCAGATAAAATAAGGATAGCG
>CAJUSM010000091.1 GCA_910588935.1 uncultured Oscillospiraceae bacterium
GTACTGAGAAAGGCCCAGCCGGGTGTGGAGCTGGGGGGCAAAGCGGATTTCCGCGTATAGCAGGCCCTGTTGGTCCAGGCTGCGGCAAAGGCTGCGGGTGGCGTGGGTGAGAGCCGGGGCGGTTTGAAGCAGGGCAACAGGCAGTTCAAAACAGCCCAGGTAGTCGTTTAGGCTCTGGCAATCCTCAGGGGCTTTTAAGGCGGACTCCAGGTTTTCCGGGAGGGGGACCTGGTCCATTTCAGCCAGTTCCCGGGCCAGCTGGGGGGAAAGGGAGCCGTCCAGGTGCAGATGCAGGTCGATCATGGGAGAGTCCTCCTTTTTTTATTTCAGGCATGAAGCGGGCTCTTTCCGCCTATTTTGCCAGTGCACCGCCAAAATTACCATACCAGCAGTGCTAGGCGATATACCACAAAGCTTACCGCCCAGGCCACTGCTACCTGGAACACCGCGGCAAATATCATCCACCGCCAGCTGCCCGTCTCTTTCCGTATGGTGGCCAGCGTGGCCGCGCAGGGGATATACAGCAGGGAAAAGCTCATGAGCGCCAAGGCATTGGCCGGGCCAAAGCCCATGCCTCCCAGGATGGCGGAAAGGCTGGCCATGCCCGCGGCAGAGTTCACATTGTTTACGCTGAACAGCACCGCGCAGCTGGAGACTACCACCTCTTTGGCGGAAACCCCGGCAATCAGCGCTACCACAATCTGCCAATAGCCCAAACCCACCGGGGCAAAGAAGGGCACAAGCCACCGCCCCAGCAGAGAGCCAAAGGTGTTAGACATATCTGTAGAATAGCCGGAAGGCCCAAAGTTCAGCAGCGCCCACATAATAATGGAGGCCACAAAGATTACTGTGCCCGCCCGGGTTAAATAGTCCTTTACCTTTTCCCACACATAGATGAAAATAGTATGGGCGCTGGGGGCCTTGTACTCCGGCAGCTCGATGAGCAGGCCGCTGCCCTCCTTTTTCTCCGGGTCAAACAGCCGCATTACAAAGGCGGCGGCCACTGCCACCAGTACGCCCAGCAGGTACATGGAGTAAGCGGCCAGCATGGCGTGGTCTGGGAAAAACATTTGGGAAAAGAGCACATAGATAGGCAGCCTGGCGCTGCAGGACATAAAGGGGGTAATCAGCATGGTTTTGTACCGGTCCCTCTTGTTTTCTAGGGCCCGAGAGGCCATAATGGCCGGCACACTGCACCCAAAGCCCAGAATCATAGGGATAAAGGCCCGGCCAGAGAGCCCCAGCCGGCCCATAATGCCATCCATAACATAGGCCACCCGGGCCATGTAGCCGCTGTCCTCTAAAAAGGCCAGGGCCAAAAACAGGATGATAATATTGGGCAAAAAGGTGAGAATACCCCCCACCCCGGTGATAATGCCATCTACAATAAGGGAGGTAAGCATGGGGGCCACCCCCAAGGCCTCCAGCCAGCGGAGGACGCCGCCGGAGAACAAGTCCAGCCCCATTTGGAAGTACTCTTTCAGCCAGTCGCCTACCGTGAAGGTGAGAAAGAAAACCAGGGCCATAATCAGCAGGAAAACCGGCAGGCCCAAAATGCTGTGGGTAAGCAGGGCGTCGGCTTTGTCGGTGACGGCGGATTTTTCCTCCTTATTCACCATAACCTCCTGGATGATTTCATCGATAAAGTCGTATTTTTGGTTGATAATATCCGGCTCATAGCTTCTGTCCAGCACATCGGGGCGGTTTACCGGATATTTTTCCAGGATTTCCTCATCCCCCTCCAGCAGCTTAATGGCATACCAGCGGTAATTCCCCAGGTCGGGGTACCTGCCTTGGAGCTCATCCATAAGCTGGTCAATTTTGTCCTCGATAAGGTCGCTGTACACCATGGCAAACTCGCTGTGGTGCTGGTGCCTGTGGCGGGACCGGGTGCTCTGGGTAAAGGAGCCGGCCTCCTCGCTGCCGTGGTGGTGGATAAGGGGGGTATCGGAGGGACAGCCCACATGGTGGGCTGCGGCGTGCATTAGGATATCCAGGCCGGTTTTCCGCCGGGCGGAAACGGGGATTACCGGGATGCCAAGCATTTCCGGCAGGCGGTGGGTGTCAATCTCCATGCCCCGTTTTTCCACAATATCCATCATGTTTAGGGCCAGGATGACAGGCTTGCCCAGCTCGATAAGCTGCAGGGTAAGGTAGAGGTTCCGCTGCAGGGCAGAGGCGTCTGCCACATCAATAATCACATCCACCTCGTCGCTAAGAATGTACTGCCTGGTAACCTGCTCCTCCATGGTATAGCAGGTCAGGCTGTAGGCCCCGGGCAGGTCCACCAGGCGGTAATCGCTGTTGTGGAACTGAAAGCGGCCCTCCTTTTTTTCTACAGTAACCCCTGGCCAGTTGGCTACCTTTAGGTTCGCGCCGGTGTAGGCGTTAAAAAGGGTGGTTTTGCCGCAATTGGGATTGCCCGCAAAGCCAATGGAAATTTCATGAGGCATTTTCTTCCCCCCTTACAGTAATATTGGCGGCAATTTTCATGCTGACGGCAAAGCGGGTGCCCCGAACTGTAATAATCATGGCCCCCAGCCGCCGGGAACCTTTTTTTCGCAGCACGGCCACAGTGCTGCCGGCAATAAGCCCCAAAGCCTCCAGCCGGCGGGAGAGCTCTAGGGGCAGGTCCAAAGAGTCTACCTGGCAGCGCCTGCCAGGGGCGCAGTCGATTAGTTTCATAGCCATTCCTCCTATGAAGAATTTTAATACGGCGGGCTGGTAATGTCAATGCGCGGGGCGGATTTTTATAAGGGATAACAGGCGCTGCTTTTTGCTTTTCCCTTCCATCCTGGCAAATTCTTTGTTATAATATGCACGGGGTATGGTGCCTGGCAGAACGCCTGGCATGGCTCCATGTATAATTATATGGGTTTTATTATGAAAAGGGAGGGTCTATATGACAGTAGGCAAATATATCCTGTCCATTGACCAGGGAACCACCAGCTCCCGGGCTGTGCTTTTCGACGCCCTGGGAGGTGTGGCCGGCATGGGCCAAAAGGAGTTTCGCCAGCTCTACCCCCAGCCTGGGTATGTGGAGCACGACGGGGTACAGATTTTGCAGACCACCATTTATGCCATGCGCCAGGCTGTGGCGGCTGCAGGGGCGGCTGCAGGCGATATTGCGGCCATTAGCATTACAAACCAGCGGGAGACTGTGGTGGCTTGGGATTCCGCCACGGGCATTCCTGTGTGCAACGCCATTGTTTGGCAGTGCAGGCGCACCGCGCCAGAGTGTGAAAGGCTTCGGGCCGCAGGGCTGGCCCGGTACATTAAGGATGTTACCGGCCTGCTGATCGACCCCTATTTTTCCGGCACTAAGATGAAGTGGATTTTGGACCATGTGCCCGCCGCCCGAGATCTGGCGGGCAAGGGCCGGCTGCGCTTGGGTACCATTGACTGCTGGCTGGCCTATTCCCTAACCCAGGGACAGGCCTTTGTCACCGATGTTTCCAATGCCTCGAGAACTATGCTTTTCGATATTAACCGCCAGTGCTGGGACCAGACCCTGCTAAAGGAGCTGGGCATTCCGGAAAGCGCCCTGCCTCAGGTGGTGGAGTGCGGCCAAGTGGTGGGCATGTGCGGCAAAGACGTGCTGGGCAGGGAAATACCCATTGCGGGAATGGCGGGAGACCAGCACGCCGCGCTTTTTGGGCAGTGCTGCTTTGAAAAAGGCATGGCGAAGAACACCTACGGCACAGGCTGCTTTGTGTTGATGAATACCGGGGAGGCCCCGGTAAAATCGGAGGGGCTGCTTACCACCATTGCCTGGAAACTGAAGGGGAAAACGGTTTATGCCCTGGAGGGCTCGGCCTTTAACGCGGGGTCGGCCATTCAGTGGCTGCGGGACGAGCTGGAGATTATTGCCACGCCCCAAGAGGCCGACCGGCTGGCAGAGACAGTGGCGGACACTGGCGGGGTCAGTTTTGTGCCTGCCTTTACAGGCTTGGGAGCGCCCTACTGGGATATGTACGCCCGGGGCGCCCTGCTGGGGGTGACAAGGGGGACAAAGCGGGCCCACCTGTGCCGGGCTGTGCTGGAGAGCATTGCCCTGGAGAGCTGGGACCTGGTAAAGACCATGGAAAAGGAATCTGGGGTTCCCCTTGCCCAGCTGCGGGTAGACGGGGGCGCTTCCCGCAGCCGGTTCCTAATGCAGTACCAGGCGGATATTTTGGACTGCCGGGTAACCAGGCCCCTCTGTTTGGAGACCACTGCCCTAGGCTCGGCCATGCTGGCAGGGCTTACAGTAGGGCTGTGGGAGAGCCAGGAGGAACTGGGGGCCCTTTGGCGGGAGGACGAGGTGTTTTTGCCAGACTACAGCCCGGAATGCCGCCAGGCAGATGTGGACCGCTGGCACAAGGCAGTGGGCAGGGCAAGGGACTGGGCAAAATAGATAAAAAAAGGTAGAAAGAATTGGGCTGGGTTCCGCTAGTTCCAAAGGGAGCGGCAGGGAACTTTCAGGGGATATGGGAGGGGTCTGGAGATTTCTTTTGAAAAAATGGTAACAATTTTGTAATCATTTGTACATAATTAGGGGTGTTTCTTCAACAAAGCTTTAGGGTAAAAATTGGATTTTCCCTAGAAAAATCTGGAGTTTTGGCGAATTGCATGAAGAGGATTTCCTGGATTTTCCGCAGATTTTTGGGCAGGGCGAATAAAAAAGAAGTGGTTGACTTTCCGTTACTGCGCATGATATAATAATTGCACAAGAGAACAGGGGTTTTCGGTGAGTTTTTGCACGATGTAGTAAAATTATGTATACCTGCTTCACATTCTGTTCCAATGGGCGCCCATTGGCTTGCGTAACTTTCAAAGAAAGTTACGATGCCACGCCTGATTTACTAAGGGTCTAATTTCATTGACCATATTTATTACTAAACTCATTTCACTTTAAGGAGGCAATTCCATGAAGAAGCGTTCCATTGCTTTGTTGCTGGCAATCGCCATGCTGTTCACTCTGGTGCTCAGCGCTTGCGGCGACGACGGCTCCAGCAGCAGTGCAAGCACCCCCAGCAGCTCCGCTGCAGAGGACACAACCGACTCCAGCACTGCTGGCGGCGAAGAATCTTCCGAAGCTGGCGAAACATCCAGCGCGGCTACTTCCGGCGGCAAGCTGGTTGCCGAGGGCCTTACCACTGAGGTGGGCACTCCCCGTGAGCAGACCCTGGTTGTTGAGTGCCAGAACTCTACAGACGTTGCCGGTCAGTTTAACACTTACATGACCGGTACCCCCACTGGTTTTGGTATTCATCAGCTGATGAGCACCCACATGTGGGAAATGAACACCGCCGCCGGCCATCAGTTCGGCGAGGC
>CAJUSM010000092.1 GCA_910588935.1 uncultured Oscillospiraceae bacterium
TCGAAACAGACCTTGGCAGCATCAAAGTAATCCACAGAGTTGAGCATACGGTGGTAAATTTCTTCCTTTGTGGTGGCCAGCTCCGCGGGAATGGCAGTGGGGGCGGGGGTAGGGGTTCCTTCCGGCTGGTCAGAAAATGCCTGTACCCCATCTGGCGTTTCCGAGGCAGGCGTTTCAGCCATTTCCACTTCCTCCTTGTAGTGGGGCTGGTCCGGGTCTGCTACCGGCAGGTTGGAGGGGAATTCCGGAGGGTTGGGGTTGGCGGTGGCGATGTTGCTTTGGGAGGCGGCCCAAAAGGCCCCTGCCCCCACAGCTGCTGTACAAAGGATAGCGGCGATCCATTTCTTTTGGTTTTTCATGATACGACCTCTCCTTCTTTCCAGTATTTTACGGATACCGCATCGGCGCCGGTACCATAGTCAGATCCCCAACCCGAAGATAGAACACGGACACCATAGGCAATCGTAGTGCCTGGTTGATTTATAACAATCTTGCTATTTCCGTTACGATCTTTTGCTATGTTCCATCCGGCTGCCGCACGGTCTTGGTTAATATAACCAATCCTTGCCGATTCAACGTAATTTGTTTTTATTTGGTATTCTGCGTATGGATCTGAAAAGTCGTTGTGGTTGAGGTAGGCCCGGATTTCAGCGGTAGGATGATGCCCTAAAGTTATGCTGTTGTGACGGTATTCATACGTCTGGTGTCCATTGGATTTCCTGAACCTAGCGTCACCATTCCAAAGGCTGTTTCCCGTGATGTATGAATAGTAGTTATTGTAGTTGACATTCCAGTAGCCCGAGCTTTCCAGCGCGTCGTTGTCAATCGCATGGTAGATAGAGGCGCAGGCGCTTTGCCCTACAGCACCCAGCAAAAATGCCAACATCAAGACAAGTGTAAAGAGCTTCTTTCTTTTCAATTTGCACTCCATCCTTCCAATTTACTTTTTAATATATTGCCGGTCAAAAAACTATTTATCACCTTCCCTCTTTTTTTAATAGAATACAAGGCATTATAGCTCTCTTTAAATTAGAAATAGAGCACAGAGAGATAATGCTTTGTATATCAATAGGTATATATCGATTGCAAACAACCTATTGATATTCTGATAAAGAAATTAGAGATCAATTTGAGGTGAAAAGAATTGAAAGAAAATGCACAAAATTCTAAAAACTCATTATGGACCAATAATTTCTGTATCTATTCATATTATATCGAGAGATCTATTATTTGTCAATGGCTTTTTTTGAAAAATCTAGTTAATTATGCAGAAATTAGTCAAAATAGAATTTTGATAGTTTACATAAAAAAGCCGCAGGCACACAAACCATGCACTGCACGGTCGGTATGCCTGCGATGAAAATTTAGCCTTACGCCCGAATTTCCGCCTTAATTTTTCCCAGGGCCCCTTTTTCCAGCCGGGAGACCTGGGCTTGGGAGATGCCCACCATGCCGGCCACCTCCATTTGGGTTCTGCCCTCTAAAAAGCGCATGGAGAGAATGCGCTTTTCCCGGTCGCTTAGGTTGTGGATGGCCTGCTTAATGGCGATTTCCTCCAGCCAGTCCTCGTCCCGGCCGTCGCCCACCTGGTCCATAATATACACCGGGTCGCCTCCATCGGAAAAGGTGGGCTCATACAGGGAAACCGGCTCTACAATGGCCTCCAGGGCCACCACCACATCTTCCCGGCGGAGCTCCAGGGCCTGGGCGATTTCCTCCACAGTAGGTTCCCGGCCGTTTTCGCCGGTTAGGCGCTCTTTGCACTGGATGGCCTTGTAGGCGGTGTCCCGCATAGACCTGCTTACCCGCACAGAGTTGTTATCCCGCAGAAAGCGCCGGACCTCTCCAATGATCATGGGCACGCCATAGGTGGAAAACTGCACCCCCTGGCTTACGTCAAAGTGATCTATGGCCTTCATCAGCCCAATACAGCCTACCTGGAACAGGTCGTCTGGGTTTTCTCCCCGGTTGCCAAAGCGCTGAATTACGCTGAGCACCAGGCGCAGGTTGCCGGAGATCAGCTTTTCTCTGGCCTCCCGGTCCCCGTCGTGGCAGCGGATCAGCAGTTCCCGGGTTTCATCGCTTTTCAGAACCTTCAGCTTGGCGGTATTCACCCCGCAAATCTCCACTTTTCCCTGCATAAGAAAATACCTCCGTTTTTCGTTTTCGGAGGTATTCTTTGCATTTTTTGGGGGATTTAATCGGACAAACACCAGGCCGGCGGGGCAGAGAATGAGCCATATATAGTAAACACCATATATGGGCGGCACAAAAATTTTTTCTTGGCCTGGCAGGGCTTTCATCCCCGGGGCCAGGGGTTTTTTGCCAAATGCTTTTCCTTCAGCAGGGCCTGCACCCGGTCTTTTACAGCGGGAATATCCTCGCTGCAGGGCACAGGGAGAAAGTCCACCAGCTGCTGGGGAGAAAAGTCCCACCATGCCAGTTCCAGCAGCATGGCGATAAGGGAATCGTCAAAGCGCTTTTTGATGGGCCTGGCCGGGCTGCCCCCCACAACGGTGTAGGGCTCCACATCCTTTGTAACCACCGAATAGGCGGCCACAATGGCCCCATGACCAATGGTTACCCCAGGCATAATCCGGCAGTCCCGGCCAAACCACACATCATTGCCCACCACGGTATCCCCCTTAAAGGGCAGCTGAGAGAGGTGGGGCGGGGTGTTTTCCTCCCAGGCGCCGCCAAACACGCTGAAAGGGTAGGCGCTGATGGCTGGTAACGCGGTGGTTGGCGCTGCCCATTAAAAAGGTGGTGCCACAGGCTATGGAGCAGAATTTGCCAATGATCAGCCGGTCGCCAAACTGGGGCCAGTTGAAGAGCACATTGTTTTTTTCAAAGCCGGTGGGGTCCTTGGGGTCGTCGTAATAGGTGTAGTCCCCTACAAATATATTGGGGGCGGCGATCACATTCTTGAGAAAGCAAGGATGCTTTATATTCGTTGGAAAAAAACTGGTTGGGATCTGGGATTTTCAGCATAGAAATCTCCTTGTGTTGGCATGGGGAAAAGGAAGAGCCCAGAGCGGGAAATAAAGGCCCCCCAAAGCTGGGCTAGGGAAGCCGGGCCCCAAGGGCCGCTGCCTTCCGGTTTAGGTCCAGCATTCCGGCCCTATGGGGGGGCACGCATTTTTCAAGGGCCTGGTTGAGGGTTTCCATTGTGCAGAAGGCCAGCTGGCCCTGGCCGGCGCAAATCTCCTGAAACAGCTTGCCAACTAAAATCATGTTGGCCAGCCCAGCCAGCCCGTTCTCCTCTGCCAGCGCGGAAGCGGGCACATAGAAAACCTGCAGGTCTTCCCGCTCTACCTGCTTTTCCACTAGAGAGCTGTCAATAATTACCGTGCCCCCTGGCTCTACAGCGTCGATAAACCGGAGCAAAGAGGGCAGGTTCATGGCCACCAGCACGTTAGGGGCCGTAACCAGAGGCGAGCCAATGGGCTGGTCGGAAATGCACACGCTGCAGTTGGCGGTGCCGCCCCGCATTTCTGGGCCGTAAGAGGGCAGCCAAGAAATTTCTTTTCCCGCAATTAGGCCGGCATAGGCCAGGGCTTTGCCGGCAAATAGCACGCCCTGGCCGCCAAAGCCGGCAAATACAATGTTCAGATCCTTCATTGGGCGGCGCCTCCCTTCTTTACCCCCTCGGCCAAATCCTTATAAACCCCTAGGGGATAGTAGGGCATCATGTTTTCCCTAAGCCACTGGAGAGACTCCACTGGGGAGAGGCCCCAGTTGGTGGGGCAGGTGGAGAGCACCTCTACAATAGAATAGCCCTTGCCCTCTACCTGGTTTTGAAAGGCTTTTCGAATGGCCTTTTGGGCGATGTTAACATTTTTTACCGAGTCCACCGCCACGCGCTGGGCAAAGGCCACGCCGTCCAGGGTAGAGAGGAGCTCGCAGACCTTTACCGGGTAGCCGGCGGTGTTGGTGTCCCGGCCATAGGGGGTGGTTTGGGTGATCTGGCCGGGAAGGGAGGTGGGGGCCATCTGGCCGCCGGTCATGCCGTAAATGGCGTTGTTGATAAAGATAACAGTTATATTTTCCCCCCTGGTGGCGGCGTGAACGGTTTCGGCGGTGCCAATGGCTGCCAGGTCCCCGTCGCCCTGGTAGGTAAATACCAGGTTTTCAGGGCGGGCCCGCTTTATGCCAGTGGCCACGGCCTGCGCCCGGCCATGGGGGGCCTGAACCATATCGCAGGCAAAGTAATCGTAACACATAACAGAGCAGCCCACAGAGGCCACCCCCACAGCGCGGCCTTGGGCGTCCAGGTCGTCTAGGGCCTGGGCTACCAGGCGGTGAACAATGCCATGGGTGCAGCCCGGGCAGTAGTGAAGGGGGGCGCTGGTGAGTGCTTTGGGCTTTTGGAATACAATTGGCATATAAAAAAGCACATCCTTTCGGTTTTTATTTCGGATTTTAGGAAAACAGATAGCCCATGGAACAATACAACAAAAAAGCGGAATCTATAAACCAGAAAAAGAAGGGTTCAAAACAGACGCCGGCAGGCAAGACCAGAGCCCCAAGGCCTCCACATACTCAAGAGAAATTCGGGGCATCCTCCCAGCGATCCACCAGCTGCCGAACCACATCCCGGGAAACCATTTGGCCTCCTACGGTTTGCTTTTGCTTGCTGAAAAAATGCCCGTGAAAATCTGTCCCGCCGGAAATCAGGAACCCTTTTTCCTGGCATAGGGCGATCAGCGCCTTCTCTAACGCAAAATCATGAAGGGGATGGATGCACTCAACCCCCTGTATTCCTGTTTTCAGCAGCTCCTCTAGGGCAAGCCAAAAGTCGCTGTGATCGGCGGCATAGGGGTTGTAGGGGAGCTGCTCCCCAGGGTGGGCAAGAACCGGAACCCCAGAGGCCTGCTTGATTACCGAAAGCCCTTCCTCCAAGCTGAGAAAGGGGATGGAGCTGGAATGAAATCCGTATTCCGCATAATATTTGATGCCCTCCAGCAGGGTTTTGGTTAGGCCAATATCCAGCAGGTAGTTTAAAAGTTTCCATCCGCCCCGGCCAGCGGGAATTTTGTAGGCCATATATTCCTTTTCCCGTACCCCCAGGCCCGCCTTTTCCATGCGGCGGAGCAGGGCAAGATTGTCCTTCTCCTGTACCTGGGCATTGTAGGCGCAGGCCTTGCGGAGACTGGGGGTTTCGGTGTGGATTCCATACCCCAGCAGGTGGTACCGCTTCCCCTTGTAAATCACGTCCAGTTCTACCCCGGGAATCAGCCGGATCCCCCATTGGCGGGCTTTTTCCCAAACTGCCTGGGTGTAGGCCTCCAGGGT
>CAJUSM010000093.1 GCA_910588935.1 uncultured Oscillospiraceae bacterium
CCCCGGACCGGCTGAAGCTGGAGGCCGCCCGGTCTATCCGCGAGGACTTCCTGCACCAGAACGCTTTCGACGAGGTGGACACCTACACCTCTTTGGAGAAGCAGCATGACATGATGCTGCTGATTACCGGCTACTACGAGAAGGCTCTGGCCGCCCTGAACGCCGGGGTGAACATCCAGAAGCTGATTGACCTGCCTGTGCGCGAGCAGATTGGCCGCTTTAAGTACACCCTGCCGGATCAGGTGAAGGAGACCTTCACCCAGGTGATGGCCCGGCTGGACCAGGAACTGAATGAAGCCAAGCAGACAAAGGAGGACTTTTAATGCCAAAGGAATATAGAACCATCCAGGAAGTGGCAGGCCCTCTGATGCTGGTTCGGGACGTAGAGAACGTGGCCTTTGACGAGCTGGCGGAAATTGAGCTGGCCAACGGCCAACGCCGCCGCTGCCGCGTGCTGGAAATCAACGAGGGCAACGCCCTTGTGCAGCTGTTTGAAAACTCCACCGGCATCAACCTTTCCAACTCCAAGGTCCGCTTTTTGGGCCACAGCATGGAGCTGGGGGTAAGCGAGGACATGCTGGGCCGGGTTTTCGATGGCCTGGGCCGTCCCATTGACGATGGCCCCGAAATTCTGCCGGACCGCCGGGTTGACATCAACGGCCTGCCCATGAACCCCGCCGCCCGGAACTACCCCCAGGAGTTCATCCAGACCGGTGTTTCCGCTATTGACGGCCTGAATACCCTGGTTCGCGGCCAGAAGCTGCCTATCTTCTCCGCTTCTGGCCTGCCCCACGCCCAGCTGGCGGCCCAGATTGCCCGCCAGGCCAAGGTGCGGGGGACAAACGACCCCTTTGTGGTTGTGTTTGCCGCTATGGGTATTACCTTCGAGGAATCCAACTTCTTTGTACAGAGCTTCCGGGAGACCGGAGCTATTGACCGTACGGTAATGTTTGTAAACCTGGCCAATGACCCTGCTGTAGAGCGTATTGCCACCCCCAAGATGGCCCTTACCGCCGCGGAGTATCTGGCCTTTGAGAAGAACATGCATGTACTGGTTATCCTTACCGATATTACCAACTACGCCGACGCTCTGCGGGAGGTTTCTGCCGCCCGGAAAGAGGTGCCTGGCCGCCGGGGATATCCCGGATACATGTACACAGACCTGGCCACCCTGTACGAGAGGGCCGGGCGCCAGAAGGGCAAGAACGGATCTATTACCATGATCCCCATTCTTACCATGCCTGAAGGCGACAAGACCCACCCCATCCCCGACCTGACCGGCTACATCACCGAGGGCCAGATCATCCTGAGCCAGGAGCTGTACCGGAAAAACGTAACCCCGCCCATCGACGTGCTGCCCTCTTTGAGCCGTTTGAAAGATAAGGGCATTGGCGAGGGCCGTACCCGGGCAGACCATGCCGCCACCATGAACCAGCTGTTTGCCGCCTATGCCCGAGGCAAAGAGGCCAAGGAGCTAATGGTGGTTCTGGGCGAAGCCGCCTTGACAGAGATCGACAAGCTGTATGCAAAGTTTGCCGACTCCTTTGAGAGCGAGTACGTTTCTCAGGGCTACAACGCCAACCGGGATATTGAAGAGACCTTGGATATTGGCTGGAAGCTGCTATCCATTTTGCCCAGGTCCGAGCTGAAGCGAATCAACGACAAATTCCTGGATCAGTATTACGGAAAGGTGTGATGCGCCTTGGCGAGCAAACAGATAACCCCCACCCGGATGGAGCTGACCCGGCTGAAAAAGAAGCTTGCCACCGCCACCCGAGGCCATAAGCTGCTAAAGGATAAGCGGGACGAGCTGATGCGCCAGTTCCTGGATAAGGTGCGGGAGAACAAGGCCCTGCGGGAGCGGGTGGAAGCAGGCATTCAGGCTGCCAACAAAAACTTTTTGCTGGCCAGGGCCGGAATGCAGGACCAGGTGCTGAACACCGCCATGCTGGCGCCAAAGCAGAGGGTTTCTCTGGAGAGCAGCGTGGAAAACGTGATGAGCGTGGAGATTCCCACCTTTGACTTTAAAACCCGCTCTCCTGATCAGAACGACATTTTTTCCTATGGCTTTGCCTTTACCTCCAGCGACCTGGACGGGGCGGTGAAGTCTTTGGCGGACATTTTCCCGGACATGCTCAAGCTGGCGGAGTGCGAAAAGGGCTGCCAGCTGATGGCCATTGAAATAGAGAAAACCCGCCGCCGGGTAAACGCCCTGGAGCATGTGATGATCCCCGAGCTTCAGGCCAATATTAAGTATATCTCCATGAAACTGGACGAGAACGAGCGTTCCACCCAGATTCGCTTGATGAAGGTAAAGGATATGGTGCTGAAAGAGGCTCACCATTACGATACCTTCTGATTACCAAGCTTTCAAAAAAGAGGCAGGGCAATTCGCCCTGCCTCTTTTGCTGTTTCGGGGTTTTTGTGGCACATGACCAATCGGGCTGGTTGAATAATTTTATCTATTGATTTGTAATGTTTTCGTTGACTTTTTAAAAAATTGGGAATATAATGAAATTAAACAAAATCTGAATGAAGGTTTTGAAAATATAATAATTGGAGGGAGAACCATGAAAAGGACATTGGCAAGCCTGTTGGCGGCTGTTTTCTTGCTTACCGCGGGAATGTCTGTCAGTGCTGAGGATGGAAAAGATCGGATGGAAGCGGCAGGCGAGCGGGAACAAATCGCGGCCCGGCTGGACACAATCACCTCTGACCTATGGGAGGCCGCAGCCTTGGACGAAGCCCAGATCAGCGCCTTGGCCGAGTACCAGATCGGCACGTACATGCAGACCGAATCCTTTGCCCAGGGCAAGGACATTGTGCCAGGGGATGAGAGCACCTGGGTGCCGCTTTACGACCTGGAGGGGACCCACTTTGCCGACCTGGTCCCGCTGGTGGAGGTTGGTAACGGCGAGGTAGGGTTTATCACCATGGGAGCCATTGCGGACGGGTTCTCCCAGTACATGATGGGCTGGAGCACCGAGCTGCTGGACGCCTGCCGGAAGGCGCTGGAGGAGGACCCCCAGGCCCAGGCGGTGTTCTTCCCGCCTATGGAGTATGGCCTGCAAAGCGGGACAGGGGTAAACCGGCGGATTTACCAGTTCAACATGAGCGACTACAGCCTGGAGGACATTACAGGCGCTGTGGCAGAGCACGCGGAAGACTTTGCCAGGCAGTACCAAATCATCCGCAGCCCGGAGCATGAGGAAAAGACGGAGCTGGCTTTGGCCAATGCGGAGAGGATGGAGATGGGCCTTGCCCCCCAGGCCACCCTGCAGGCGGCAAAGGCGCGAAGCGGGCAGGCGCAGGCTTTTAGCCTGGCGGCGGTGACGAAGGAGGATGTGAGGCTAAATAATGAAGCAGAAGGAAAGTTTGTGCCGGTGTATGATGAAAAGGGTGATACCTTTTATGGTGGAGACCAGAACTGGTATACAGAAAATGGAAGAGTGAGTAATGGGTGTGGACCGGTTGCAGCAGCAAATGTGATGTGCTATATGTCGTCTTCATCCAATATATATAAGGAGTTATACCCTTATACTACAGTATCAAAAACCATGCTGACAAAATTTATGGATACGATGTATGATGTCATAAAACCATTACCTTTTGGGGCGACTGACCATAGTAACTTTGCTTCTAAATTGACAGCATGGGCAAGGAAACAAGGTGTTTCACTTACATCTCATGTATACTCGGCGCAAACCTATAGCAATATAGCAGCTAGAGATGCAATTAAAAAAGGACTAAGAAAAGATAAGCCTGTTGCTGCACTAAATCTCAAATTCGGATATCAAGATCCAAAAAAGGGTACAGGAGTTGGTTGGCATTGGGTTACGATAACAAAGTATTTCCAGGCAACTGATGATACACGGTGGATAGCAGTTTCATCCTGGGGCGAACGATACGGACTTTTTTGGGATGCATATTGGGAAGCGTGTCGCGATTCGATTGGTGGAGGGTATGTTTGGTTTGAGTAAATGTGGTGAAAAAATTCTATATTTCGGGAGCATTCTGCTTTGCTTGCTATTCCTCGGTGCATGCGAAAGCCAAAGAACCCTGGACCTGCCCGAAATCAAAGAACTAAAGCAGGAAATCTTTGCCGTTGCACCATCTATTCAAGATGTTAAGATAACATATGGAAAGTCCTTATCGCTTAGTATCAGAATTAAAGGAAAAGAAATCACGGATGAGCAAGCGCTTTCTATTGTGAAACGAGCTCGCGCGCTATTTTCCGATGCCAGTTTCCACGACAAATTGTTTCAGGCCTTGGGCTCAAAACCTAGGGAGGAGCTGACTTCAAATAGCCATGCGCCTCATATAACGATTAGTATATATGACAGCGCCTGGACCACAGAAACCGATCATGGGCAAAAGTACTTTTTTGGCGCGGATTACTACAGAAGCAAGGAAGATTCTGTGCCAGACGGTTATGCCAGCTGGTGGGGAGAGCGGGAAAGCGAAAATGAGGGAAATTGCAAAAGTTTTTCTATGGAGGAAATTTTAGCTGCGGATTAAGATTTAACATTTTCCTGGAAGGAGGGGGCAGCGATGAAACGTGCTTTAGCGGCGGTTTGCGCCCTTCTCTGCCTGGTGGCCCTCGGCGGGTGCCACTCACACCGGCCGTTGAAACTGCCGGAAGTAATCAGCCTGCAAAAAGAAATCCGGGAAATGCCGGTGGTGAATGATGTTTATAATAATTATTGTCCGGTAAACTACTCCAGGGGGCTGGTCTTTTACATCGCCTGCGGTGACCTAACCCGAGAAGAGGCCTTGGCCATTGCCCGCAAGGTCCGGGAGCTGTTTATCCAGGAGGAGTTTATGGATACATTTTTGACCACGGTGGGCAGCGGGGACAGCGAATACTACCGTGCCTGCAACAGGTGCCCGGCCCATGTGGAGGTGGTCATTCACGGCGATTCGTACCCGCGTATGCCTAGGGAAAGGCCTGTGTATATCTTTTGGGCGGATTTCTTTGCCGACCATGATATGAGCGGTAAGGGGTATATTTACGACGGCTATTCCACCTGGCATGGAGAGCACAAAAAGGAAGCGATTACTATGGAGGAGATTTTGGGGGCAGAGTGAGATTGGAGACTATTGGAAAGGAGGGGGCGGCGGTGAAACGTGCTTTAGCGGCGGTCTGCGCCGTCCTCTGCCTGCTGGCTCTCAGCGGGTGCGAAATCCAGAAATCCTTGGACCTGCCCGAAATCAAACAGCTGAAGCTGGACATGATTGCCGCCGCGCCCTCCATTGGCAGTGTGACCGTGGACTA
>CAJUSM010000094.1:0-3347 GCA_910588935.1 uncultured Oscillospiraceae bacterium
AAAAATAATTCGGGATGAAATCCCGACAATCCTGCAACCTAACGATATTTTTCCATTTCCCCTCATAAAATCCTCGCTTTGGACACTCCCCAGAAAAAGGGGAATAGAGGGCAGGCGGAAAACAGAAGAAAATGCCTTGCCCAGGGCTTGTTTAAAAACAGAGAAAATGGCGGATTTCTGGTCAAAACAGACAGTATTCCGGAGTTTTCAAACAGAGTCTAGGATGGTTACTTTTTCAGCATAGACAGAATAGCGAGCATTAGGAAAAGGACCAATGTCAGGGTTGATTCACTCATTTTTACCTCCTAAATTTTGAATAGATATTTTGTCGAGATCTGAGAAATCCACATTGTCTTTGGTGAGCTGGCTCATAATATCGTATACAGCAGCCTCGTCAACTTTGAAGGGCACATTAACCAAAAAGCACTGGAAGGCTTTAAACTCTTTTTTGCCAAGCACAATTTTTTCTTCTCCACTCACAATGGTAACTCTTCGTTTTTCTTCATGCTCAGCGAGCTTTTTTGCCAGGTCTTCATTAGGTGTTGGATACGTATCAAAAATATAGGTATCAACGCTGTTAAGAACTGTGGTACCTACGGCGGAAATTCTCTTTAAGTGAACGCATAGAATCTCATTAATTGCATCTGCGGCTTGACTTTTTACATAGAGCTTTGTGACAGACTGAAACTTGCCAAAAACCTTTGAGGATTCATTTGTATCGTCCAAATTCAGCTCAGTGAGAACCTGATCTATTTTCTGGGCGCTCATTTTTACAGCAAAGCTTGTTAAGGGAAGAACGAAAGTGGATTTGCTTTTTTTTCTGTTACTGGTTCTGAAAATTAACCCTAAATCCTCTAACTGGCGATTCCAGTTTCCAATGCTTCGCGCTGTTGCGTCAAGCTTTTTGCTGATAGTATCTATGCTATGCCACGATTCACCTGTGTTATTTTTTGCTACAACCGCATAGTACAAGTAAAGCTTGATGGCGCCATCCTTGAGATGCGGTAAAAAATTGACAAAATTACTGTCTACCTTTGCAAACCTAAATTCCTTGTTCGATTTGCCTGTACCATTTGCGTAGAACGCTGACAGAAGCTCTTTTTCTGTGTTCTGAAAAAGACCCTCTTTTTGTTTTAGGCCCAAGTCAATCATCGTGCGTCACCCTTTCGCTTTGTTTTGCATGATACGATTATAGCAGAATAAATTTCGCATGTAAATTCTCATAAATAGGAAAGAGTATAGAACAATTTTTCCTATTTATAGGCTTTGCGTTTCTGTCAAACTATACGATACACCAAAATTTATTAGATGAAAAGAACAAGAGACAATATAGACGACATAGCGGCTAGGAAGGAAACGGGAAAAATCACTACATTTTTTGTTTTTATGGATTTTGTAGAAGCGCGGATGGATATATTGGCTTTTAAACCATGCTCGCGTCTATCAGGCATTGGCGTGTAGGGCTTTGGCGAGATTGGAAGACCCGCACGGGAAAAAGGAGACACGGGGTTTATGAAAAACCCCGTGTCTAAAAAAGCGAACTTGAATATTCTGTGTGATAAATTTTTAAAACATCTTTATTGTGGCTGTTTGAAAATCCAGAAAGTTCAATAAAAAGCTGAAAAAGTGATCCCGCTTCACCTGTTCACTTGATGGTTTCGCTGTGGTTGAGGACAGACGTGCTGTACAGGAACAGCACGTCCTGATCGGTGAAGGAGATAAACTGGCCCAGCATCGGAGGGGATATATAGCGGATATCCACCAGAGTGATGGAGGCGTAGCCCTCTGCCAGCAGGGGGGCTATGCCGCTCCCAAAGGAGTCCCGGAAGAGGATCAGTTCCTTCTTGGTGGTGGCGTGGGGATTTTCAATCTTCAGCAGCGATTTGGGCCCTGCCAGAAAGAAGGCATAGGGGTCGCGGCCCGCGGCCTGCCCCGGGTCGTAAAGGGGGATATTCGTGCCTGTTTCATAGTCATAGACCTGGCACTCCTTCAGGGCGGCGTAGTTTAGGTAGTACAGCTCCTCTCCCGGCAGGGGCAGGGCCGCCTGCCCATAGTACACCCCATAAAAAGGGGCCTCGGCCAGAAGACAGGCGTAGGCGCCTGACAGAGTGGCCCCCATCTGGCCGGCAAGGTACTGGGCGGCATCTGTGATATTTTCTTGCCGCCAATGGCTGTCTGTGCGGTAATAGTCCGATAACTCTAAAAAGGGAAAGAGGTCAATATACTGGGCAAAATCTAAACGGGCCCGCAGGGCAGTCACCAGATTTGTATAGTTAAGAGCAGGAGCACCGTGTTCCGCCGCCATATAACAGTTCTTGTCCGGAATAACGGACAGGTAGACCGCCATGTCTTTGTCTGCCAGATACCGCTCGTAGACATACCGGAACCGCGACGCCGCGTAGTCTACAGACAGCAGGTTAAGGGGGTAATCCAACTTGGAGATGTAGCCGTTCCACAGGTAGACCCCGTTGTTATCCTTCTGCCTAAAGATGTAAAGGGCGGTGAGGGCCTTGACAGTGCGCAACGTATCCCGCAGGGGAAACTGGTCCAGCGCGTATTCCTCAAAATCTGCCATAAAGGCCCCTGAAAATACAGCGTCCCAGCTGGCAGCCGGCGGGGCGGCCAGAGGCCGGCGTTCGCTGACCGACTGGGCATCCACGGGCTTGAGGAGGGCCCACAGCAAAAATCCATACAAAAAGATACAGGTAAGGGCCACAAGGGCCATATCCTTCCGTTTTTCCGGCATACTATCGCTCCTAAAATCTAAAATATAAGAAGGGATTAAAGGAACCGTCTATAAGATAGGCGGTGCACACCGTTAACAGCGCCACACAGGCCGCCGGCTCTGCTATATGGCAGGCCACATGGGTATAGCGGCCTTTTTCTGCCAGAGCCGCCAGTTTTTTTGGCAGAGGGGTCGCGCCTGCCAGTGCCAGCGCCAAAATGACCAGATAGCTTTTCAGGTAATAGATGCTTTCCACCGTAAAGGCCGGCAGGGCCTGGCCCCCGAACATGGCGGCAATATGGGAGAACGCCGCTGCCACGCTTTCCGCGTCAAAGACCACAAAGCTGACCATAACCAGAAACAGAACATACAGGTGGCTAACGGCCTTGTGCCTGTTCAGCCACCCAGACAGCCACAGCTTTTCCAGCATCAGCAGGGCCGCGAACAGCAGCCCCCAAAGGGCAAAATTCCACGCCGCGCCGTGCCAAAGCCCGGTTGCTGCCCACACCACCGCTATATTGAACAGCCAGCGGGGCTTGCCCACCCGGTTGCCCCCCAGAGGGATGTAGAGATAGTCCCGGAACCAGGCCCCCAGCGAGATGTGCCATCTTCGCCAGAATTC
>CAJUSM010000094.1:3447-5190 GCA_910588935.1 uncultured Oscillospiraceae bacterium
TCCGCAGCTGGCCGGCTATGTCCGCATACCGGACAATAGGCCCTGCCACCAGCTGGGGGAACATGGCTATATAGGCGGCCAGATCCACATAGTTCCGCTGTGCGGGCACTAGGCCCCGGTATACGTCCACCGTGTAGCTGATCACCTGAAAGGTATAAAAGCTGATGCCCACCGGCAGCGCAATTTTAAGCAGGGGGAGGGATAGCCCTGTTACCTGGTTGAAGTTGCTGATGAAGAAATCCGCGTACTTGCAGTACCCCAGCAACAGCAGGCTGAAAAGGATCGAAACCGTCAGGAGGGCTTTGGGAGAGCCTCTTTTTCGGTATTTTTCGATCAGAAGCCCAAAAATATACCCCTGGGTAATAGAGAGGAGCATGAAGGCCAGGTATCTGGGCTCGCCCCAGCCATAGAAAAAGAGGCTGGACGCAAGCAGCACGCTGTTCTTCAGGCGCTTGGGCGAGGCAAAGTACAGGGCCGCCACAACGGGCAGAAAGTAAAACAGGAAGGTTATGCTGGAAAATAGCATCGCTTAGCCTTTACTCTGCCGCCGGTTACGCTACGGGCTGGTCACACAGAGTTTCTGCGGCAGGGTACGCGGTTACCAGTTTTTCCTGGAAGGTGCCGGTGATCCCCTCCTCGCCAAAGAAGGCCACCACATAGCTGCCGGCCTGCATGATCACCAGCCGGTCCGGGAAGCCGCACATCCACTGCCGTTGCAGGATGTTGTCCTTCAGGGCGGTGGAAACCTCCGGCAGATCCCCGGCATCCTTGACATGATACACGCCGCAGGTAAAGGTATTGGCGTTCATCATGTGCATCAGGGAGGCCGCGTCGTCAATTTTATCCACGGCAGCCTCTGGGAACCCCAGCGTGGTATCCAACGCGGCGGCATCGCTGACGCTAAACTTGCCAGGGCCGTCCATGGTCATGTTTTCCTCGGACATATCGCCGCCAGCGGCGGCAAAGCGCTCCTCTTCTCCGTAGCCGGCCCACACGGTGGTGAGCAGTTCCAGGGCGCTGCCTATGGCGTTTTCCCCTTCACTCTGAGAGCCGGAGCCTGGGTTGCCGACACTGCTGCACGCCGGGAAAGCTAACATAAAGAGCGCTGCCAAAAGGGTTGCAAAGATTTTTTTCATGGTATCCATCCTCCAAAATATAATTGTGCCTGGGCTGTTTAAAAACAAAATCCCTAGAAACCACACAGTTTCTAGGGATTTTAGACTTGGCTATATGCCAATGCCCTAGCCTTGCCATGCTTAAAAGACGTCACTTTTATGAAAGGTCGTTGCGCGGGATGATGTCCTATTCATCCTCCGCGATTTTTCTGACTTCGTCCAAATCCAGAGCGCAAATATCGGCAATTTCCTCCAGCGTCTTATGCCGCTCCAGTAACCGCTTAATCAGGCCAACCATGGCGCTATGCTCACCCTCGGCGCGGCCCTCGGCGCGGCCTTTTGCCAAACCTTCCTCCAGGCCCTCCTGCCGCCCAATCCACCGTTCATCCTTCAATTTCGCAGCCAATGTCATCAGCCTCTCCACCTTTCCTTTATCGGATTTGATATCTTCCACCGCCCGGTCGATCCGCGTCAAATACTCCGAGCCCGAAATGTCAATGGCCAGCTTGCGGTATCTCGCGTTGACATACCGCAAAAACTCCAGCGCCGGTTCGCTCATGTTCGGGGCCTTGAACGCGCCGCTCTAAATCGTAGGCGTGGCCTGTCTGCATCTCAATGTCATACCGCG
>CAJUSM010000095.1 GCA_910588935.1 uncultured Oscillospiraceae bacterium
GGGGACCGTTCTGACCCGACCGAGCCGGCAGGCGAGACCCCATCAATCACAAATACTATGTCGGGATGAAATCCCGACAATCCTGCAACCTAACGATATGTTTCCACTTCCCCTCATAAAATCCTCGTTTTGGACACTCCCAAGATACAGGGAGGCGTCCGTCTCATAAAAAAGTGATATAAAGATGCAGGGTGAAGGGAATGGAAGACATCCTGGCCAGGATGTCAGAAATAGAAGATAAGCGGCATCCAAGTTATGCAAAATATCCGCTGGCGGACATATTATTTTTTATCGTACCGTGTGCGGTGTTGTGCGGGTTGGATATATCGGGAGGGGTAATCGCTATGGATGGAAAGGCCATACGCAGCACGGCGAAACCCAGCAAACCTCACAGCGCCCTGCAAATTCGTAGCGCTTATGTGACCGGCAGCGGGGTAATTCTGGCGCAAGAAGCCATTCATGAGAAAACCAACAGGATACCGGTATTTCAGGAAATAGTCAACTGCCTGGATGTGGAGGGCAAGACGGTTACTGCGGATGCGACGCATTGCTAGCGGGAGACATACCGCAAAGCGCTACAGCACAAGGGAGACTATTTGTTTGGCTTGAAAGAAAACCAGCCGCCTTTTTGGAGGATGTCCGCCTGTTCTTTAAGGGAACTGAGGAGGAAGACTTGGACAGCTTGCAGACTATGGAAAAGAATGCGGGACAGCTTGAAAAGAGAACTGCCGTAAAATCAGAGTGAAAGAGCACAAATGGCCTGGTTTGCGTTCAGTTTTCTCTATTGAACGAAGTATGGAAATTCGCGGGCATTTCAGTGGGCAGACCAACTATTTCATTTCCAGTCGAGATGTCTCTGCAAGGCAGCTGATGGGGCTTGCCCGGGAACATGGGAAAATTGAGTCCATGCACTGGCTTTTGAATGTGATTTTTTCGGAAGACGATTGCCGTTTTCTGAGCGAAAACACCAACCGTACCATAAGCGCTTTACGTAAATCCGCACTGGCTGTCCATAAAAACTTCATTGCTAGTCATCATAAGAAAGTTCCATAAAGGCCCATATATTCTCGGCACTTTTGTACTCTGCGCTCTTCCTCTCTATCCTTCGCTTTTTATGTGACGGGCGTGTCATACTACAAAGAGTAGTTGCAATATTTGAAATCTTGTGGTAAGATTTTACTATATGCCAAATGGGATATATCCATCGCTAGGAAGACTATCGGAGGCTTTCACTTGCAGTACCTGCAGTTCTGGGATAACTTGGGAAATAGAATGGCTGCAACCAGTTTATAGGTCCTACACAGAGCTAAGTGGATGAAGATAGAGTACAGGCTTCTGGTAAGGAATGGGTTAACAGTGCGGGTATGGGCTGCCTTACTCCGTATCTAAATATTTTTGATGAAAAATTACCTGTATGTAAAGGAGAAAAATGATGACGAATGAACAAAGATTAAAAAATCTGGCCGCGCCTGTTGGCCCAGTAGATGTGGTGCTAGATACGGATGCTTATAACGAGATTGATGACCAGTTTGCTATTGCTTATCTGCTGCTTTCTAAAGAGAAGCTGACCACCAAGGCCCTCTATGCCGCACCATTTTTTAATGAGAAATCTTCTGGCCCAGAGGATGGAATGGAAAAAAGTTATGATGAAATTTTTAAGATATTAAATTTAGTTAGAGAGAAGGTTCCAGTGTACAAGGGATCACCCCGATATCTGCCGGATGAGAAAACCCCGGTAGAATCAGCGGCAGCGGTAGACCTAGCTACGCGGGCAAAAAGTTATTCGCTGGAAAATCCCCTATATGTAGTGGCCATCGGCGCAATTACAAACATTGCCTCCGCTATTCTTCTGGAGCCTTTGGTGGCTGAGAACACCGTGGTGGTGTGGCTGGGAGGCAATGGGCTCCATTATCATGATACCGAGGAGTTTAATATGATGCAGGACGTTGCGGCAGCCAGGGTGGTAATGGGTAGTGGTGTTCCATTTGTTCAGCTGCCTTGCATGGGTGTGGTTAGTGGCTTTGCTACCTCTCGCCCAGAGTTGGAGCACTGGCTTACAGGAAAAAATCCTTTAGCGGATTACTTGGCGGCGAACACGATTGCGGAGGCGGAAAGCTATGCCGCTGGCACCGCTTGGACTCGAGTGGTGTGGGATGTAACTGCCGTGGCTTGGTTGCTGAATCAGGAGGAGCGGTTTATGCTTTCCCGTATTCAGCCGGTAGCGCTACCAGCTTATGATCACCATTACAGTCTTTATCCCAACAGTCACCTCATGAGGTATGTATATCATATCAACCGAGATGCGCTGTTTACTGATCTGTTTTCCAAGCTTACCGGTAATAGGTAGCAAAAAGGTAAAATAGGAGCCACCCTGTAATGAACTGCCTCCTATTTGTTGGACAGTATGGTATACTGAATAACAAGTGGAATGCGGTTCAATTCTTGAGCGGCTCCTAACTTTTATGCTTTCGTATTTAACAACAAAATAGGATCAATTTTCAAATTCCGGTTTACAAGGATCCTAGCCAGAGCGTACACAACCACCCATATGACAAGAGAGATGGAAATGTAAATCCAGATGGAAATAGGAATTATTTCCTGTATCGTTCGGTTGCCTTTAATATCCATCATAGCCCAAGGACTGTATTTGCCACTGAAATCGTAGATGCCACCCAATCCCCAGTCCCGCTGGAACTCTCCTTCCGCGTTTATACCTGTCTCGTCAATCTTCTCATTGGCCTCCTGCACCGCCGCGTCCCCTTGGGCTAGCAGGAACCCAGCAGCAGCGCTGCCTACCAGGGAGGCGGCCATGGTGACAATCAGAATTCCCGCCATAAGGGACACCCGGCACTGACTCTTGGTCATGCCCATGCTCCGCTCGATAGCGGTGCGCTTTTTCTCCAGTACCACAAAGAAGTACAACAGCAGCATGATGATCGCCGCCGCAGCCAGCAGGCCCACCAGAAGCAGTAGCAGGGCCGTGTGCTGGGCATCCTCCAGGCTACCCTTGGCCCGGGAATAGCCCATATCGTCAAAATTGATATTCAGCCGGGCCGCATCGGGCACGGCCTCTGTAAGGGCGGCTATGAATTCCTCCGTGGTTCCGTTGGGGATCTGGAAAGACGCCAAGCCTCTGCTCATGGGTCCGTAATAGATGATATTATTTTCGTCCGAAGCTCCCACCGATTTGGCTGGAATGATGATCATATCGCTGAAGCACAGCTCCTCCGCGCCGTACCGGGAATCGAAGGTGCCCACAATCTCGTATTCCTCTTCCCAGAAGGGCTGATAGAGCTCGCCCTGGGCGTTTTGCAAGCTCAGGTCTCTGGGTAGTTCGAAATACCCGTTCATGTCCTCATAACCGCCAGTGTATTGGGTGTAGCCATAGAGGGAACACAGCATGGAAAGGGTCACTTTTTTCCCTGGCACCAAAGTGCTGATGTTTTTTTGAGAGAAAGCGGAGGAGACCATGCAGAGCTTTGCCCCTGAGTCTAATTCCTCTTGGGTGATCATTCGGCCTTGGAAGGTGATGTTGTCGTTCCGGTAGCAGGGGAGAAGGTTCCAGTCCGTAACCGCCAGCACCGGGTGGACCAGATTCCGCATATCCAGCTCTTCAATGAAGTTCAGCCAGTCCTGGCCGTGGTGGCCGGGCTGGTAGAAATCCTCGGTGACCTCCTCCAGCCGCCGGGGCGAGCTGCTGCCCGCCAGGCCGTCGGCGAAGTAGCCGTTGTCAATGGGGGCGCCGTGGGCATCCACCTGGCTGGAGAAGGGCGCGCCTACCGGCATCAGCTCTTCCCCGTGAATCTCGCATTCTGTCCTGGCCAGGTAGCCGATGTAAGTTTTTCCCTTCTCCAAGGGAAGGAAACCCTCCTGCTGGTGCTGGCAGACGAAGACCTGCTTCCCCTTGTCCAGCGCGACCACGTTCTCCACGTAAACCGAGATAGAGTCCCCGCCGTAATCGGTAATATCCTGGTCGAAATTCAGGGTGCCCCGGTAGGGGACATCGGTAATCACGGCCATGGCCGAGCTCCCGTTATCGGAGTCTTCCGTCACCTCAAACTCGATCACGTCATATGTATAGTAGCTCCAGTTTCCCGGATGCGTGTCGTTGTAATCCGGCATATAGGCCAGGTAATAGGGCCGGTTTTCCGGCTTTTGGATGTAGTTTGCCCCGGGGAAATCCAGGTCGCTGTGGTGGATAATGTCCCCATAGTTGAGCTCGATCCGCGACTTGCCGGAAAAGCACTCGTTGGCGGTGGAGATCCGGTCTACGGATTCCCAGGGCTGCTCCACGGTAGCTACAGTGGTGTACATGCCCTCCAGGGCCTTCATCTGCTCCCCGCTGCGGTAGAACATGGCCGTACCGAAGACCAGCATGGCTGTGGCTGCAGCCATGAGCAAAAAGAACAGGATGGCCTTGCCCGGCTTGCGGAAAAGCTGCTTAATACTGTTTTTGATGATCACGATTTTTCCCCCTCTCATTCCTGGGACGCCGTGAGCATACTCAGGGCGTCGAAGCGCAGCAGCAGGCACAGGGCCGCCAGGTCCCCCACCAAGGCGCAGGCCAAAAAGGCCAGGCAGACCACCAGAGCTGTTCCCGACGGGATGCCCAGCAGAAGAATCATTACCGGTAGCACCAGCAGAGAGCCGATGAGCTCCGCCCCCAAAGCTGCCAGCAAGTTTGCCGCCCCAATTAGCCCCTTGGGCCGGCCCAGAGAGCAGGAGATAGCCATATCCCGCCGGGCCCCCCGGAGCACCAAAAAGATGGAGAGGGTCACCAGGCCTACCACCACCCCGAAGAAGGGGAAGAGGAAGATCTGGAACTGCTGGATGGTTTCCCCCAGCTTTTCAGCGGTTTTGATAAAGTCCTCATCGTCCATCATGATTGCTGCGCCCTCGGAGCGGTCGTAATTATCGCCCCACTCGCCGAATTTCTGGATTTTGAAGGGCTGGGTGAAGCCCAGCTCGTCCAGGCTGGCTTTGAAGTCGTTCAGGTTCATGGAGTCCGCCAGCTCACCCCCAAAGGAATTGTAGGCAAAGGGGTCTCCGGAATTGGCCTCAAACTGCTCCCGTAGCCACTGGACTGGCACGAACATATCCGCCGGTTGGCTGGTTTT
>CAJUSM010000096.1 GCA_910588935.1 uncultured Oscillospiraceae bacterium
GCTATATCCAGCTGCGGCATGGGGAAGAGATTATTTTCGGGGTCGGTGTCGACAGCAACATCAGCGTGGCCTCAATTAAAGGCATTATCTGCGCCATTAACCGGCAGCACATGCAGGCGTAAAGCAGAGAAACACAGGGTGAGCAAAGGAAGGGCATTTTCCTCGTTCACCCTGTGTTTTCTGTTTCAGGCCCCATATTTATAGATTTCCAACACTCCCCTCCCCCTTGCACTTCCCCGCCTCACCGTTTATAATGAGATTGGTTCCAAGAAAAACCATAGTTAGGAGGATTCCTTATGATCAGCGACCGGCTCCAAAAAGCACGGGATTACGAGGCAAACACCCATATTTCTTTGCGGGAGCGCCCAGCGTTCCATATTACCCCCACTGCCGGCTGGATGAACGACCCCAATGGTTTTTCCCCTTACCAAGGGGAATACCACCTGTTTTACCAGTACTACCCATACTCTACCTCCTGGAACGACATGCACTGGGGCCATGTAAAGACCCAGGATTTTATTACCTGGCAGCGCCTGCCCGCCGCTTTGGCCCCGGATACGGACTATGACCAAGCCGGCTGCTTCTCCGGCAGCGCTATCCAGCTTCTCGATGGCCGCCAACTGCTGCTTTATACGGGCGTGGCCCCTGCGTCTCCCCAGCAAAATGTTCAGGCTCAATGCGCTGCCATTGGCAATGGGGTGGACTATGAAAAGCTCTCGGGCAACCCTGTAATCTCCCACGACCACCTGCCCCAGGGCTGCAGTAAATACGATTTTCGGGATCCAAAGATCTGGCAGGAGCCAGACGGGACCTACCGGGCGGTTGCCGCGGCCTTCACCCAGCAGGACTCTGGGGCTGTGCTCCTGTTCCAAAGCCCGGACGCCATCCACTGGGAATATGCCTGCACGCTGGACGCCTCCCACAATGAAGCTGGTGGTATGTGGGAATGCCCGGACTTCTTCCCCTTGGACGGGAAACAGGTTTTAATGGTGAGCCCTATGGATATGTACCCAGACGGGCCTGGAATCCACCCGGGAAACAATGCCGTGGTGCTTTTGGGCAGCTGGAACCCGGAAACTATGGAGTTTTCCCGGGAGAGCCTTCAAGCCATTGATTGTGGCTTGGACTTTTATGCCCCCCAAACCCTCCAGGCCAGCGACGGCAGAAGGATTATGATTGGCTGGATGCAAAGCTGGCAGAGCGCCGACGCTAAGCCCCAGGGTTTCCCCTGGTTTGGCCAGATGACCCTGCCCAGAGAGCTGTCTCTCCGGCAAGGACGGCTTTTCCAATGCCCGGTTAGAGAACTGGAGAATTACCGGGGACCGGCTGTGGTACACAAAAACGTTTCTGTCACGGCTTCCACCGCCCTGCCGGAAATCCAGGGCAGGGTAATCGATATGACCCTAACCCTGCGGCCTGGCCAGGACTGCCGTTGGTTCCGGCTATACCTGGCAGAGGGGGATGGGTTTGCCACCACCCTATTATGGCGGCCCGAGGAGGGCTCTATGGAAATTGACCGAACCGCCAGCGGCCTGCCCCGGGACATTGCCAATATCAGGCGTTTTCCGGTACAAGCGCAGGATGGGCTTTTAAAGCTGCGGCTTATTCTAGACCGCTTTAGCCTAGAGCTTTTTGTCAACGACGGCCAGCAGGCGGCCAGCGCTGTGCTTTACACCCCTCAAAGCGCCCAAGGCATCCGCTTTGAGGCTAGGGGGGAAATGACAATGGACGTGGAAAAATACGGACTGATTTTCCCTGAGGAGGAAAAAGAATGAAAAAGGATACCGGTTTTGATGTAGCCGCCCTGGGAGAGCTGCTCATCGATTTTACAGAAAACGGCTTAAGCGCCCAGGGCAACAGCCTGTTCGAGGCCAACCCTGGGGGAGCTCCCTGCAATGTGCTGGCCATGCTGAAAAAGCTTGGGCATAGCTGCGCCTTTATCGGCAAGGCAGGCGACGACATTTTGGGCCGGCAGCTGCGGCAGGTAGCGGTGGAAGCAGGGATTGATATGACCCACCTGGTAATGGACCAGGAAAGCCGGACAACCCTGGCCTTTGTAAAAACCGCCCCCAATGGAGACCGGGAATTCTCCTTTTTCCGCAACCCCGGGGCGGACATGCTGCTTACCCAGGAGGAGATTCCCCAGGAAGTGGTGGAAAATTGTGGTATCTTCCATTTTGGAACCCTCTCTATGACGCATGAAGGTGTACGCCAGGCCACCTGTCAGGCCATCGATTGGGCTAAGAACGGGGGCGCGCTGCTCTCTTTTGACCCCAACCTGCGCCCGCCCCTGTGGGAGAGCCTGGAAGAGGCAAAGCGCCAAATCGGCTATGGCTTGGGGAAATGCGATATCCTGAAAATCGCGGACAACGAGATTGAATTTATGACAGGGGAGACCGACTTTTACAAGGCCGCGGTTATGCTGCGGGAGAAGTATCCCAACATCCGGCTGCTCAATGTAACCGCTGGTTCTCAAGGCAGCTACTCCTACTACAAGGACCATTGGGTGTTTGTGCCAGCCCTCCAGCTGGGGGGCACCATAGAGACCACCGGGGCCGGAGACACCTTCTGCGCATGCGTGCTTCATTACGTGCTTACCCACGGCCTAGAAGGGCTTACGGAAGAAAACCTAAGGGAAATGCTGAGCTTTGCCAATGCCGCGGCATATCTGGTTACCACCAAAAAGGGAGCTATCAAGTCCATGCCAGAGCAAGAGGAAGTAGAAGCCCTTTTGTAAGCCAGTTTTTCCCCCCAGTACATACAAAAGCGGGCCGGTGAACCTGAGTGTTTCAGGTTTCCGGCCCGCCTTTTCCAGCCCGGCGACAAGGCCTGAAAGGCCCCGCCGTTATTTTCCATTCTTTCCCGGGTCCTGCTGCCTCACTTTTTCTAGGTGCTGCAGCAGGACATACTCGATGTAGTTGGTCATGGAGCGGTGCTCCTTGGTTGCCAGGAAACCGATTTTCTCAAACACCTCATCTGTTAACCGTAAAGTAAACACTCGCTTGTTCGTAGCCATATCAAAGACCCCTTTCTTTAATAGTAAGATAATGATATGGCTTTTTAAAACATTTTTATGCAGTCTATTGACAGGCAAGTGATGTCACTTTATAATGAAGTTGCAGAAAGTCAGCGAATTTCCTGTTCCAACGCGTCGAATTCGGGGGTAGAGAAAAACTCTCCCAAGGTAATCTCGAAACCATCGCATAGTTTTTTAATGGTAACAGTTCCTGGATTTTTGCTTTCTCCATTGAGAATGCTTTTGATGGTGGCTTGGGGCACCGCGGCCAAATAGCTTAAAGCGTTTGGCGTAATGCACCGTTTTTTGCAGAGCTGGATAATGCGGTTGGCAACGGCTTGCTGTGTGTTCATACTAACACCTCCTAGTTATCTACCAGATTATGATAAATCACTAGGCCTGTTTTCTCAGTGATACTTCACTATTTGCAAAATGTGTGCTATACTGATATCGCCTTATCAAATGGAACCGGGAGGCTTTTCTTAGCTAAACAGGCCAGTATACCGGGGTTTTGCTGGCACAACGCTGCAGAGACTATTTTTACCCAAAGCGCCGAAAAAAACGCGAAAAGATTCCCCTGGTTGTAGGCGCTGGCTGCAAGCAAACCAGGAAAAACCATTATATAGCCCCCCGAGCCGCAAACAGTGCCAGCTCCGTGGGGCTGTTTTTCCTTTTAGGGCAAAGACAGCTTTGGGAATGCCGGACAACCGCCAGTGGGGGAGGAGCGCCCCATAGATACAGGCCGCCACTTTTTAACCATATATACAAAGGAACTTCCTATCTTCGTGCCTGTACCGCTGAAAGCAGCATCTCTTCTTAAAACCTTCGGAAACAACCATGCCGCTTTGGTCTCTGGCCTGCCGCTGTCTATCCTCTTTCATATCCATCTGGTTTGCAGCAAGCATTATGCGGCAACCATATAGGGCAGTAGAAAAGGGAGGTAAGTATATGGGTGATTACAGAGAGGCTTTCCGAAAGGTGCTGCGAACTGTCCGGATGATCTGCGGGTATTCTCAAGATTCCGTAGCCAAGGCCCTGGGGGTTTCCCGCTCTACCTACACTTACTACGAAACCGGGAAAACCAGCCCCGATGTGCAGACCGTAAGCAAACTGGCAAAAATTTTTAACGTTTCTGCAGAGATACTGGTATTCCCCGAGGAGTATGTGGGAACAGACTTAAGCAATGTACGCGCCCCCAGGAAATTTTCGGAACAGCCCCAGCGGATTGGGGAACTGCGGGCAGAGGAAAAAGAACTAATTGCCAAACACCGGCTGGAAAAAAAATAAGTGCAAAACAGGAGGGCCCGGAATAAAGTTCCGGGCCCTCCTACAGGTAAAAAGGGCAGAGCACTGCTGTTTTTTCTGATGATGGCCGCCGCCACAGCCCTGGTTTCCTTTTCCGCCGCTATACTCTGGGAACGCTCGGCCCGAGTGCAGGCGGTGGAAAAAATCGAGATTACCGAAAACGGCACGCGCCTGTTCACACCTGCCCGGGTGAACTTTGCCCCTGTGCTGTACTCTTTACGGCTACGAAAGCTCTGGCGGGGATTCGGCCTTTGCCGCCCGCTACAGCATGCTGAATGCCCAGGGTTTCCAGTATCCTACCTTTTCTGTAGGGGAATGCCAGATTATAGGGGCATACTCATACCAATACACCGGCCTGCGGAACCTGATGGGTAACAGGGATATCCTGGAAGACGCGACTATCATTCCCTCCGCCTCAATGGCTGAGCGAGAGGAAAATACCGCCTACCTGGCCCCTATGACAGCGTCCAATACCTCTTTTACGATTCCAAACGGTACAACCGAGGCCTTTGACCAGGCCCTGCGGGCGGCTATACCCAAGTGATCAGCGCCCGGCTGCTGCTGGGGCTAATGGCGCTGACCTTGGCCGGAGCTTTCCGCGGCAGCCTGGGGGCATGGGAATGATGACGACAGGGGGGAGTGTCCAAAACGAGGATTTTATGAGGGAGAGTGGAAAAATTTCGTTAGGTTGCAGGATTGTCGGGATTTCAGCCCGAATTATTTTTTGTGATGGATGGCCTGGGGCAAGGCCATG
>CAJUSM010000097.1 GCA_910588935.1 uncultured Oscillospiraceae bacterium
CGCCGCCCACGATGCCGGTAAGGCAAGAAGAGATATAAAATCCGGGGGATTTTATTTCTCTTCGAGACGGCGCCTAAAGATGAAACCCCAGCCCTGAGCGTTGGGGAAAATGCCGCCAACTCCAGAAACACAAAGTCCCGCCAAGGTCAAGCGCGCCATTAGCAGGCTTGATTTTTGGGGGGCTTGGACGCTTTTGCTTCTTGGGGGCGGCATTTTGTTTTCAGGCTTAGCCCTCTGCTCCTTTGGCTGCCGGCAGCTGTTGGCTCCTTCTTTTTCGAAAAAAGCCTTGCGCCTTCCGCCTTTTCCCAGTACAATAGAGAGGGCAAATCCCCCTTAAGCACATTGTTTCCGAAAAGTCCGTCGGAATCTGCCGAACAAAGATATTTTTTCCTCTCATACCCTTCCCGAATTTGCAAATACTTCTTTTGTACCTATTTGAATGCACAAAGGGGGCCTTTGCAATGAACGAACAGCAAGCGTGGCTTTGTTTTACACGGTCGGGCAGGGTAGAGGATTACATCCGCTACGCGCGGCTTGCCTGCCACAGCGATACCCCAATTTCCGCCGGAAATCCAGAGAGAGGAGGTCTTGCCGGTGAAAGTGAAAACCCAGGGCCTCATTATCCGGGAACAGGCCATTGGAGAGAGCGACCGCCTGGTAACGGCTCTTACCCGTGACGAAGGCGTGGTAAGGGCTTTTGCCCGCCGGGCCAAAAACTATAAGGACAGCAAAAACGCCGCCACCGGCCTGCTGTGCTACTCCCGCCTGGATCTATATAAGGGGCGGGAGACCTACATAATTAGCGCGGCCTACCCAATAGAAAGCTTTTTTGGCCTGCGCAAGGATATTGTGGCCCTTAGCCTGGCCCAGTATTTTTGCCAGCTCTCTGCCGAGCTGGTGCCAGAAAGCACCCCTGCCGGGGATTGCCTGCGGCTGGTGCTGAACGCCCTGCATTTTCTTAGCAGCGGAGAACGCTCGCCCAGGCTTTTAAAGCCCCTGGTAGAGCTGCGAATGCTCTCTTTGGCAGGATATATGCCAGACCTGGTGGGCTGCGCAAACTGCGGGGCATATGAATCGCCCACAATGACCTTTTGGGCAGAGCGAGGGCAAATTTTTTGCCAAGACTGCTGGATGCCGGAAAACGGCGGGGGGCTGGGGCTAAGCCCTGGGGCGCTGATGGGAATACGGCATATGGTGTATTCCCCAATGGAAAAGCTGTTTTCCTTTTCTCTTTCCCCAAGTGCGCTGGAGGAGGCGGAGGCGGCGGCAGAGGCCTATGTGCTGGCGGTGGTGCAAAGGGAGCTGACCAGCCTGAGCTTTTATAAGAGCCTAGGGGGACCATAGGCAAAGCGGAGGCTGTAGGAGCCCAAGATATAGGAGAAAAAGCCCCAAAAACCAATGCCGGCAGACGACATACGCGGTCAAGGGGCGTTAGGCCCCTTGCGGGTCCAGGGCAGCGCCCTGGCCGCCGGAGGCGACCTTGCCCCCCAAAGGGCGGCGCGCCAAAACCACCTCGAGCCAGCCGCCTCCCCATTCCCTCTTCCGCCCAGCCGAGCACAAAACCGCGCCGCCCACGATGCCGGTAAGGCAAGAAGAGATATAAAATCCGGGGGATTTTATTTCTCTTCGAGACGGAGCCTAAAGATGAAGCCCCAGCCCTAAGCGCTGGGGAAAATGCCGCCAGCCCTAGAGGGGTAAAGCCCAGTCAACATTAGGCACGCCATGGGTAAGCCTGATTTTTCGGGGGCTTGGAGGCTTTTGCTTCTTGGGGGACGGTATTTTGTTTTTTCGCTTAGCGGCTCTAGACGTCCGCTCCCCGCCTGGTTTCCAATCCTGCGGATTGGAAACCTCGGCGGGATGCGCTGGCGGCTTCTCCGGCGGCGCGGGTTTGCGCTCGTGTTCCACTGTGGGGGAGTGGGGCTGTGCTGCCTCGACTTTTTCTTAGTGCGCCGCCTCTTTATTGGGGCAAGGGCAAGGTCGCGGGACGCTGTCCCGCACCCTGCAAGGGGCCTGTCTCGCCTGCCGGCTCGGTCGGGTCAGAGCGATTGCCACCGGCAATCTTCCCCGCCCCTGGACCGCGTGTGTCGCCCGCCGGCATCTTTGTGGCAGGCGGCTGCTCCTTTATCCCCGCGTTCATTTGTTGCATTGATATAGAAAGGAATACTATGAATAAAAACTACAGAGCTCTCGAGCTGGATAAAATACTAGACATGGTGGCCGCGGAGACAACCTGCGACGACGCCGCCGACCTGGCCAGGGCCATGGAGCCTCAGGCCTCCCCAGCCCAGGCCAGGTATCTGCTGGAGGAAACCGACGCCGCCTTTGTGCTGATGGCAAAGTTTGGCGGGCCCAGCTTTTACGGCCTGAAGAATGTGAGCAACCCCTTGCGCCGGGCCCAGGCCGGGGGCGTTTTGGGCATGAAAGAGCTTCTCCAGGTGGCCGGCACCCTTCGGGCCATTCGGGCCCTGCAGAGCTGGCACGACAAATCCGCCGGCATGCGAACCCCGCTTTCTGACCGGTTTGGGGTGCTTTCTCCCAACAAATACCTAGAGGAGCTGATCTTTACCGCCATTCTCAGCGAGGAGGAGATGGCAGACGCCGCCTCCCCCGCTTTGGCCAGCATCCGCCGGAAAATTCGGAACGCCTCTGCCCGGGCCCGAGATCAGCTGGAAAAGCTGGTGCGCTCCTCCTCTCACCAAAAGCACCTGCAAGAGAGCATCATCACCCAGCGGGGCGGCCGCTATGTGGTGCCGGTAAAGGCCGAGTTCCGGGGGGAGGTGCCGGGTTTGGTTCACGATACCTCCGCCAGCGGCGCCACTGTGTTTATTGAGCCCATGAGCGTGGTAGAGGCCAATAACGAGATTCGAATGCTGGAGTCTCAGGAGCTGGAGGAGATCAACCGCATTCTCCGGGAGCTTTCTGCCCAGGCCGGGGAATTTGCCCAGGGGATTATTGATAGCTACCACTGCGCGGTAGAGCTTAACCTGATTTTCGCCAAGGCCCAGGTAGCCTACCGCATGAAAGCCGTTACCCCCATCATTGGAGACGACGGGGTCACCCTGCTGAAATCCGCCAGGCATCCCCTAATCGCTAAAGAGAAGGTTGTGCCCACAGAAATCAGCCTGGGCAAGGAGTTTGATGCCCTGATTATCACCGGCCCCAACACCGGCGGCAAAACCGTGGCCCTAAAGACCATTGGCCTGCTCACCCTTATGGCCATGTGCGGGCTGATGATCCCCGCCGGGGCAGGGAGCAGGGTTTCTGTATACACCCATATTCTGGCAGATATTGGGGACGAGCAGAGCATAGAGCAAAGCCTTTCTACCTTCTCGGCCCATATGACCAATATTATTGGCATTTTAGGCCTGGCAGACAGCCGCAGCCTGGTGCTGCTGGACGAGCTGGGGGCGGGCACCGACCCGGTAGAGGGGGCGGCCCTGGCCACGGCCATTATCGAGGAGCTCCGGGGCAAGGGGGCAAGGCTGGCCTGCACCACCCACTATGCCGAGCTAAAGGCCTATGCCATACAGACCCCAGGGGTAGAAAACGGCTGCTGCGAGTTTGATGTAGAGAGCCTGCGGCCCACCTACCGGCTGCTGATTGGCGTGCCGGGAAAATCCAACGCATTTGCCATCTCCCGCCGGCTGGGCATGGAGGCCCGTATTGTAGACCGGGCTGGGGAGCTGGTGAGCACAGAGAGCACCGCCTTTGAGCAGGTGGTGGGCCACCTGGAGGAGGATAGGCGAAAGCTGGAGGCCGAGCTGGAGGTGGCCCGAAAGGCCGCGGACCGGGCCCGGGACAGCATCCGCCAGGCGGAGGCCAAGCAGGCGGAGGCTACCCAGCAGGCCAGGCGAGAGGTGGAGCAGGCCAGGCAGGAGGCGGCGCAAATTGTAGAGAAAACCCGGCGCCAGGCCAACGCCATGCTCAACGAGATCGACGAGCTCCGCCGCCAGCAGAGCAAGGCCCTTTCTGCCGAGCAAAAGGCCCGGCTCCGCTCTGGTATGCGGGAGCTGGAGGAGGCCGCGGACCCGGTGGGGAAAACCTGGGCCGCGGCAGAGGACTACCAGCCCCCCAGGGAGCTAAGGCCAGGGGACGATGTGTTGATTTTCGACATTGACAAAAAGGCCGTAGTGCTGGAGGCCCCAAGAGACGGCCAGGCCCTGGTGCAGGCGGGAATTATTAAAACCCGGGTGCCGGTGGAAAACCTGCGGCTGCTGGAGGGAAAAAAGGGGCCCCAAAAGCCCAAGGGCCGGCAGATAACAAAGGATGTTTCCCGGCCCCAGGCAGACACCAGCCTGGACCTGCGGGGCATGAGCAGCGACGAGGCCCTTATGGAGGTAGACGCCTTTTTGGACCGGGCAGCCCGGGCCAGCCTAACCCAGGTTACCATTATCCACGGCAAGGGCACAGGAGTGCTTAGGGGAGCGGTGCAAAAGCATTTGCGGCGGTGCCCCCAGGTAAAGAGCTTTCGGTTGGGAACCTTTGGAGAAGGGGAAAACGGCGTAACAGTTGTAGAGATGAAGTAAAGGGATGGCTAGAGCTGCTGGGCGCAAAAGGGAAATGCCGTCCTCCAAGAAGCAAAAACGCCCAAGCCCCGTCAAAATCAGGCTTACCAATGGTGCGCTTGATTTTGGCGGGGCTTTGTGCTTCTGGAGTTGGCGACATTTCCCCCAACGCTTAGGGCCTGGGCTTTACTTTTGGGGACCGCCTCGAAGAGATATAAAATCCCCCGGATTTTATATCTCTTCTTGCCTTACCG
>CAJUSM010000098.1 GCA_910588935.1 uncultured Oscillospiraceae bacterium
GTATACGCGGTATGTATTGTGGTATTCCGCGGAGTTTCTTACGATGATGTGGCCATGTTGCCTAAGGGAGAGACCATTGCCCGAATTCTACGGGTAAAGCGCAAGGTTCGGCCCAAGCATATGGCGGTTAAAACAGAATCTACCCGGCCTGGCCGGGCAAGACATATGAAAAAAAGTGATTTTTAAACCAACGCTCCACCAATTTTTTTGAAAGGAAGCGGCCCTATGAAGATTACATTCATCCTACACAGCTCTTATTTTGTAGAGCTGGAAAACTGCTGTCTCCTGTTCGACTACTACGAAGGGGAGGTTCCCTCCTCTAATAAGCCTGTCTATATTTTTGCCAGTCATTGCCATGGGGACCACTTTTCACCCAAAGTCTTCGGCCAGGCCCGTCCTGGCCGGAAAGCGCATTTCTTCCTTTCTAACGATATCTGGGAGAGCCGGGTGCCAGAAGAGCTGAGGCCTGCCACAACCTTTGTGGCCCCCCGGCAGGCCTACCAGGCAGGGGACGTGCAGGTGGCTACCCTGCGCTCTACCGATGCGGGGGTGGCCTTTCTGGTAGGATGCGAAGGGAAGCTGTTTTACCATGCCGGAGATTTAAACTGCTGGGTTTGGGATGGGGCTCCCCGGTTCCAGAACGATCAGATGGTTCAGATCTACCAGGAGGAGCTCCAGCTTTTGGCGGGCAAGCATATTAACGTAGCCTTTGTTCCCCTGGACCCCCGTCAGGAGGCGGATTTCGATCTGGGGATGAAATATTTTTTCCAGGCTGCTGGCGCGGACCATGTGTTCCCTATGCATATGTGGGGAGATTATTCTGTGGTGCCCTTGTTCAAATCCACTCCGACTTATAAGGATTACGCAAACCGAGTAATGGACGTTTCTATGCCAGGCCAGGAATTCCAACTGTAACCCACGCAAGAGCTGGCAGCTGCAGTCCAGAACGCGTATATCAAGGCCCGTGTATGGAGCGACGAACCCATGGCGCATACCTGTCTTTAACGGGTTGTTTCCCATAAGAAAAAGAGAGCCCTTCCCAGTCGGGAAGGGCTCTCTTTTTCTTATGCCTGCCTTTAGGCAGTTGAGCCGCAGGCGAAACGGAAAACCATCCGTTTTACGGGTGGTTTTGATATATAAAGCCGTGCCTTACTGGCACTTTACAACGCCAAAGCTGGTCTCCTCCCCGTTTACGTCCCAGGTGGCTGTATAGCCCTCTAAGGCGCCAAACACGCATTCCTTTCCCAAAACATCCCCCAGAATGCTCTTCTGGTTCCGGCGAAGGATTTCCTCTACCCTTTCGCTGCCCCGGTGGAATACCCGTATGTGGTCGGTCACATGGAAACCCGCGTCCTTGCGCATGGACTGGAGTTTGCTGACGATTTCCCGAACAAACCCCTCCTCAATCAGTTCCTCTGTAAGGGACGTGTCCAGCACAACGGTCAGCCCTCTCTCTGATACAGAGGTATACCCCTCTTTTTGCGCTGTCTCTATCAGCAGCTCCTCCTGGGCCAGGCTAATCTCCCCGTCTTCCAGGCTTAGCTTTAGCGCGCCCTCGGCCTCCAGCTGTTTTTTTGCTCCCGATCCGTCCAGCTGCTGGAGGGCCTGACGGATGGCGCCAATACGTTTTCCGTATTTCTGGCCCAGCAGCTTTAGCTGGGGCTTAAAGGTATAGGCAGTAAATTCACTCATGTCGCTGAGAAACTCAATGTCCTTTACGTTCAACTCCTGGCGGATAATGTCCTGGTACATCTGTCCCAGGCCGGCGTCCGCGTCTGTATACAGCAAAGAAAGAGGCTGCCGGTTTTTTAGGTTGGCCTGGTTCCGGGCCGCCCGGCCCAGGGTGACAACCTTCAGCACTTCGTCCATGTCCTTCTCCAGACCTTTGTCCACCCTGCTTTCCTCACAGGTGGGAAAGGCGCACAGATGCACGCTTTCAGGGGCGGAAGAATCTACCGAACACACCAGGTTGCGGTAAATTTCCTCGCTCATAAAGGGCGCCATTGGGGCCAACAGCTTTGCCACGGTAACAAGGGCTGTGTAAAGGGTCATGTAGGCAGCTGTCTTGTCCTCTGTCTCTCCCTGCACCCAGAAGCGCTCTCGGCTCCGGCGGACATACCAGTTGCTCATCTCGTCCACAAAGTCTTGGAGTACTCTGGCCGACTCCGGCACCCGGTACGCGCTCAGATGGCTGTCTAGAGCTGCCACAGCGGTATTTAGCCGGGATAGCAGCCACTTGTCCATCACGGTCAGCTTGCATTCCTCCAAACTGCGCCCGGTGGCCTTAAACCCATCGATATTGCCGTACAGCACAAAAAATGCATAGGTGTTCCATAGCGTGGAGAAGAATTTCTTCTGTCCCTCAATCACGTTTTTTTCCATAAAGCGCTTGGGCAGCCAAGGGGCAGAGGTGGTATAGAAGTACCAGCGCAGGGAGTCGGAGCCAAATTTGTCCAGAATCTCAATGGGATCCACCGCGTTGCCCTTGGATTTAGACATTTTCTGCCCGTTTTCGTCTAGCACATGGCCTAACACCAGTACGTTTTTATATGGTGCTTTCTGGAAAAGCAAGGTGGAGATGGCCAGCAAAGAGTAGAACCAGCCCCGCGTCTGATCCACCGCCTCGGAGATGAAGTCGGCGGGGAACTGGCTCTCAAACAGCTCCTTATTCTCAAAGGGATAGTGGTGCTGGGCAAAGGGCATAGCGCCGCTGTCGAACCAGCAGTCAATCACCTCGGGCACCCGGCGCATTTGCTTGCCGCAGTGGGGACAAGTGATGGTCACCTCATCCACATAGGGCCGGTGGAGCTCGATATCCTCTGGACAGTTGGGAGACATCTCCTTCAACTCCTCAATGCTACCTATAGCATGACGGTGGCCGCACTCACACTCCCAAATATTCAAAGGGGTACCCCAATACCGGTTCCGGCTTACCGCCCAGTCCTGGACGTTTTCCAGCCAATCGCCAAAGCGGCCCTTGCCAATGCTCTCTGGCAACCAGTTGACGGTGTTGTTGTTGGCAATAAGCTGGTCTTTCACCTTGGTCATCTCGATATACCAGCTTTCCCGGGCGTAGTAGATTAGGGGGGTGTCACAGCGCCAGCAGAAGGGATAGCTGTGCTCAAATTTGGGGGCGGAGAACAGCAGGCCCCTGGTCTCCAAATCTACCAAAATTTCTTTATCCGCATCTTTGCAGAATGTTCCGGCCCACTTGGTTTCAGCTGTCATCTGGCCTTTCTGGTCTACCAGCTGGACTAAGGGCAGGCCATACTTCCTGCCCACCTTGGCATCGTCCTCGCCAAAGGCCGGGGCAATGTGAACAATGCCGGTGCCGTCGGTGAGGGTGACATAATCGTCACAGACCACATACCAACATTTTTCCTTGGGGCTAACAAAGTCAAACAGAGGCACATATTCTTTGCGTTCTAGATCCGCGCCCTGATAGTGCTCCAGCACCTCATATTTCCCCTCGCCCAAAACAGAATCGCACAAGGCGGCCGCTAGATAGTAGACCTCGCCGTTTTCACTGTATTGAACCTTTACATACTCCTCATTGGCGTTTACGCATAGAGCCACATTGCTGGGCAGGGTCCAAGGGGTGGTGGTCCAAGCCAAAATGTACGCTTCCTCATCTTTACACCGGAACTTGGCAATGGCGGACCGTTCTTTTACGTCTTTATAGCCCTGGGCTACCTCGTGGGAAGAAAGAGGTGTGCCGCAGCGGGGGCAGTAGGGCACAATTTTGAAACCCTTGTATAGCAGGCCCTTTTCCCAAATCTGCTTTAGGGCCCACCACTCGGACTCAATAAAGCTGTTGTCATAGGTTACATAGGGATGGGCCATATCGGCCCAAAAACCGATGGCTTTGGAGAAATCCTCCCACATACCCTTATATTTCCACACGCTCTCCTTACATTTATCGATAAATGGGGCAATGCCATACTGCTCAATTTGCTCTTTGCCGTTGATTTTCAGCAATTTTTCTACTTCCAGCTCTACAGGAAGGCCGTGGGTATCCCAGCCGGCTTTCCGGAGAACCATCTTCCCCTTCATAGTCTGGTAGCGGGGGAATAGGTCCTTAAACGCCCTAGTTTCCGGGTGGCCAATGTGGGGCTTGCCGTTGGCCGTGGGGGGGCCATCGTAAAAGGTATAGGTTGGGCAGTCCTTCCGGCTTTCTATGCTTTTTTCAAAAATCTGGTGGTCGGTCCAGAATTGCTCGGTGGCCTTTTCCCGCTCTACAAAATTCATATTCGCGGAGACCTCTTTGTACACACTCACGCTTATCATCCTTTCAAAATAATAAAAAAATCCCCCGCCCCAATAACGGGACGAAGGCACAATATGCTTTCGCTTTACCACCCATTACGCTATGTCACCCAGTCGCAATGAAATAAGTGAGCCTGTCAACACGCGCCCCGGTAACGGCAGGGAGCCGTCTCCCCTACTTGGCCAGCGGCGGCAAAAGCACGGCGGCCTTTCAGCTTGCGACTGGGGAGGGATGCAGGGATCGGTTCCGCGCCGGCTCGCACCAACCGCCGGCTCTCTGAGGCGTAAGACGATGCCTGCCTGTCTCCGTCATAGTCTTTGGCGTAATTATAGCATAGGGCATGGGGAAAGTCAAGGCGCTAAAAAGCGGTGGGAGTGTGCAAACGAGGAGATAAAAGCAAGCTAGAGAAGAAAAACCGCAGCTCTCAGATGCCGAGAGAAAATGGGAAAAGTTTCGTAGACTTCGCTTCGCGAAGTCTTACCTTTCTCAA
>CAJUSM010000099.1 GCA_910588935.1 uncultured Oscillospiraceae bacterium
CATCCAAAGAGCTTGTGTTCCCTACCAGCAGTTCCCCTTTTTGGCGGAAGTTCGCCGCGCCCAGAGCTTGAATCAGCTTTTTGGGAGCAGAGGCTTTCATGCCCCAAACGCCAAAAGAGGTGAGCTGGGCCTCTTTTACCACTTTTACCTCTATACTAACATCCTGATGTTCAAATTCCCCCAATTCTAAAATGCCATTGCACCCTTGGGTTGGGTAGGAGGCTGCCAACTCCTTGCCGTTTACGCTTATGGAAAAGCTGTCGTTAATTGGCTCCCGCAAACGAGTGCTAATGTGCGCAAAAGCATCAAAATAAAGGGTTTCCCGTTCTGCAATGGAAATCTTCCAGCTCAGGGCGCCAGGGCGCGTGGTAAGCTGGCCGTCCTCTCGCTCCTCCCAGTTTCCTTTCCATGGCGCGTAGGGAGTGAAGGCGTCGTGATCACCGCCGGTTATTGCCCGGTATAGCTGGTTCTGAATAAGAAAACGGCTACCTGTGGGAAGAGAACTGGGAAGGGCTCTAGCAGGCAGGCAATACCCTAGGCCTCCGCTGCCGGTAAAGGTCCAATTTAGGTCCTGATCCAACTGGTAGCGGTTTGAGAGAAGGATGTCAGAAATTGCTGTGCCGCCATTGCTGCTGGTTTCCATCCAGTAAGAGGAGTAACCCAGTTTTTTCATAACTGCAAGAAACCGGCTGTCGGTGAGCGAGGTATAGTGATTGAGAGCGGGAGAGCCGGTGGCTCCCAATAGGTTTACCGGAAAGAACTTTTTGGATGTCTTTACTCGATACAGCCCCTCCTCCAAGGGAGCTGAAGCCCTGATGACTCCCAGCTCTGTTTCTGGCGTGTTGGCTGTGGGGCACATAAATGCGGAGAGATGCACTGCAGACTGAATTAAGCAAACAGACATTAAGACCCAGCTCGCTGACCGGGGATTACTGCCTCGGCCAATGAACAGGATCGGGACCAGACAGGCGACACAGAGAGCGGCTAGCAGACCAAAGGCAGTAGGGTCAACCCAGAGACTATGTGTATACCCGCTAAGCAGGTCTTGGCGGATTACCAGAAAAACGCCTAGGCAAAACGCGGGCAGAAGGGAGAGGGGAAAGATCCAATGGGGCAGCCGACCCCTGCCGGTATTGGAATTTAACCTTCTGGCCAAAAACCAGAGGCCAAAGAATACCGGCATATAGCCATATCGGGCGGGAAAGGCCTGGTAGCTGCCCAAGTGCCATAGCTTGTTGATCGGCTCTACCACCAATGGCAAAACAGTGAATCCCCAACAAATCCCGATTGCCTTTGCGCGAGGGCTTTGACGGCACTGGCCAACCCATAGGGGAAGGGCAGCGGCTGGGGCGGAACAGATTAAAATAGGCAGGGTGGTAGTCAGCCGGGTAAAAAAGCCGGAGTTCCCTGTGACGCCGGCTGTGCGGGCAGAGGCCATGTACTGCAATAGAGAGGGAAACCAGACTACAGCAGTGAGCAGCAGAGAGAGGATGGCGCCTAAGCCGATCTTTCCGGCTGCTTTTCTGCGTTTGAGTTTTGGAACGCACAAACCTGTAAATACAGCGGAAAACAGAATTAGTCCCAAGAAAATCATATAGCTCAGGTAATAGTTTACAAGCAGGGCAAGCGTTAAGCCCAGTGTAAAAAGAAAGGCTTTGCCGGTGTCCAACAAAATAGTAAATCCCAACATAATAACTGGGAAAAGGCACAAAATGTCTAGCCAGACCAGGTTCTGGTAGTATAAGAGGGCATAACCGCTTAAGGCATAGGAGATACAAAGAGCCAGATGAACGGCGGGAGCAAGCCTGGGCGCTTCCCGATGAAAAAAACAGGAAACCATAGCTGCTGCAAGAGCCAGTTTGAGTGCCACCAGAATGTTAACAAGCAGATAGATGCCAGCCTTGTCCGTAAGCAGTACCAGAAAGCTGAAGGGGCTGGAGAGAAAAAAGAAGAATACGCCCCAAAAGCTCATGCCTCCGGCATTTTGCAGATTCATGAGCATGCCAGCTTTGCCGCAAAGAATATCCTGAAACTCCATAAGCAGGGGGACTACCTGCTGGGACATATCTCCCCAGGCCAAGGTTTTCTGGCCAAAAGGGAATAAACCGGCACCGGCATATGCCAAAGAAAGTACAAAGAGGGTAAGAGCAAAAGCAGCCAAAGCCAATTTGATTTTTGTGGGGATGCAAAGTTTTCTCATAGGAAAAGTTTGCCATGATTTGCTTACAATATTCCTCAGAAAATTCTTAATTTTCTTTAAGTTCTTTCTTACGGTTTCCCCAATTCTGCCGGTTAGGTGCTTGGCCGGCATTGGGAGCGCCCCCATTCATAGAGCCCATGTCTTGAATGCTCAGTTCACCGGCATCTATTAGAGTTTCTGGGGCCTCGGCCTGGCCTTGGGAGTCAGCTGGAATCGTACCTGCCAGTTGGCCGGAAATGCTTTCTATCCGCAGCTGGCAGAACTCCTTTAGGGTTGCCACTCCGGTCTGAAACTCCTGATAGGTGCAGAACTTTGTGGGATCTTTTTCAACATAGGGGGAGATAAGAGAGTGGGTCTGAGAAATTAGCTGACTGAGATTTTCATCCCATTGGCTGACAAATTCTTGAAAATACTGGTGGTACAATTGTGTGTATTCTTCTTGGGCAAAAATCCAGGCCAACATAGGCCGAGACTCCATTGAGCCCCCGGAAACCGGGCTGTCAATGGGATAATTTACCAGAGTTTCTGCATCCTGCGCCCCCATGAATCCCCCGAACGCCAGGTTATAGTCCCAGGGAATCATCGAGAGCTGGCTGTCGCTTTCATATAGATAGTAGTTATGAATCATAGAGCCGGTATAACTGTCGAAATTGCACAAAAAATTGTGAACTACAAAGTACCGAATCACACTCTCTGTATCAACAACTTCCGCAATATTTTCCTGCTCATTGAGTTGTCGAAGAGATTCAATCAGCCTGTCTCGATCAGCGTCTGTGATCTCTGTTTTAGCGTTGCTAAAAATATTTTCATAGCTAGAATATTGGTCGTCAGTATAGATCAAAGAAACATCATTTCCTCCCATTGCATTGGGGAAACCAGCCCCAGTCCCCTCTGGGGTATTGCCGCCCTCTGGCGCATTATCTCCCCAGGGAGAGCTGCCGGAGGCCCACTGGGACGGATCAAAGGGTTTGTCATTCTCTCCATCCCCTGCATGGGGCATATTGTTCCTGTCAGGGGGACTGCCTGGGAAATCTTGCGGTATATCGGTTTTGCTGCCAGATTCTCCCTCTTCCTTTGGCGCCATGTCAGAGCCAGGGGGAGTGAAATGGTCATTCCAGTTCTCAAAGTTTCCGTCGCCCTCTGTATTTGGTGTGCGGCTGCTTTCAGGCGGGCTGTCTGAAAACTCCTGAGGCATGTTAGAGTTGCCCGGGTCCTCTCCATCAGGCATTTTATCGGGAATATTTTCTTGAGCTTCAGAGGGCTCCCAATCTTCCATACGGAAGTTCCCTCCGTTTCCTCTGCCACCGCCAAATCCCATACTGTCCGGCTTGTAGAGCTGGCCATAAGAGCTGCCGTAGTTTCGTCTGAGAAATGCCTCTTCTACGCTTTCCACTGCCAAATATAGTCCCCAGTCGTTGCCGTTTACCCGAATGTATGCATAGCTGCATAGGGGAGAGCTGACGCCAAAGCTGCCCATGAGCTGGTAAGAAAGGTAGTCTTTCATATAGGTGTTGTCTTGAATGATATTGTTTAAACTTATCTTGTCCAGGCCATAGTAGCTTTTCATGCTATCATAGTGGTCAAACTCTAGCTTAAAGCTATATCGGTCATTGCCGTAGCTGGCTACTTGTGTTAAAGATGTATTCCCCTTGGCGCGTATGCCCACATTGTCGTAAGACTCATTGTCGATTACCACAGAGCAAAGGGAGTACTCTTCGTTTTCGCAGCTGCTGATAAAGCTTTCCCAATCATCCATCACCAGGTCTATGGTATGGACCCGAGAGGTATCAAAAAGGCGGTCTATATATCCAGCCTCCAAAGACGCAGCTTTAATGCCCAGGCTCTCGCCATTTATGAACACCAGAGTTAAGGCTAAAGTCAGCACCAGTATCAGGCAACATAGCCGGTCAATTGTTTTATGAGCTGCCATCCACTCAACTCCTTTCGTGAAGTTTATCCCATGTAGTCGCCGTTATAGCTTACCAGCGCAGCAGAATGGACTCCATTTATCTGAGAGAGAGCATTCACAAATTCGGTATTGCTGCCTTTCATTCTGACTTCTACGTTAAGCTCAATAATTTCTTTTTGAACGGTTTTGCTTTTCACCACGCTGCGCTTGACTTGGGAGCTTAAAAAGTTCATGGCGGCCAGTTCGGCCTCGTGGCTGGCACAGCTGAGTACCAGCAGGTAAGGGTTAATATGTGGTTTCTTGTTGGCAAAGATCAAGAGCATTGCCCCAATAACCACGCTGCCAAATACCGCCAATGGGATCATGCCGGCGGCCAGAACAATCCCCGCGGCAATCGCCCAAAAGAGAAAGGCAATATCCAGCGGCTCCTTAATTGCTGTGCGAAAACGGACAATTGATAAGGCGCCAACCATGCCTAGGGAAAGCACAACATTGGAGGTGACAGCTAGGATTACTAAAGTGGAGATCATGGTGAGGGCTACCAGGG
>CAJUSM010000100.1 GCA_910588935.1 uncultured Oscillospiraceae bacterium
GGATAGGAAGGGACGGCTGACTGGAGGGGGGGTTGGCGCGCCGCCCCTTTTTAAGGGCAAGGTCGCCTCCGGCGGCCAGGGCGCTGCCCTGGACCTGCAAGGGGCCTAACGCCCCTTGACCGCGTGTGTCGCCATTCGGCATCGGTTTTTAGGCTTTTTCTTCTATATCTTGGGGTTGGTTTCTTCTGGGGCGTGTAGGTCTTTTACCAGCACTGGGTCTCCGTTTTTGGCGGTATACCCTGGGTCCCGCCGGTATCCCCGGCAAAGGTAAAAATTCTCCGCCGTGTTTGTGGTCAGCATAACCTGAGACATTCCGGCTTGGAGAAGATGCTGCTCTGCCATACCCAGCATCTGGCTGCCATGCCCCTGCCCCCGGAACGCCTCCGCCACCCAAAACTCCCGGATAAACCCGGCCTTTTTGGTGAAAAACCAGCTGCTTAGCTCCATAGGGCAAAACATGATGAACCCCACGGTCTTCTGGGGGGCGCCCTCCTGCAGCCGCAGCCAGCCCCGGGTGCCCCGGGTGTCCTGTTCAATCTCTTGAAACAGCCCTTCCCAGTCCTTTACTTGAATGCCCAGCTCGCCAAAGTACTGCTGAAAGGCCTGGCGGAACCGGGGGTCTTGAAAGTGAATCAGATAAATATCCTGGGTTTTTTCCATGCTTATTTCCATTTGCCCCTCCTTTTTACTCGGTAACATGCTCCATGCCTTGGTCCAGAATGGTCCGTACATGGCCATCGGCCAGGGAATAAAAAATGGTTTTCCCCTCCCGGCGGTACTTTACCAGCTTGCTCTTTTTCAGCACCTGCAGCTGGTGAGATATGGCCGACTGGGTCATTCCCAGCAGCTCCGCCAGGCCGCACACGCACATTTCCGACTCGAAAAGCACATACAATATGCGGATACGGGTGGAATGGCCAAAAATTTTAAACAGCTCCGCCAGGTCGAAAAGCTCCTCTTCCCCTGGCATAATCTCGTTTACCCTTTGCACCACCTTTTGGTGTACATGGGCAAAGCCCTGGGGCTGCTCTGGTTCTATCATTCAATCACTCTTTCATATGACTAAGTGTTCATATGTATAATACCCCTGGGGCGGGAAAAAGTCAATAGAACCATCGGGATTTTTTTGGAAAAACCGGGTTTCAGCCAAAAGGGAGGGCATTGCCAGAACTTTTTCCTGGGCCCGGTGAAATTTTGCATTCTCTGGCTGGTACAGGCAGTTTTTGCCTGAAGCTGTCATACCCATTGTTCATGGGGGCTGCTCCTTTTTGCAGCCCAAACCCATGGCAAAGGAGCGGATTTTATGTTTCTTTTCAACCTGCTGGACCTCTTTGCGCACATTTTTTATCTTTTTCTCCATGTTACCGGCACAGACTCCTTTCCCCGGGCGCTTTCCCCCTCTCAGGAGCGCCGGGCCCTGGAGGAGATGGCGGCAGGCAGCCAGGCCGCCCGCAAGGAGCTTATTGAGCACAACCTGCGCCTGGTGGCTCATATTGTAAAAAAGTACTATGTAAGCGGGGGCGACCAGGAGGACCTGATTTCTGTAGGCTCTATTGGGCTGATTAAGGCGGTAGACAGCTTTGACCCCCAAAAGGGGGTGCGCCTTTCCAGCTATGCTTCTAAGTGTATTGAAAATGAAATCCTCATGTTCTTCCGCACCGGCAAAAAGTCCGCCCAGGATGTGTCCCTGAACGAGCCCATTGATTCTGACAAGGATGGGGACGCCCTTACCTTAATGGACGCTATGGCTGTAGATGATTCCATTATTGACGACATTGATATCCGCATGAAAAGCCGAAAGCTGTACGACTACCTGCCGGCCCTAGAGCCCCGGGAACGCAGCGTGATCTGTATGCGCTACGGCCTGGGGGGCAGAATGCCCCTGCCCCAGCGGGAAGTGGCGAAAAAGCTGGGAATCTCCCGGTCTTATGTTTCCCGCATAGAAAAAAAGGCCTTGGAAAAACTCCGGATCCAATTTGAGGCGGGAGGATCTTGATTCTTTTCTATGATTATGGTATATTTATTGTGAAAATGCGTGGAAAAGCGCAAATTTGTCCGGATTTTGGGCGCCTTGCGTATGCGCCCGCCGGGAGAGAAAAGAGGATTTTTGCAGATGAAAAAGCTATTTACAGCCATTTTGGCCGCGCTGGTGCTTTCGGTGGTACCGGTTATGGCCGCCGCCAGCCCAGATGAGCCTCAGCCTGACCAAAGCGCTGGGCTGGTCTCTCAGGTTTCCCCGGAAACCCAGGACGAAAAGCCTGAGGAGGGGGAGGGCGGCCTGGAAGACGCCAATCCCCCCGCAGCCCCAGACGAGGGCGGCGCCCCGGCAGACAGTGACACAGATGCCGGCACAGACACAGGCACAGGCTCCGATTCCGATTTGGATACCGACTCCGATACCCCCGGCGAAGGGGAGGCGGAAGACGACGACAGCGCCGGGCCAGACGATGGGGAAACCCCAGGCGGCGGTGAAGACGATGGCTCCCAGGAGCCCAGCATTGGCCTGAACACCCAGGACCATGTGGCGTACATCAAAGGCAACCAGGATAAGGTGAACCCAGAGGGCCGGCTGACCCGGGCAGAGGCCGCCAGCATGATCTATTCCCTGCTGGAAACTGTGCCAGAGTGGAATCCGGATGAGCTGGATTACACAGACGTAAAGGCGGGAGACTGGTTTGCCAAGGAGGTTCAGGCCCTTTCCCAGCTGGGGGCCCTAAAGGGCTATGGGGACGGCAGCTTTAAGCCCAACCGGAACATCAACCGGGCGGAGTTTGTGGTAATCCTCTCCCGGTTTTTCCCCCAGTTTGAGGGGGAGAGAAAAAGCTTTTCCGATGTAACCCCAGAAGGGGACTTTGCCTGGGCCTACAATCAAATTGAAGAAGCGGCGGGCCGGGGCTGGATCAGCGGCAGCGGAGACGGTACCTTCCAGCCCCAGAACCCCATTACCCGGGCCCAGGCCATTAAAATGATCAACCGGGCCTTGGGCCGCGGCGCCCCCCAAGAGCAGCTGGCGGCAGACGGCAATGTGCTGCTGTTTTTGGACCTGCCCTATACCCATTGGGCCTACTATGAAATTATGGAGGCCGCCCTGCCCCACCAGCACATTGAAACCGACTCCGGCCAGGAGCAGTGGCACTCTTACACCGTGCCCGCCGCCTCCCGAAAGCCTGGCAACTATGTAATTGACGGGGAGATGTACCAGGTAAACAGCGACGGCCATTTTGCCCGGAACCAGACCATAGGCGTGCTGACCTTTGACAACATGGGCCGGTATACCACAGGGGACAAGGCCCTGGACGCCCAGCTTACCCAGCTGGTGAAAAAGTACACCGTGGAGGGGGACACCAATTTTAACAATTACCGGCGGCTCCACAGCTATGTTGCCAAAAATTATCCTTACCGGGCAAGCAGCTACCTAAAGGACGGCCAAACCGGCTGGGAGGTGGCTATGGCCAAGGATATGCTGCGAAACGGCAAGGGCAACTGCTACCGCTACGCAGGCCTTGGCGCTATGCTGGCCAGGAAAATGGGCTACCAGGCCAAGGGGGTCTCCGGCTTTATTGATACAGGCTGGGGCTTTGTGTCCCACGGCTGGGTAGAGCTTGAGGACGGGGGAAAGACCCTGATGTGCGACCCCCAGCAGCAGAACAGGCGCCCCAGGGTAAACCTGTACATGCGGGAGTACCGCCAGCTGGATTCCCGGTACCGGGTAAAGAACGTGATCAAAAGGTAAATATCCACAGCCTGTAGGCGCTGGCCAAGGGGGCTGGGTTCCCGCCGCTCGGGGTTTTGTCGATCTCCACCGACTTGCCTGGAGCGGCGGAGCACCTCCCCCTTACCCAGCGTTTTTGGCTAAAAATACAGGTTTGCAAAGGGACAAGCCGGATTGCCCTTACACTGCCCTTACCTTTATTATCAATAGGAAAGGACCGAAAATTACCATGCGAAAATTACGTTTTGCCATTCTCACCATAGCGGCCTTCGCCCTGCTGGCCGCCTGCTCTGGGGGAGACACGGAGTCCTCCTCTCTGGCCAGCGGCGAGGCCAGCCCCAGCCCCTCGGCTACCCCCAAGGCCTCGGCTACCCCCAAGGCCTCGGCCACCCCCAAGGCCTCGGCCACCCCCAAGGCCTCGGCCACCCCTAAGG
>CAJUSM010000101.1 GCA_910588935.1 uncultured Oscillospiraceae bacterium
AGGATTTTATGAGGGGGAGTGGAAAAATTTCGTTAGGCTGCAGGATTGTCGGGATATCATCCCGAACTATTTTTTGTGATGCATGGGGTCTCGCCTGCCGGCTCGGGTGCTGTGTGCCAGTGGCACACGTCCAGCACCGACCGGAGCGGCAGCGTAGACCGGGTCAGAACGGTCCCCACCGGGGACCTTCCCCCTGCGGCAAGGTCGCGGGGCGCCGCCCCACACCCCGCAGCCTTTGAGAAAGGTAAAACTTCGCGAAGCGAAGTCTACGAAACTTTTCCCATTTTCTCACGGCATCTGAGAGCCGCGTTTTTGCTTCTCTCGCTTGCCTTTATCTCCTCGGTTACACACGCCCAACATTGGCGGTATCTTGCCAAAGGCTTAGGGAGCAAGGCCAAAGCTCGCCTGAATGGCTGGCGCTTAGAAGCTGTATCAATCAAAGCCTGCGCCTGCCTTTCCAGAAGATTTCTTGTTGGCCTTAAGGGGCCAGCCCGCCCCTGGCCGAAGCGTGGCCGGGGTGGCGGGCCTTGCCTCTGGCGAAATCCGCCGGAAAAAGCCTGGCGCCAATTTCATTGGCCACTATTCCCAGGGGAATAATGGGTTTTCCTCCCCCTTGCTTGAGACCTTGGGGGGATTTGGCTCCGGCATTTTGGGCCTATAGCTCCTGCAAAAACCTTTGAATGCGCTCTAGGGCCTCTGTAATATGCTTGGTGGAGTAGCAGTAGGAAATCCGCACAAAGCCCTGGCCGCAGGCCCCAAAGGCGTCGCCGGGCACCACCGCCACCCGCTTGCTGTATATCAGCTTTTCGCAGAATTCCTCTGAGGTAAGGCCTGTGGATTTTATCGAGGGAAAGGCGTAAAAGGCCCCTTCTGGCTGAAAGCACCGCAGCCCCATTTGGTTAAGGCCGTCTACAATCAGCCGCCGGCGCATATCGTACTGGCCGCGCATATAGGCAATATCCTCATCCCCGTTTTTTAGGGCCTCTATGGCCGCGTACTGGCTGGTGGTGGGGGCGCTCATAATGGCAAACTGGTGGAGCTTTGTCATAAGGGAGATAATCTCCTTGGGCCCCAGGGCGTAGCCCAGCCGCCAGCCGGTCATAGAGTGGGCCTTAGAAAAGCCGTTTACCACCACCGTGCGCTCCGCCATACCCGGCAGGGCAGAAAAGGCGGTGTGCCCCGCTTGAGAGTAGGTAAGGGCGGCGTAAATCTCATCGGAGAGCACCAGCAGGTTACGGCGCTTTACCACCTGGGCAATCTCCCCCAGCTCTTGGCGGCTCATTACCGCGCCGGTGGGGTTATTGGGAAAAGGCAGAATGAGCAGCTTGGTTTTTTCTGTAATTTTTGCCTCTAGCTGGGCGGCGGTAAGCTTAAAGCCGTTTTCAGGCCCGGTTTCAATAATCACCGGCTGGCCCCCCGCCATTTGCACAATGGGCACATAGCACACAAAGCTGGGCTGGGGAATAAGCACCTGTTCCCCTGGGTTTACCAGGCTGCGCACGCAAAGGTCTATGGCCTCAGAGCCCCCCACCGTAACCAGCACCTGGTTTTCCGGGTGATACTCTACCCCATAGTGCCGGGAAAAGAACCGGGCCACCTCTTGCCGCAGCTGGATAAAGCCCCGGTTTGGGGTATAGCGGGTGCGGCCCTTTTCCAGGCTTTCAATGCCTGCCTCCCGAATATGCCAGGGGGTGTGAAAATCCGGCTCGCCCACCGAAAGGGAGATGACGTCTTCCATCTCGTGGGCAATATCGAAAAACCGGCGGATGCCCGAGGGCTTAATCTGCCGGACTGTAGAGTTTACCAGTTTATCATACTCAATCACACAGATTACTCCCTCTTTCGTCAATTTCTTCGTACTCGTTTTGGAAGATTACCCCGCCGTCCTTATACTTAGTCAGCACAAAATGGGTGGCGGTAGAGAGCACCCCGTCTATTGTGGCCAGGCGCTTTTGCACAAACATGGCCACATCCTGCATGGTGCGGCCGGTTACGGTAACGGCCAGGTCGTAGCCGCCAGACATCAGGTACACGCTTTCCACCTCAGGAAAATTCATAATCCTGCCGGCAATCTCATCGAAACCAGTGTCCTTTTTGGGGGTAACCCGCAGCTCGATTAGGGCAGAGGCCTTTGGGGTTTGGGCGCGCTCCCAGTTTACCAGGGCCTGATAGCCCAAAATAACGCCCTCCCGCTCATATTGTTCCATGGCCTTTGCCACGTTATCTTCGGTTTCGTTTAGCATAACAGCCAGCTGCTTTGGGGTAAGCTGGGCCTCGCGCTGGAGAAGCTCTAGAATTTGTTCCATTGCCATAGATTTATGCTCCTTTCGGTTAGTGGGTGATGTATGCCGCAAGGCAGCGCCAGGGGGATGCGCCAACGGCATCTCCTTTTAGGCTTTGTTTTCTATAATCCTTAGCTGTATACTACAGCTGTATACTACTTTAATTGGTTATCTACAAAATGGGCCACCCCTGGCTTGCCCAGGCGCTCTGCCAGCTTTGGCAGGCAAAACTCTGCCTCGCCCCGCTGGATTTTCTCCACCGGCACCCAGAGAAAGCCCACTTTTTCCGGGGAGTCCAGGCTATAGCGCAGGCCCTCCCAGGGCTCGCCTGGAAAATTAACCGTGTAATACAGGCCAATTTGCTGGCAGGGGCCATTCCAGCGGAAGAAAACCTCCCCCACCGCCGCCAATGGGCCCACCTCAATTTCCAGCCCCAGCTCCTCGCGGAACTCCCGGCGCAGGGTTTGGGCCCCGGTTTCCCCAAAGGCCACATGCCCCCCGGGCACAGACAGGCATGGGTCGCCCTGGGCCCGCTGCACCAGCAGCCTGCCCTCCCGCACCGCCAGCCCTGCCACCCGGTACGAGAACCGGCCCCAGGCAGCATCGAATAAAATATCCATAAAAACGCTTTTTCCTTCCTCTACTCTAGGGGCAGCATAACCGGCCGCCGGTTTCTGTACACGGCAAACTCCTGAAACCCCGCCGCCTGAAGCAGCTCCATGCCCTCTTCAATCCCCTTGCCCAGGTCCGAAACATCGTGGGCGTCCGAGCCCAGGGTAACAAGCCTGCCCCCCAGCTCCCGGTACCGCCGGACCAGGGGAAGGCTTGGCAGGGTTTGGCCGATTTTTTGCCGCAGGCCAGAGGTGTTTATCTCTAGGGCCTTCTCCCCCCGGATAAGGGCGCGGAAGATTTCGTCGATTGCCTCCTGATGAGGGGCCAGGTCCACCACAACGCCCGCCTCGCCTTGCATGTACCGCAGAGGATAGGTTAAATGGCCTAGGGAGTCGAAGCCTCCCCACCCTATTGTTTCCAGGATTTCCTGCCAATACTCCCGAAGCAGCCCATGAATCCGCTCCATAGGCATTTCCTTGTACCGCAAAAAGTAGAAATCCTCTTTGCCCCATAGATTGTGTACCGAGCCAATTACATAGTCATAAGAATGCCGGGCCAGCACCTCTTCTGCCCCCTCCCGGTTTTGCAGGGGCTGGCCAAGCTCTACGCCCCGCAGGAACCATAGCCCGGCCGGGGCCTGGAAACGCCCCATGGCCTCCCAGGCCCGGTTTGCCCGGTGCTGGTATTGCTCCCAGTATTGGTTGCACTCGCAATGGTCGGTAAGGGCATAGGCCCAAAGGCCCAGGGCCTGGGCCCTTGCCAGCATTTCCTCTGGGGGCTGGTTCCCGTCTGGAGAACAGGTAGAGTGGGTGTGGCAGTCGCTCGCGTAGCGAAATTTCATCATGCTCCTCCTCCCATGCTCTATAGGAAGTCCAGAAGTTGTCGTGGGTTTATCCGATACATTATAGCACAGGCGCTGGAAAAATGGAAGAAAAACATGAAAAAATCGGGAGTTTTCCAGGGGAAAAGCCCGAAAAACTGGAAGAAACCCGAAATTTTCCCGCCTGGCCCCCCTAATTGGGGCAAAAAGGGCTTGCGTTTTCTGAAAGGATAGGGTATAATGTAAATCGATGCGGGCGTGGCGGAATTGGCAGACGCGCCAGATTTAGGTTCTGGTGGGCGACCGTGCAGGTTCAAGTCCTGTCGCCCGCACCATACTGTGGATATCAAAAAGATATTCGCTCAAAAAACCGCGCCATGGCGCGGTTTTTTGCTGTTTATTCCTACACCCCGCGAAA
>CAJUSM010000102.1 GCA_910588935.1 uncultured Oscillospiraceae bacterium
GTGCAGGGGGGCAGCTCTGCCACTTCATAACCAGCGGGAACTGGTTTATTATAACTGAGAGGGACCTCAACCAAAAATGCCTCTTCGCCTTTCCCGGGTTGAATTAGAGAATCAGGTAAACGGCCTCCAGCGGCAGTGTCGAACTTTTCGGGAATGCTGTTGTAAAATCCCTCCCATTCGCAGCCTGCCTCTTCACAAGCGGCAAAATAGTCGGAGCCGTGGTGACGCAGGTAAATCAGCTTTCGGGCAGGACGTTCTACTTGAGATACTGTAACAGTTCTGGAAATTTCTTCTGTCTGCATAGCTTGTATTCCTTCTCTCAAAATAAAATAGTGCTCAATGGGGTGATAAATGTACCAGCATACTGGCGGCAATTCTTGGCTGTACTGCCGGGGCGTTATGCCAAACTGCCGCGCAAAAGCCCGGGTAAATCCATCGTGGGAATCAAACCCCTTGTCCAGAGCAATATGGATAATTTGGGTCTCTGGGCTGTTCTGCAAAGCCTGAGCCGCGCTGGTAAGCCGAATCGCCCGGAGAAAGGCAAAGGGAGTCATATGGGTTTGCTTCTGAAAAATCCGCAGAGCATGATACTTGCTGTAGCCGGCAGCTTGGGCAAGCATATCCAAAGTAATGGGCTCCTCCATATGTTCCAGGAGAAAGCGCTGCATTCTGCCTACTGCGGCCATTATCTCCATTTGATCCATGCCTAACCTCCAAATACATTATATCAGAGCCAGCCTTGTCTGGCTCGATAGAAATTGCTTTCTCAAATTTTATCACATATATTGCTATTTGGCCAGTGTCAAACTTAAGATCAGAGAACGTCATTTTTGGCAGGGTATTGCATAAACCCATTTATGTGTCTTTTTTGCTATTTTGTGTATTTCCTTTGTTTCAGTAAAACTTTATATCCCAGAAGATTCGGCCATTCAACTCAAAGGAGGAACCCTTATGAAGATAAAGCTGCTGGCGTTTGACTTGGACGGTACAACCTTGATGAACCACTGCGAGCTTTCTCCTGGAAACCGTCAGGCCCTTCTGGCCGCGGCGGATCTAGGCGTTTTTCTGGTGCCTGCCACTGGGCGGATGCTGAGCTTTTTACCCCAAGTTATTCTGGATTTACCGGTACGCTATGCGATTACCTGCAATGGCGGCGGGGTATATGAGCTGGAAAGCCGTCAGGCGGTCATTCAGAACTTGATTGACAATGAGACAGCTCAAAGGGTTCAGCAAGTATTGGATGAATATGACATCTATATTGAGTATTATTCCGGGGGAAATGCCACCACTCGTCGAGATATGCCATCAATGGCCAAAACGCATTTTGGTCTGCCGGAGTCGAAATGGAGCTTTGTGGATGGTAAAACCTATGCTTTGGTAGATGATCTAGGCATTATGCTTCAAGAAACTGGGCTCTGCCCGGAAAAAATTAACCTACCCTTTCTATCTCCAGAGGTCCGCCGAGAGCTATGGGACCGGTTGGAGAAAATAGGAGGCCTGCAGCTAACTTCTTCCATTGCGGATAATATGGAAATCAACAGTAGAGACGCACACAAAGGCGGGGCTCTGCTGGGTTTGGCCCGCTACTTAGGGCTTGCCAGGGAGGAGTTGATGGCAATAGGGGACAACGGGAATGATATTACTATGTTGGAGGCGGCGGGTTGTTCGGTAGCGGTGGCTGATGGTGCGCCTCAGGCTTTGGCTGCCGCGGCCTATATCACCGCTGCCCACGACCAGGACGGATTGGCGCAAGCAATTCATCAATTCGTTTTGCCGTGAATGAAACCCGCCTGTCTCTTTGCGGCGGGTTTTGAGAAAAAGTGTCAAAGGCCCTTGACAAAGTCTGGGTTGAATGGTATACTTAACTCGTATTCTGATAGCACGAAAATGTACTCACAGTTTCTGTAGGTCATTGGGCGTCTGATGATTTACACAAGCTGTGAGTTCTTCTTAAGTCAGGGGTCTCCGGGCACCTGAGGCCGGTCCCACCGGTTCGCTAGCCAGATACGAAACATTTTATGGAGGTGCCGATCATGAACGGTACAGTCAAGTGGTTCAACGCAGAAAAGGGTTATGGCTTCATTTCCAACGACGAGGGCGGCGAGGACGTTTTTGTGCATTTCTCCGCTATCCAGGCTGAAGGCTTCAAAACTCTGGAAGAGGGCCAGAAGGTCACTTTCGAGACCGAGCCTGATCCCAAGAACAGCGAGAAGCTCCGTGCTGTCAACGTTGTCAAGCTGTAATTCCCAACTATAACAGGCGCTGACAAAGGCCGGGTTTCGCTCCAAAGGCGGAACCCGGCCTTTACTGTTGATATAAAAAAGGAGAAAGATATGGCACTTAATCTTTATGATAAGGAAGAGTTTTTTCAGAAATATGCGCAAATGCCTCGTTCCCAGAAAGGCCTGGCGGCTGCTGGCGAGTGGCATGAGTTAAAAAAACTTTTTCCCGACTTCAGAGAAAAAGCTGTGTTAGATTTGGGCTGTGGTTATGGATGGCATTGCCGGTATGCGGCAGAGCAAGGGGCCTTACGGGTTTTGGGGGTAGATTGCTCTCAAAAAATGTTGGATCAGGCGGCAGCTAAGAATTCTCATCCCAAAGTGCAGTACCAGTTAGGAGATATTACACAGCTGGAATTACCAGCAGGGGCCTTTCAGGTTATCATTAGTTCTCTCGCTTTCCACTATGTAGAGGATTTTTCCAGGCTGGTGGAAAATATGAAGCGTTGGCTGTCTCCGAGGGGAGAACTAGTGTTTTCAGTTGAGCATCCGATCTTTACCGCTCAGGGTCCTCAAGATTGGCATTATGGTCCCCAAGGTGAAATCCTTCATTTTCCTGTAGATAATTACAGCATGGAAGGGGAGAGGAAAGCGGTATTTCTAGGAGAAAGCGTGAAAAAATTTCACAGAACCTTGGCAAGCTACCTGAATACTATGTTAGACAATGGGTTTACCATAAAACGAGTGATTGAGCCCACACCTCCTGAGGATATGATGGAGTTGCCGGGCATGAGGGATGAGTTGCGCAGGCCTATGATGCTGCTTATGGCTTGCAAATTGCGGTAAATAAGAGAAAAGCGGCCGTTCCGGTGGGGAACGGGCCGCTTTTTGCTTTTAAGGCCTGTGCTTCTAACTGCCGGATCCTTGGTAGAGCCAATAGATCAGCCCGTCAGGGTCGTAGATCATGGGCCAGCTGTCGATTACTTCCAGAATGATATTCCGTCTGATGGTATAATACTCTTCCGAGATGGCCTCATCGGTTGTGACAACTTCAACCACTTCTCCCGCGCTAATGGCGTCATATGCTTCTTTTGAACAGTAGTAGGTGTTTTCTTGTTCAGAGCGCCAATTCGCGTGCCGCATAGTCCATTTTTTCCATCGAGCCCTCCAGTCCAAAAGAGGGAAAAAGTCTAGTTCTCTTGCCCAGTAATCGAAATTGGACGTGTACAGGCTGCAACTGGTTGTGGTGATTGTGTAGATAGGTGTCTGGCAAAGGGACTCAACGCTTTCTTTTTGAATCACGACAATTTTTTGCTGATGTGTTTGCTCGCCGGGAGGATAAATTCCCATGTACTGGCTAAAATCATGCCGCCACCATGTACCCTCGTTCTCCCAATTACCGCCGTAATCCTTGATTGGGGTTTGGCGGATTGCGTGGGAGAGGAGGACGAAGGAGCCGAAGAATGCCAGCAGCAAGAGGGTGAGGGGAAGGAAACCACGAAGCCTTTTTAAAAACAATTTCAAATAGTGGGTGTACATGGCTGATTACCTAATATCCATTTATGCTAGATCCCGATAGAGCCAGAGGATGAGGCCGTCGGGGTGGTAAATCATGGGGCACTAAATTCTTTTGAACTTTGGTCAGTTCAATGTGGGCTGCCTCAAAGTCATCTGGCGGAAAGACATAGATTCCATCGCACCTCACATAATCCCCAACCTCCAACTTTTCATAGTCCTCTTTCGAGC
>CAJUSM010000103.1 GCA_910588935.1 uncultured Oscillospiraceae bacterium
CTGGTTGGTTTTCTGCCGCTGGTATTCCTTGATAATTTCTTGGATTGCTATAAATCAACATACACACATAAGTCTCGATCTTCAAGGCTTATATCCGTTATGGATTCACCTTGTCCCACATCCCCCTCTACGCTAATTTTTATATCCTTCAGAAAAACTTCTGGGTCCTGGACCACATCGGAATTTCCAGCGGAAAATGTATTTTCCCCTATCTTGTCAATGTCGCCGTTATCAAGATAAACACAATACTCGGAGTTAAGCATTCCACCAAAGAGCTTTTTGGCATCGTGTTCTTCATCTTTAACATACTCATACACTGTTATATCCAGTTTGTCTCCAGCTACAGTGATCTTGGTGGTAGTGCTAGAAGCGAAATTAACGATAGCATGAATCTCATTATCATCTGCAAAATACTTGTTGTAGTAACTCAAAGCGTATTCTTCAAAGTTCATGCTCTTGTCTACAACCGATATTCTCCAATTACCTGTTACATCATTTCTTACATCAGATACCGTAAATTGAGAATCAATATCCAGACGATCAATGTCCTTGTCGCTTACTCCATACATACCGTCTCGGTGTGGAACCGTTTCATCCCCTTTTACTCCCTTGGTTTGTTCGTTCTGTTCTATCGGTGGTGTGCTATTGATTGGAGCATTGGCCGGACGATCTGACGAATCGCCGCTCATACCCGCCATGAGTAGTAAGAACCACAGAGCAAATATGACAGACAGAACAATCTTTGTTCCTTTTTTCATGGCCTTATGTACTGACCACAGCAGGATTATCCCAACCGGTGGGAAGATAATCAGCCATAACCATAAGAACCATTTCTTTTGGTAGAACTTCCTTTTCTCTTTCATTTCAATTCCCCCAAATTGCAATGTGATACTCCTAGAATACTATTTTAGATATATTGTATCATATTTCAACGTGGAAGTCAAACTAAATTTATGCAATAATACCTTTTAAGTATAGAGGTATAAAGAAGTGACCGTATTCCTTGCCAGGGGCGGTCGCTTCTTTGCGTCTAAAATCAACGGATTTGGGTTTGAAATGCAGAGTATTGTAAAACCGCAGGATATATTTGAGAATTTCCCCCAAAAATGCCGACAAGGCACAGCCAGGTATTCTGGCGCTGCATAAGCAAAAAGCCGGTTTTTAGAAGGCGAGTTTCCTGGTTGAATGGAAATTTTTTCTAGAAATCTCACAAAACTATGGCTTTTTCTGAGGAGAAATGCTACAATAGGCGGGAGACAACACTATTTCATTGAGGTGACTATTGATGTTGAAAAATTGGATCCGGCCCCAAAAGCCGGAAAGGGACGAGCTAAAGGCCCGCTTAAAGGCTGCCCAGGATAAGCTGGAAACCCAGCAAATGCAGCTGAAAGACAAAAAGCTGCCAGTGCTGGTTCTGATCGAGGGCTGGGGGGCTGCCGGCAAGGGCAGCGCCATCGGCCAAATTATCAAGCATATTGACCCCAGGTTTTTTAAGGTGTTCTCTATGACTACACCCACAGAGGAGGAGCGGAGAAAGCCTTTTTTAACCCGGTATTTTGAAAAAATCCCGGAGGCCGGCAAATTTACCTTTTTGGATTCCGGCTGGATGGACGAGATTACAAAGCAGCGGCTGAACGGGGCCCTGGACGATGAGGGCTATGCCCAGCGGGTAGACAGCATCCGCCGGTTTGAACGGCAGCTGACAGATAACGGTTATTTGGTGCTGAAATTCTTTTTTCAGATCAGTGAAAAAGAGCAGGCCAAGCGTATTGGAAACCTAATGGATGAAAAAGACACGGCCTGGCGGGTTAGCCGGGGGGACCTGTGGCAGAACAGGCATTATGACAAATGCCTAGAGGTTTTTGACCGGTACCTGGATGATACCAGCAACCCCAGCGCGCCCTGGTATATCATAGACGCCAAAAGTAAAAAGTTTGCCGAACTCCAGGTAATAGAGACCCTGTGCACAGGCATAGACACCGCGCTGGCCAACGAGAGCCTGGCGGTGCCTCTGCTGCAGAACGCCTTTCCGCTTATCAAAATGCCTAAGCTGGCGGAGATAGAGCTGAAAGACAAGACCATAGGGGAAGAGGAGTACAAGCGAGAGCTGAAGGAGCTGCAGGCCAAGCTAAGAATGCTCCACAACCGGCTGTACCGCAAGCGGGTGCCAGTGGTAATGGTATACGAGGGCTGGGATGCTGCCGGCAAAGGTGGAAATATAAAGCGGCTCACTGGCGCCCTGGACCCCAGAGGCTTTGAGGTGCACCCTGTGGCCAGCCCAGAGCCCCATGAAAAGGCCAGGCACTATCTGTGGCGGTTCTGGACCAATTTGCCCAAGGATGGGCACATTGCTATTTTCGACCGGAGCTGGTACGGCCGGGTGATGGTAGAGCGGCTGGAGGGCTTTTGCAGCGAGAACGACTGGCAGCGAGCCTATTATGAGATGAACGAGTTTGAGCAGGAGCTGCACAACTGGGGGGCGGTGGTGCTGAAATTTTGGGTACAGATTGATAAGGATACCCAGTTGGAGCGGTTTACCGACCGGCAGAATACCCCTGCGAAGCAGTGGAAGCTGACAGACGAGGACTGGCGGAACCGGGAGAAATGGGACGTGTATGAGGCGGCGGTGGATGAGATGCTGCAGAAAACCAGCACCACCTATGCTCCCTGGCACATTTTGGAATCGGTAGACAAGAAATACGCCCGGATTAAGGCCCTGAAGATTGTAACAGCGGCCCTAGAGGAGGCGTTAGGCTAAAAAGAAACGGCCCAGCAGCTGCTGGGCCGTTTTTGTTGGCATTGTTTCTAGCGCTGCCCGGAGTGTGCAGGTTAGGCCGGTCTAGGGCGCCCGCTCCCCTTGTGCGGTAAGCCTATGGTAAACTTACCCACCGCCGCCGGTTTTCCGCCTGGTGCATTGCCAACAGCAGCGCCCGCTTTCCCTTGCTGTTCAGAAAAGCTGCTTTCACCCCGTTTTCCATAAGTACCGCCTGCTCCTCTGGGGTGATTAGCAGCTTTTGGTACTCCCGGCGAAGGCTGGTGCCGGATACCGTCATATTGTCGGTATTGATGGTAACGGCCAATCCCCGCCAGAGGAACTCACGTAGGGGGAAAGCGCTGGGGTCTGCCACGGCTTTGGTTTGGAGATTACTTGTATAGCACAGCTCCAGAGGAATCTGCCTGGCGGCCAGCTCCAGCACCAGGGCGGGGTCCTCCATTGCCCGAACCCCATGGCCAATGCGCTTGGCTCCAAAGGCCAGGGCCGCCCGAATGCTCTCTGGCCCGGCGGCCTCTCCGGCATGGATGGTAAACGGCAGGCCAAGCTCCCCCGCCATTTGGAAGAGGCTTTGGTAGTCTTGGGTAGGGAACAGGGCTTCTGCCCCGGCCAGGTCTGCCCCGCAGACGCCTTTGCCCAAAAGGTCCCTGGCCAGCTGGACAGTGGTACGGTTTGCCTCTGGCTCGGCCCCTCGCATACAGCAGAGAATGGCCTGAGCCCGAAACCTGGGGCACTCTTTTCTGGCCTGGGCCAGGCCTAAGC
>CAJUSM010000104.1:0-736 GCA_910588935.1 uncultured Oscillospiraceae bacterium
GCTCTTGAACTCTATCCCGAACTACACTACCCACATCATAAGAGCCAGTAGCCGACAACTGCTCCATCCATTTTGATACGGCTATACTATCGTCGCCAGAGAGCGCGTATAGAAGCCTTTCTAGATTACTAGATATAAGAATATCCATCGATGGCGAAGCCGTGGCGTAAAACTCTCGTTTGCGATTATACACGCCAGTACGAATAAAATCTGTCAATACCTTATTCGCGTTCGAAGCACAGATAAATTTCTTTACTGGTAGTCCCATCCGCTTTGCATAATAGGCTGCCAAAATATTGCCAAAATTGCCCGTGGGAACCACTATATTCATCGGCTGACCCAATGTGAGCTTTTCCGCATGGCAGAGTTTAAAGTATGCATAGAAATAATAGACTACCTGGGGAAGCAGCCGGCCAATATTAATAGAGTTTGCACTGGAAAACATTATTCCATGTTGATCCAGCACTTTTTTCATATCTGGATCAGTAAAAATCTTCTTAACCGCTGTCTGTGCGTCGTCAAAATTACCCTTAATGGCACAAACTGTTACATTTTTTCCTTCCTGCGTAGCCATTTGACGCTTTTGCATAGGACTAACGCCATTTTGCGGATAAAACACAATCACCCGGGTACCCGGCACATCCCGAAAACCTTCCAGAGCAGCTTTTCCCGTATCACCAGAAGTGGCAACTAAAATGACCGCCTCCCTCCCTGGCGAAAACTTTTTTAAAGACAT
>CAJUSM010000104.1:746-1622 GCA_910588935.1 uncultured Oscillospiraceae bacterium
TGTAAGAAAATAGGGCAATATCTGTAGAGCCATATCTTTAAACGCGCAGGTAGGACCGTGCCAAAGCTCCAGCAGATATTTTTCCTGTCCGCATTTTGTCAAGGGAACAAGCTTTACGGGCTCTGAGCTACCAAATTTATTAGTACTATAGGCACTCTTCACACTATTTTCAATTTCTGTTTTTGAAAAATCAGAGAGAAATAGACCAAATACTTCGATAGCTAACTCTTGATATTCCATATTCGCCAGCCGAGGCAACATTTCCCGCACATCAGGCAAGGCGGTTGGCACAAAAAGCCCACCCTCTTCTGAAATTCCCTGCGCTATCACTTGAGAGGCTGAAAAGCGTATATTGGCGTTTCGTGTACTCTTGTATTCCATGTTCATCATCCTATCACTTTATTTCACTACCATAACTATACAGCAGATTGTCCCATATGTCAAAATAAATCTCGCCGTTTGAAAAATTCGGCGGCATTGCCATAAAAGAGCTTCTCTACCAGTGACTCCGCATAATTATGACGAAGGAACATATTGTAAACTGCCTCCATCCCTTCTATGCCAGAAACTGGGAAGTCCGCTCTTGGCCCACCATCCCAGTCTGCGCCAAAGGCCAGCACATCTTCGCCACCTAAAGCGAGAAAATGCTCTGCATGATAGAGAATATCTTCCAGTGCTGCTTTGCCAGTGTCTCGTAAAAAGGGGCCATATAGGTTCAGCCCCACCAAGCCGCCCCGGTCTTTAAGGATAGCAAATTGCTCATCTGTAAGATTTCTCGGGTGGTTACAGATTGTTTTTGCATTAGAGTGCGTGGCGACCAACGGCCCTTTTGCCGCATCCATTGCATCGTAGAAAAGCTCTGGACTGGCATGGGAC
>CAJUSM010000104.1:1632-2139 GCA_910588935.1 uncultured Oscillospiraceae bacterium
CATGTTAGGGTGCATACCTTTACCCCTCTATGCGCCAACTCCTTTATATTCTCCAGCTTTCCGCCTAGAGCTAAAGCGTTCTCTACGGTCAAAATAGCGCAGCACTTTCCCTCTGCCTCGGCCAAGCATAAATCCTCAGGGCTTTTATAATGAACTACACTTTCTTGATTTGCTTGGATTTCCTGGGAAAAGCGGTCTGCTGCCTGACAGAAACGCTCAAATGCCGCCTCGCCATGTATATCGTCCGGCAAAAAAACCGCGTAACATTGGACATAAGTATTCATTGCCCTTCCCCGCTCCAAGTCAACCTGAAGGGTATTTCTGACCAGCTCTGCGTTGTCATAATAACATCCCAGGATGGTATCGCAATGCAGATCAAAGTATCGCATAGCAATCTCCTTTCAACAGCCAAAAGCGTTGGAGTAGTATTTGAGGCCAAAAAGCTCATCCCCCAAAGAGGTAACAGCAGCTACATCGAATCGTGGTTGCAGTTTAGAAGGATAACAA
>CAJUSM010000104.1:2149-2741 GCA_910588935.1 uncultured Oscillospiraceae bacterium
AAATACTGCTGAGCGGTCAATAATATTTTTTGCTGCTTCCGCTGAGAAACCGCTTCCAAAGAAGAAACCATTGTATTACTTTTCCGAGTCTTGACCTCTACAAATACAATATACTGGGCATCTCTAGCAATAATGTCTATTTCTCCAAAGCGGGAGTGGTAATTTCGAACTAAAATACTATAACCATGTTTTTTTAGCCACTGTACCGTGTACTCTTCCCCTGCTTTACCTGTCGCGTTTGCCATCACACCACCCCAGTCTGTAAAGCTCTTTAGCTTACACTATTTACTATCCATTTTTTTAAGAAAGCTTCTTCTGTGTACAGGAAGTATTCCATACCGCTTAATTGCCGCATAATGAGTCTTGGTGCCATAGCCCTTATGCTGGGCAAAGCCATATTCTGGATACTGCCGGTCCATCTCTATCAGTAGACGGTCCCGGCTGACTTTGGCCAAAATAGAAGCTGCGGCAATGCAGGCACATTGCCCATCTCCTTTTACAATAGCCTCTCCTGGAATATTTAAGGAAGGCATACGATTGCCGTCTATCAGAGCGAACTCCGCAGCTGGTGAAAGCTGACTGACCGCCCGGC
>CAJUSM010000105.1 GCA_910588935.1 uncultured Oscillospiraceae bacterium
GACACTTGTCCCCAACCACCAGCTTTACACCGTCCAGGCCGCGGCCTCGCAGCCATTGGAAGAAGCTGACCCAACTGGCCTTGTCCTCTTTCATACCCTCAGCGGCGCCAAGAACTTCACGGTATCCGTCCTCATTTACCGCAATCGCCACCAGAACGGCTACATTCTCATACTCTCCGCCCCAGTTTCGCCGCAGATAGATCCCGTCCACATAGACACGGATAGCGACCGCCTTGTAAAGGCCGGTTGCGCCAATCTTCAATGTGGACATACGCTTTTTTTGTTCACCTCGCTGATGGTCGCTGGGGGGGGACACTTTGCTTCCCCACAGCGCCTCGGTGATATCCTCTGCTCTGCGCACCGAGACACCAGCCAGGTACATTTCGATAAGAGCTTCCTCCACACTGCTTTTACGCCGGCGATACCGCTCGATAAGAGTCGTTTCAAATGAGAGGACAACAGGAGCTATATTCTAATCTGGATTTGTGAAGTATAGAAAATCCTCAGTCATTTGATAATAATAGATGGCAATATAAAAATAGGACTAAATCCAACGAGAGGCGCTGGTTTAGTCCTATTTTTAAGGCTGAATCTATCATAAAGGCAGATTCTATAAAGCTGATACATCTTGTGGGCATGCGCCCTATAAGCCCATGTCAGTTGTCTGGAACCCTGACAAATATAAGCTTAGCCTTCTGATCTCTAGAGAGGGAATCCTCCTTAGCAGGCAGCGGATAGGGGAAAGGAGAGTGGAGACTAATGGCATGAGTCGCTAGGTTTTTGGGGACCCCATGCCTTCAATATGGCTTGAATTCCTGTCTCAAATGGTACCTTCGGCTCCCAACCCAACTCTTGCCGTGCCTTAGAAATATCTGTCCAAAGATTGGGCAGCGGCGAAGCCGAAGAAAGTGCACCGAATAGCAGTGGGCTCTTTGTCCCGGTAATATCTGCCATTTTTTCAATGTATTCTCGCAAAGGACGGGAAATCCCACTGGCAATGTTGTAGCAACCATCCGAGCAGCCCTCTATACAACTGCGAAAAAGTGCCTCTGCTGCGTCGGAAATATAGAGATAGTCCCAACGCTGGTTTCCCTGGGTAAACTGGCAAGGGGCATTTTCTCTCATATTGCGCAGGGTAGAAGTAATTAAAGTATCCTCAGCATCCCCAGGGCCAAATAGGCTGAACACACGAAGTTCTCTGCAGGCCGCACCGTATCGAGCGCACAGTTCGGAGGCCTCCTGGAAAAACTGAAACTTGGCGTTGCCGTAGGCTGTATTTGGCCTACACACTGTTTTTTCTGTAATCTGTCCTTGCTGAGGTCCGTACTCTGCCTGGGAACCCGCAATAACAATCCGTCTGCACCCTGCCTGAAGCATCGACTCCACTCCCTGGGTGGAATACAACTTATTTTTTGCCTGGAGGTCTGGATCTGCACGCAGTTTTCCCCGGGTACCTGCCCATGCCAGATGGACAAAGCAATCACAGCCACCGGTTCGCTTACCCAAGGTTTTATAGTCCGCCAGCGCTGCGGGCAGGACCTCTGCTTTGCCCCAGGGGCCATTGTGCCCAGGTCTTGTCACTAAAATGGTTTCCCACCCCGCAGCCTGTACTCGGTGGGCAAGGGCCTTACCAATAAATCCCGCTGCTCCGGTAATCACAACCTTCACGGCGTCTCTTCCTCCCAACCGCATATCTTTTCCAGTTTTCTTAGCAGCTCCTCAGAGAGAGGAGGCTCTTGCAGATGAATGGGTCGGTTCATTCCCAATTTGGGCACCACATGGGTATTGGGAGGGAGGGGTACTTCCAGAAAAGCTGGCTCACTGTCTGAAAAGATAGATGGCAGCTCCCTTGCATCCGGCGAAACTACCCTAATACCATAAGCTTGAACAATAGAAGTAAAATCAGGAACAGAATAACCTTTTTCCTTCTCTGTTTGAACATAATTAGAGGAAAAGTACATCTCTTGAAAGTGATGAATCATGCCAAGAGTGCGATTGTTCAGCAGGATGATTTTAACAGGCAGCCTTTCCCGTACGATAAACTGCAGTTCCTGTATATTCATTTGGAAACCGCCGTCTCCACAAATGCAAAAAACCGGCCCTTTACTGGCCAAGGCCGCGCCTATTGCGGCCGGAAGGCTGTAGCCCATAGCTCCCATGCCGCCAGAAAACAGGACTCGTTGGCCGTTTTTTATTTGCAAGCTTTGGGCAGCCCACACTTGGTTTTGGCCCACATCTACGGTAATGACCGCGCCTTCTGGAAAAAGCGCCGAGAGTTTTTCCAATACCTGCGCTCCCGGCTCCTTTACATCTACAGAGGCCAGCGCCTGGCGGAGAGTATGACAACGGTTTGTCCAGTGAGAAAATTCCCAACTTTCTCCCCGGGCCATCTGAAACAGAGCCGGCAATAGCGATTCCAAAGGAATTCGGTAAGAACGTTGACCGCTGTGGACAGAATACTCCAGCTCAGCTGGATCGAGCTCTACCCGCAAAAGCTTTGCATTGGGGGCAAACAGGCTACGGTTCCCTCCGGTCTGGCGGCAATCCAGGCGGCTCCCCAAAGACAAAATGCAGTCGCTGTGGTTGATAATGAAATTGGCATGCCTGGCCCCATAGGCTCCAATCATACCATACTGTTCCGCCCAATCGCTAGAGACCAGATCTATTCCGTTCATGCTAGTTACTACCGGGATTCCTACTG
>CAJUSM010000106.1 GCA_910588935.1 uncultured Oscillospiraceae bacterium
TGTTCCGAACAATGATTCAAAGCTGGTTCTCCGACGAGGATATACCCTACAATAATTTCATTAAGGCGCTGCTTTTAGATGATGTGGAGGCCATGAATGAATTTATGAATGAGATCGCATTGGCAACCTTCAGCCGCTTTGACATTGCAGCAAGTGTTGCCAAAAACGATGCCCCGGAACGTTTTTACCATGGCTTTGTTCTGGGGCTTATGGTGGAGCTGGCAGACCGTTATGAGATTACCTCCAACCGAGAGAACGGGTTTGGCCGGTATGATATCCAGCTTGTGCCCCGGGAGGGAACAGGGCTGGATCCTATGCTTATTGAGTTCAAGGTGCGCAAGCCCTTGAAGGAGGCCAGCCTGGAGGAGACGGCAGCGGCCGCATTAGCCCAGATTCGGGATAAAAACTACGATGCAGCATTGGCAGCCCGTGGGTTTGAGAAGGAACAGATTCGCCACTATGGCTTTGCCTTTGAGGGGAAGCAGGTGCTGATTGGGCAGGCGATGGAAAATTATGTTACGATAACTACAGAAAATGGGAAAAATGCCGGATATAGCAAAATCAAGAGGAGGCAGCATGGGAAAGACAATTTCAATCGGGGCACAGAGCTTTGAATTTATACGGAAGAATGATTTCTTTTTTATTGATAAAACCCATTTGGTTCAGGAGTGGTGGGAAAATGGAGATGCAGTTACACTGGTCACCCGTCCTCGGCGTTTTGGCAAGACGCTGAACCTGGATATGCTCAACTGTTTTTTTCCAGGGAATATGAGGGCAGGGGAGAGCTGTTTAAGGGGCTCTCCATCTGGGAGGATGAAAAGTATCGAAAACTCCAGGGGAGCTACCCAGTGATCTTCCTGTCCTTTGCCAATGTGAAGGAGACAACTTTTATAAATGCCCGGAAGAGCATTTGCCACATTATTACCAGGTTATACAACCAGTGCGATTTTCTGCTGGCAAGTGGAAAACTAAATGAGAAAGAAAAGGAAATGTATGAAAGGGTATCTGATGACATGGAAGAGTATTTTGCTGCAGATACCCTCAATAGCCTTTCCAATTATCTAAACCGCTATTATGGGCAGAAGGTTTTGATTTTTCTGGATGAGTATGACACGCCTCTGCAGGAGGCTTATGTACATGGGTATTGGAAGGAACTGGTAGAATTTATACGCAAACTGTTCAATTCTACATTTAAAACCAACCCCTATATGGAACGTGCCATCATGACGGGGATCACCCGGGTATCCAAGGAATCTATTTTCTCAGATCTCAATAATCTGACAGTGGTTACAACCACCTCGGAAAAATACAGGACACAATTCGGTTTTACAGAGGAGGAGGTTTTTGACGAACTGGATTCCTTTGGAATGTCAGAGAAAAAAGACGGAGTGAAGAAATGGTATGACGGCTTTACCTTCGGGAGCCTGAAGGATGTGTATAACCCATGGTCCATTATCAATTTTCTGGAGGAGAAGAAATATAGGCCCTATTGGGCTAACTCAAGCTCCAACAGCCTAGTAGGCCTTCTGATCCGCCAGGGAAATGCGGAGACGAAAATGATTGTGGAGGATCTGATGAAGGGGAGGCGTCTTGAGACAGAGATTGATGAGGAGATCATCTTTGACCAGCTGCTGAAGAAAAAGGGAGCCGTCTGGAGCCTGCTTTTGGCCAGCGGATACCTGAAAGCAGTGGAATGGCATTTCTCGGAGGAAACCGGTATTTCCAGCTATTGTCTGGAATTGACCAATCAGGAAGTCCATATCATGTTCCGGAATATGATCCATGGCTGGTTTTCCCAGGAGGATATCCCCTACAATAATTTCATCAAGGCGCTGCTCTTAGATGATGTGGAGGCCATGAATGAATTTATGAATGAGATCGCATTGGCCACCTTCAGCAGCTTTGATATTGCAACAAGTGTTGCCAAAAACGATGCCCCGGAACGTTTTTACCATGGCTTTGTCCTGGGGCTTATGGTGGAGCTGGCAGACCGCTATGAGATTACCTCCAACCCGGAGAGCCGGTTTGGCCGGTATGATATCCAACTTGTGCCCCGGGAGGGAACAGAACTGGATCCTATGATGATTGAGTTCAAGGTGCGCAAGCCCTTGAAGGAGGCCAGCCTGGAGGAGACGGCAGCGGCTGAATTAGCCCAGATTCGGGATAAAAACTACGATGCATCATTGATAGACCGGGGATTTGAGAAGGAACGGATTCGCCACTATGGCTTTGCCTTTGAGGGGAAGCAGGTGCTGATTAGGGAGGAGCGCGAAATCTAAATATGAAAGTCTGCCAGGTAAAGGATCGTTATCTATCCGCCTGTAGATAACTACTTCCGCTATCCGAGTACTGCAGAATATGATAAGCGGAAGTAGTAGCTACGATCTGCCATCCCAGCTGTTGCATGTAGGCAAGGGAGATATCATTGGCAATGTTAATCACAAGGTAGTCTACTTTCGCCTCCTCCAAAAGACTACAAATTACTTCAGAAGGGATGTCGTTTCGGTTGTACATCAGCATTGACATTATACCTAGTATAAGTGATTTTAAATACCTTTATGATTCAACAGCAGCATCTGGCTTTT
>CAJUSM010000107.1:0-386 GCA_910588935.1 uncultured Oscillospiraceae bacterium
CCTGTCTGTAGTAGACAAGAAGATAGAGATTTATATTTGCGGAGCCGTGGCGCTCCGCTTTTTTGTGTTCAGAGTTGTCAAAACGTTGAACAACACCGTTTCCGATCTTGCAAAAATTTTTGTTAGGAGAATGAATATGATTATTGTACTCAAGCCCAACCAACTTCAAGAAAAAGTGGATGACTTTATGAAAAAGCTGACCAGACGTTACGATGTGACCGTTAATACCTGGGTAGGCGCGCACAGCACGGTACTAGGGCTTATTGGAGATACTACCGTGATAGATGATGAATACATTGCCGCCCAAGATGTGGTGGAGGCCGTACGCCGGGTACAGGAGCCCTATAAAAAGGCCAATAGAAAATTTCATCCAGAGGATACTGCGG
>CAJUSM010000107.1:396-2128 GCA_910588935.1 uncultured Oscillospiraceae bacterium
GACAGCAGATTGGCGGGGGAGGCCTGACACTGATCGCTGGGCCTTGCTCGGTGGAGAGCGAAGCGCAGATCTGCGGCATAGCGGAAAGCGTCAAGGCCTCTGGAGCTGCTTTCCTGCGGGGAGGTGCTTTCAAGCCCCGCACTTCGCCCTATGCCTTTCAAGGTATGAAGGCCGAGGGCCTGGAGCTGCTTTCGGAAGCAAAGAAAAAGACGGGGCTGCCCATTGTCACCGAGATTATGAGTATTGAGCATCTGTCCCTGTTTGACGATGTGGATATTATTCAAGTAGGGGCCAGGAACATGCAAAATTTTGAACTGCTCAAGCAGTTAGGACGAATAGATAAGCCCATCCTGCTAAAGCGGGGCCTTGCTAATACTATTGAGGAACTATTAATGAGTGCAGAATATATCATGGCTGGGGGAAACGAACAGGTTATTCTTTGCGAACGGGGCATTCGTACCTATGAGACTATGACCCGGAATACCCTGGATATTTCCGCCGTTCCGGTAATTAAGCGTCTTTCTCATCTGCCTGTTGTAGTGGACCCCAGCCATGCCAGCGGCGTTAACTGGTTGATCGAGCCTTTGGCCATTTCAGCTGCCGCCATTGGGGCCGATGGATTAATTATCGAGGTCCACAATGACCCTAGCCACGCCCTTTGCGATGGAGCACAGTCTATTACTCCAGCTCAGTTTGACAGCCTGGCTAAAAAGGTAGGCCGGGTATGGAATGCGGTACATGCCCTATGAAAGTTGTCGTTGTAGGGCTGGGGCTAATTGGCGGATCTATTGCTAAGTCATTGAAGCAGAACACGGGGCATTGCGTACTGGGCATGGATACCCATGAGGAGGCATTGCTGGATGCCTGCTCCTGTGGCGCCATCGACGGCAAGGCAGGAATGGAGGACTTGAAAACTGCGGATGTGGTATACCTGTGCGTATACCCGCGGGCCGTTTTGGAGTTTGCAGAGGTATACGGCCCTTTGCTGAAGGAGGGCTGTGTGCTTACAGATACCTGTGGAGTAAAGACGGTGGTCTGTCAGGGCATAGCACGGCTGGCCAGAGGAATCCGGTACACTTTTGTGGCAGGACATCCCATGGCAGGAAAAGAGCGAAGTGGGTTTGCGTTCAGTGATCCCAGTATTTTTGTGGGAGCCTCCTATATATTGGTGGAGACAGGCGCACCGGATTGGGCTGTAGAGCGAGTGGAAACTCTGGCGGCTGCTATGGGCTTTGGCCATATAGAGCATACCACTGCCCAGCGGCATGACCAAATGATCGCATTTACCTCCCAGGTACCCCATGCCCTGGCCTGTGGTTATGTAATGAGCCCCCAATGTCCAGGGCATAAAGGGTTTTCCGCAGGCAGCTATCGGGATGTTTCCCGGGTGGCGAATATCAACGATGTTCTATGGAGCCGGCTGTTTTTAGACAATCAGGAGGCACTAGTGGAGGAACTGGATCTACTAAGGGATAATTTAACAAGGATTCGGGATGCGGTAGCAGATGGCGACGAAAAACAACTGCAACGGTTACTGCGCAAAGCAGCAGAGGTAAAACAGCAGTTCGGATAAGCGAGAGGCTAAAGAGGGGAAATCCCCGGGCTAAAGCTGAAACACTCTTCGCCGCAATCTCACGCTAAAAGGCATGAATACAGAAGGAGTTCAACATGAAAATAGAGGTAAAAACCCAAAGGCCCTACATTGTGACAGTAGAGAACGAGTCCTTGGACC
>CAJUSM010000108.1 GCA_910588935.1 uncultured Oscillospiraceae bacterium
GCTGTAGCTGCTTACAGGGCACTGGTTGTAGTCCTCCATAGGCCCGCTGCCGCTGACAGTCATCACGCCGTTGGTGGCGTTAATGCTGTAGTGGACGTTCCGGCCCAGCAGCCCCTCGTAGGTCTCGGCGTGGGCCGCCAGCCCCATGGGCGCCAGGGTGAAAACTAACGCCAGGGCCAGCAAAATGGATAGAACTCGTTTCTTTATAAATGGTCCCCCTAATAAAAAATTTAGCCTTCTTCACGCGGAACTTCCTTTTAAAAAGGAGAAATCGATTCCAAATGAAGATACCATTTTCATCTTAACATATTGTTCATAATTTTGCAATATTTTTCCAAAAAGCCGCCTGCCGGAAATTCCCTTCTTTTCTTCTTGACAACCCCCGCCCCACAGGCTATAATCTGGGAAAAGCCCAAGCCCCTGTTCTAAAACTTTTTACGCTGCGGGTCGGCTGGGCTGTATTATTATTTCCAGGAGAGTTACCGCCATGGACATCAAAAAAGTTTTCGTCATCCACAAGACCCACCTGGACATTGGCTTTACCGATTCCGCCGCCAATGTCCTCCAGCGCTATCTGGAAACCTTCATCCCCGGGGCCATAGCCACGGCCCGGGCCTGTAACCAGGACGGCCAGAAAAATTTTGTCTGGACCGTGGGCTCTTTTCTTATTGAGCTGTACCTGGAGCGGGGCCAAGACCCGGACCTGCTGGTGAAAGCCATTGAGGATGGGGTCATTGCCTGGCACGGCCTGCCCGTGACCACCCACACCGAGCTGATGGACGGCAAGCTGTTCGACTACGGCCTAAGCATCTCCCAGCGCCTGGACCAGCGCTTTGGCCGGCATACCATTGCCGCCAAAATGACCGATGTTCCCAGCCACACCCATGCCATGGTGCCCCATCTGGTAAAAGCGGGGATTAAGTACCTGCACATTGGCATTAATGGCTCTTCCAAGATGGTGAAGCTGCCGCCCCTGTGCCGCCTGCGCTATGGCGAGGACGAGGTGGTGCTGGATTACGCCGCCCTGTACGGGGCCTCCAGCTCTTTTGGGGAGTATGCTATGGAGTTTGCCCACACGCCAGACAACAGCGGGCCGCCCTCTCCTGAAAGCGTGGCTGCTGAGATGGAACGCCTGCACAAAAAGTACCCTGGGGCCGAGATTGTCTCCGGTACCATGGATGAGTTCGCGGAAATCGTTTTGGCACACAAGGAAGAGCTGCCTGTGGTTACCGAAGAGCTGGGAGACACCTGGATACACGGGGTTTCCACCGACCCCTACAAGACCGCCGCCTACTATGAGCTGCTGCGCCTGCGGGACCAGTGGGAGCAGCAGGACCCCGCCGTCGTAGACTCCCCCGCCTGGCGGGAGTTTTGCCGGGGGCTGCTGATGGTATGCGAGCATAGCTGGGGCCGTGATGTAAAACGCTGGCTCTCGGACTGGCGCAACTGGGAAAAGGCGGACTTTTATGCGGCCCGGAAGCGGGACCATATCACCCCAGAGGACGTGATGCCCGCCGGGAAAGAGCTGCGGGAGTTTACCCTCCAGCACGAGCCCACCTTTGTGGCCGGGCTGTGCAGCTACCAGAAGATGGAGGATTCATGGGACGAGCAGAGGGAATATGTGGAAAACGCCGTGGCCGCCCTGCCCGCCCCCTGGCAGCAGAAGGCCAAGGAGCGTTTGGCCCTGCTAAGGCCCCAGGAACCCGCCCCCTGCCAGGAGCCCACAGACCAGCGGAGCTTTGAGATTGGCAGCTATAAAGTAGAGATTCTGGAGGATGGCAGCCTAGGTTTGGCGGAGCATGAGGGCCGGACTTTTGACAATGTTTGGCTGGGCCGGCTGGTGTATGAGGTGTACGGGGCCAAGACGGTGTTTGATAACCTGGAAGCCTATAACCGGGACCTGGAGCACACCCGGGTCTGGGCAGAGGGAGACTTCTGTAAGCCGGGCCTGGATACCGTGAAGGATCTGCAAGACGAGAGCTTCTCTTATTCCGTGGAGAAGGTCCAGTATAGCGGAAGCCAGCTGCGGCTGTGGCTGGCCGCCCCACAACGGGCCGCGGAGAAGTATGGCGCCCCCCGGCTGGCTGTGGTCACCTATACCTTTGGCCAGCGGGTGGACGTGGATTTG
>CAJUSM010000109.1 GCA_910588935.1 uncultured Oscillospiraceae bacterium
GGCGGCCAGGGCGCTGCCCTGGACCCGCAAGGGGCCTAACGCCCCTTGACCGCGTGTGTCGCCTGCCGGCATCGGCTGGGAGGGGATTTTAAAAAAATTTTTCTTTTTTTCCTTTAAAGTTGCTCTTTTGGGGGCAATCTTTTTTCTTTTTAGAGGGTATTATGAGAGGACTTTTTTCGCCGCCCCAATCTCCCCCCAAAACCCTACAGGAGGTGGTGCCATGCCCATGGAGTATTTTTGCTGTTATCATGATTACCACAAAAAGCTTGCCAGGCTTTCAGATCAAGAGGTAGGGCGGCTATTCCGGGCGCTGCTGCTATACAGCGCTACCGGCTCGTCGCCTGAGCTTGCGGGACGGGAGTCCATTGCTTTCGATTTCATCGCGGCAGAAATTGACCGGGCAAAACAGCATTATGAGGAACGGTGTTTGCTAAACGTTGAGAACGGAAAAAAGGGGGGCAGGCCAAAAAACCCACCGCTTTCTGAAAAAGCGATGGGTTTTTTAAAAAGCGAAAAAAGCCAAGAAGAGGAAGAAGAAAAAGAAAAAGAAGAAGAAGAAAGAAAAGGGATTCATACGGCGCCGGCAATTACTTTGCCCCTAAAGGGAGGCGGCGAATACGCTGTTTTTCCCCAGCAGTGCCAAGAGTGGGCAGCCCTATACCCCGCTGTAAACATTCCCCAGCAGCTGCGGCACATGCGGGGCTGGCTGCTTGCCAACCCCGCCCGGCAAAAGGCCAAGGCCGGCGTACAAAAATTTATCACCGGCTGGCTGGCCCGGGAGCAAAACGCCAGCGCGGAGGAACCCTTCCGGCGGCAGGGCTCTTACGATATTCAGGAGGTAAACGCCATGTCCCTGCTGGATATTCCGGAAAATCTGTAGCCTGCGTTTACACTGGCGGGATGTCTGCTGGCGGGCCCTAGGCTAGCTTTTCTCGAAAGGGCCGCACCAAAAAGGTTCTTCCCTGGCCGTCCAGCCGGCGCACGGCGTTTTTTGCCTGCTGCTCGGTTTCAAAAATGCCGTAAACCCCAGAGCCGCTGCCGGTCATCATGGCCCCCAGGGCTCCCGATTCTATCATGGTCCGCTTTAGAACCCGCACCGGGGCCAGGCGGATGGTTTCGTCAAACCGGTTGGCAACACACCGGCTTACCCGGCGCAGGTTCCCTGTGGCCAAGGCCTCCAGCATACGGGGGGTGGCTTGGGTGCTGGAAAGGGGGTACTTGTCCAGCAGCGAGTAAGCCCGGGGGGTGCTCATGCCGGTGGGGGGCTTGCACACCACCAGCCAGCAGTCTGGCATAACCGGGGCCGGGCCTACATCGGCCCCAATGCCTGTGCACCTGGCCGCCCCGCCCGCCACGCAAAAGGGCACATCGGCCCCTACCCTGGCCCCAATGGCCATCATCTGCTGGGCGCTAAGGCCGGCAGAAAACATCTCGTTCAGGCCCCGAAGCACCGCCGCCGCGTCTGCGCTGCCGCCCCCCATGCCAGACCTGCTGGGGATGTATTTGCGGATGAAGATATAAACCCCCTGGTTCTCCAGGCCCCTGTCCTCTAAAAAAAACTTGGCGGCCCGAAAAGCCGTGTTTCTGGTGTCTGTTGGCAGGCTTTCCCGGCTGCACTGCAGGTGCACCCCGGGCTGGTGGCTGTGCTGTATTTCCAGCTCGTCCCAAATAGAGACGGTTTGCATCACTGTATCCAACAGGTGGTAGCCGTCCTCGCGTTTGCCTAATATATCCAGTGTCAGGTTAATTTTTCCGTATGCTTTCACTTTCATAATCCTCAGCCCCTTTCGCTGGAATTTTGATCACTTTTGAAGAAAATGCCGGCAGACTTCACCAGGTAAAATCCCGCTGTTTTCAAAGGCGGCGGAGGGCGGGGGCCTCAGCCGCCTCGCCACAGCCCCGCCCTAGCGCCTTTCGGCTGATTTTGAAACCGCCGGGCGCTGCCCAAAACATGGGGAGAGTGTCCAAAACGAGGATTTTATGAGGGGGAGTGGAAAAATTTCGTTAGGCTGC
>CAJUSM010000110.1:0-927 GCA_910588935.1 uncultured Oscillospiraceae bacterium
GCCAAATCGTTGCCACGAAGGGCCTTAACCCCTCAAAAACCCAGTAAAATCAGGATTTTCCGGGCTTCTGAAATTATTCCCACTCAATCGTCGCCGGCGGCTTACTGGTCACATCATAAACCACCCGCGTAATCCCTGGCACCTCGTTTACAATCCGATTGGATGCCTTACCCAAAAGCTCATAGGGCAGATGTACCCAGTCTGCTGTCATAAAGTCAGTGGTGTTCACTGCCCGCAGCGCAATGGTCTCCCCATAGCTGCGACCGTCGCCCATTACGCCCACACTCTTCGTGCCGGTGAGCACTGCAAAGTACTGGCCAATCTCCCGCTCCAGGCCGCTATTTGCCACTTCCTCCCGGAAGATGGCATCAGCCTCTTGCAGCAGCCGCACCCGTTCTGGAGTCACTTCGCCAATGATCCGCACCGCCAGCCCTGGCCCAGGGAAAGGCTGGCGCCATACCAGCGCTTCTGGGATGCCCAGCTCCAGGCCCACACGCCGCACCTCGTCCTTGAACAGGTCCCGCAGGGGCTCTACCAAGCCCTCAAAGCCAATATCTTCCGGCAGACCGCCTACATTATGATGAGACTTGATCACAGCCGCCTGTCCTGTTCCGCTCTCTACCACGTCGGGGTAAATAGTGCCCTGGCACAACAGCTCCATCTGGCCCAGTTTAGCTGCCTCGGCCTCAAACACTCGAATAAATTCCTCGCCAATGATCTTCCGCTTGCGTTCCGGCTCGGTTACCCCGGCTAGTTTGCCCAAAAAGCGCTCTCCCGCATTGACCCGGATAATGTTCATGTCGAATTCTTTTTGAAAGACCTGCTCCACCAGGTCGCCCTCGCCCTTGCGCAAAAGGCCGTGGTCCACAAAGATACAGGTTAAATTCTTGCCAATGGCCCGGTGCACCATCATGGCTGCCACAGAGG
>CAJUSM010000110.1:937-1858 GCA_910588935.1 uncultured Oscillospiraceae bacterium
AAGGCCACACAGCACCCGCCGGCCGCCAATATGCTCTTTAAGAGCCGCAATGGCCTCTTGGGCGAAGGAACCCATTTCCCAGTCGCCCTGGCATTGACATACATTATATAGAAAGTTCTTGAGAATCTGGTTTCCCTGCTCTGTGTGGGCCACCTCTGGGTGGAACTGCACCCCATACAGCCGCTGCTCCCGGTTTTCCATGGCCGCTACCGGGCACCCAGCGCTGTGGGCGCAGGCGCTAAACCCCTGGGGCAGCCCGGCCACGGCATCGTTGTGGCTCATCCAGGTGACGCTTTTTGACACATTGGTAAAGAGGGGAGAGGAGGCGTCAAACGTTGTGTCGGTTTTACCAAACTCTGGCGCGCCGGTGGGCTCCACCTTGCCGCCCAGCACATGGGCCATCACCTGGGTCCCGTAACAGATGCCAAGCACAGGCACCCCCAGCTGGAACACCTGGGGGCTGCAAAGGGGAGCGTGGGGGGCATAGACGCTGCCTGGGCCGCCGGTAAAGATAATGCCCTTGTACCGGGCCAGCTGCTGGGGCGGGGTATTAAAGGGCTTGATCTCGCAGTAAACTTTCAGGTCACGGACCCGGCGGGCGATGAGCTGGGCATACTGTCCGCCGAAATCCAGTACTACCAGTGCCTCGTGGCCTTGGACGGTTGGCATAAGCGACACGACCTTTCTAAACAAAATACAATTATGTTCTATCATACCATGTTTTTCGAAGTATTTCAATAGGGAGGTGGACACGGGGAGTGCCCAAAACGAGGAGATAAAAACAAGCTCCCGGCGAGAGCCATGAAAAGTTTTGTCGTCTCCGCTGCCGCTTCGGTCGGCTCGGGACGAGAGCTGATGCAAAGCATCCACTCTTTGCCACATGGCGCCCCTCGTCCTTTTCAAAGGTTGCGGGGTTTGGAG
>CAJUSM010000111.1 GCA_910588935.1 uncultured Oscillospiraceae bacterium
GGGAAGAGGTCCGCTTTTCCAGCTGCCCAGAGGTCCAGGCGGGCATGGTAAACTGGCCCATGTCTGTACTCCGCCTGCGAAGCGGAAATAAAGCCCTATTAGTAGAGCTTGCGGAAAAGGTCCTCGCTGCCTGGCGGGGTTATTCTGATAAAGCGGCGGGGGTGCTGGCTTTTTCTGGGGACACGCCCCACAATACCATTACCCCCATTGCCCGCCGCCGGGGAGAGGACTATGAGCTGGATCTGGTGCTGCGCAACAACCGTACCACAGAAGAGCATCCCCTGGGCCTGTTCCATCCCCACGCAGAATACCATCATATTAAGAAGGAAAATATCGGCCTTATTGAAGTGATGGGACTGGCGATCCTGCCCCCCCGGCTGCTAACAGAAACCGCCCTTTTAGGCCAGGCCCTGGCTGACCCGGCCCAGGCGGAGACGATTATGGCCCGCCCGGAAATGAAGAAGCACCAGCCCTGGTACCAAGAACTGAGGGCCCGCAATATCCCGGCTGAGGAGATCAGCCAGGCTATACGGGAGAGCATTGGCGAGATCTTTGGTAAAATTTTGGGCAATGCCGGGGTCTTTAAGGATGATGAGGCAGGCCGCCAGGCTTTCCGGCGTTTTTGCGAAGGAGTCCGATGAAACTGCCCGAGCGGATGCCCGTGACTTTGCTGGAGCGTGTACTAAGTTGGGCGGCTCCCCTGGGCTGCCTGTTGTGCGGAAAGGCAGTGGGCGCGGGCGAGCTGTTCTGCCCCCTGTGCCAGGGCGTGGGGAAAAAGCCTGTCACCCGGATTCTGAACATAAGCGGCGGCAGAAAGCTGCCAGTGGCTTCGCCGTATTATTACAAGAGCGGCTATAGAAAGACGGTTTTAGAGTATAAGTTTCAAGGCATCAGCGCCTACGCCAAACCCATAGGGTGGTTTATGGCTGGAGCGGCGAGAACTCTGCCCGGCTCTTTTGACCTAGTGACCTATGTGCCCATGGCCAGAAGGGCCCGCTGGATTCGGGGCTATAACCAGAGCCAGCTTTTGGCCAGGACCGTAGGGATGGCCTTGAATTTGCCGGTGGTTACGGCCTTAAAAAAGCGGCGGAAAACCAAGGTCCAGCATGAGCTGAACGCGGAAGAAAGGGCAGGAAATGTGCGCGGGGCCTATGGCGTGAGAAAGGGCGCGCCACCCCTGGCGGGCAAGGCTGTGCTGCTGGTGGACGACATTGTGACTACTGGGAATACCCTGGCAGACTGCGCTCGAGCTCTGTATGAGGCCGGGGCGGCCCAGGTGTGCGCCCTGTGCGCGGCAGACGCGGATAGGCCGGAAAAAAATATGGACCGAGGTGAAAAGCGTTGGATCAGGAAAAAATCAAGCGGGCAGTCCGGGACATCCTGGAGGCTGTGGGAGAGGACCCCAACCGGGAGGGGCTGGCGGAGACCCCGGAAAGGGTAGCTAGGATGTATAAAGAGATATTCTCTGGTCTTTACAGCGATCCCAGAGAGCACCTGAAAATTTTTCATGAGGAGAGCAAGCACGGCGAGCTGGTGATAGTCCGGGACATCCCCCTGTACTCAGTATGCGAGCACCACCTGCTGCCCTTTATCGGTAGGGCACATATTGCCTATATCCCTAAGAATGGCAGGATCATTGGCCTTTCCAAGTTCGCTAGGATTGTGGACTGCTTTGCCCGCAGGCCCCAGGTTCAAGAGCGCCTGACAGGGCAGATTGCAGACTTCCTGTATGAGAACCTGGAGCCCAGGGGCGTGGCGGTGTTTATTGAGGCAGAGCATCTCTGCATGACCATGCGGGGCGCCCGGGCGGCTGGGGCCAAGACCCAGACCTCGGCCCTGCGGGG
>CAJUSM010000112.1:0-367 GCA_910588935.1 uncultured Oscillospiraceae bacterium
TGGTAGGCCAGGGCATTGACGGTAAAGTCCCGCCGGGCCAGGTCTTGTTCCAGGCATTGGGTAAAGGCCACAAGCTGGGGCCGGCGGCGGTCCATGTACTGGCTCTCCACTCGCAGAGTGGTGATCTCAACTACGCCGCCTAGGACAGGGATCCCTACAGTACCATGGGCTAAGCCCTTATCCACCGTGTTTTTTTCAGAGAAGAGTTCCTTCACTTGTCCAGGCAGGGCGGTGGTGGCCAAGTCCCAGTCCGCGGGGAAGCGGCCCAGCAGGGCGTCCCGGACGCAGCCGCCCACGCACCAGACCTGGTGCCCAGCGGATTCGATATGGCGGATGAGCTCTACAACATGGGGGGGAATAGAAAGAT
>CAJUSM010000112.1:377-1814 GCA_910588935.1 uncultured Oscillospiraceae bacterium
CATTACGATGTAGCGGAAAGGTTTGGGGGTTTTTCAGACAAAGGGGTCAATTTTCCGTCTACAGAAAATTTCGATGGATAAGACTCCAAAATATCGTCAAGAACTCCGGGGAAGGGACAAGCTCTCCCCAAAGCCCCCTGTTGACAGTCTCTCTAAAAAATGGTAAGATAAGCATATATTAACGGAGGAGTGGTAAACGTGGCATTGCTTGAACAGTGGAGAGCCTATGCGGAGGAACAGCAGAAGCAGCAGGGCGCGAAGTTCTGGCAGGACTATTTTAAACAGGAGACAGAGTTTTACAAGCAGATTTTGACCTCCAAACCTCGGAAGAGTACGGTGAAGAGCTACGCTAAAAAGTTTGGCGTAGAACCTGTAATCATGGCCGGTTTTCTGGACGGCATCAACGACAGCCTAAAAAATCCCAATGACCTGGAGACTGTGGAGCTGGAAAGCGAAGTGAGCCTGGCTTATGACAAAGAGCTGCTGTATAAAAACATGGTGGAGGCCAAAGCCGAGTGGCTGTATAACCTGCCCCAATGGGAGCCCCTGCTGACCGAAGAGCGCCGCCGGGAGCTATACCGGGAGCAGAAAAGCTCGAAAACGGTGGTAAAGGGCCCGAAGATTGGCCGGAATGACCCCTGCCCCTGCGGCAGCGGCAAAAAATACAAGAAATGCTGTGGCCGGGACCTGTAACCCCTTGGCCGGCTGATTATAGAAGCAGAAACGCGGCCGCATGGACCGCGTTTTTTTATTCGACCTTACTTACCAGCGCGGCGTTCTGTTTCCAAGCGGGCGGCTGGGGCTTGCCTGAAACATTGAAAACGCCGGCTTTTTGCCTAGAAGAGGCCCTTTTCCACATGGGAAATCCTCGTCCACCGCTAAGGTTGACTTGCGGGATTTTCCATGCAACGGACCTCCCCTGGTCAAAAATTTGTATTTCTCTCTATGTTCAAACAAGCCTAGCAGGATTTACAGGGAAGAACTGTGGCTGCCGCGTTTAGCCTGTCCCAGGGCGCCGCTGTAGACGGTACCGGACCTCTTTAGAGAGACGCGGCTGTGGTGGGTGGAGTGATACTTCTGGCCGCAATACACCGTATCCCCTGCGGAAGCAGGCCCCGTTTTCTCTTTACTATATTTATTATATAGCCGCTTTTCATAAATTGCAAGGGAGAATGGGAAGAAAGGCTTGACTTTTCCGGCTATACCCACTATGATAAAGGCGTCCGAACAATCTGATGAAAAATAATCCCGAAAGGCGTGGTAAAATTGGCAAAAGCGAAAGTGTTCTTTAGCAAAAGCATTACACCCGAGACGGTTCTAAAGCTTTACGAGGCTCTGGGCGTCAGTCTGCCCGGCAAGGTGGCCGTAAAGGTGCATTCTGGCGAGGTGGGCAACCAGAACTTTATCCGTCCGGACTTTTGGAAGCCTATGGTGGAC
>CAJUSM010000113.1:0-815 GCA_910588935.1 uncultured Oscillospiraceae bacterium
GATTCAGCTGAACATGCAGGCGGCGCAAAAAATGACCGAGGCGCAGGTGGAAGAGTACGCCATGCAGCAGTTGGGCATGAGTAAAATGACCGGCGCACAGGTTACATACCTACACGTAGCATCTCAGGATAAAGGCACTGTAGTACAGGACATAGAGGGCGGTTCTCCCATTGACCAATTTTTTGCGATGATAAGGTCTTGGCTGGCCGGGTAATAAGCGGGGCTAGCCAGGAATAAAATAGAATGGAGGAAATAGAGAGGGCCAAGGCGGGTTTTTGGCCCTCATTTTGTTCAATACATAATGGGGACTACCCATGATGGAAAGGAGTTTGTCCGATGGCAAAGGGGACTACGGAAAAAATTAGAAGAAAAGCGCTGGGAATTACAGCGGCTTTGATAATTCTGGGGTTTGGGGCGGCAGCGGCCAGCCTGTTTAACTGGCAGATTCTCCGGGGGGAGGAAATGCGCGCCAAGGCATTGGAACAAAGCTTAATGAACACCACCTTGCCCGCCATGCGGGGCTCTATCTATGATGCTACCGGAAAAGTGCTGGCACAGAGCGCCAGTGTGTGGACCGTGGTGCTGGAGCCCGCCTATTTGGCGGGGGATGAAGCCTTACGGCATACGGTGGCCTCGGGGCTAGCCTCTATTCTGGAGTTGGATGAGGCCGAACTGTACGAGAAAACCGGCGATAAGAGCTCCTATTATACGGTGATCAAGCGGAAAGTCGAGACAGACATACGGGATAAGATCAATGACTTTAAGCGGAAGAATAAGATTGACAACGGCGTCCGGCTTATTGATGACTATAAACG
>CAJUSM010000113.1:833-1757 GCA_910588935.1 uncultured Oscillospiraceae bacterium
TGGCCTCTAATGTGCTGGGTTTTACCGGTTCTGACAACCAGGGCCTGGGAGGCCTGGAAAGCGAGTATGAAGCCGAGCTTAGCGGCAGCGCCGGACGACTGATTGCCGCGAAAAATGGGTGGGGCACTGATATGCCCTTTGAGTATGAGCAGGTGGTGGAGGCAGAAAACGGACATGACCTGGTGCTTACGATAGATGAGACGGTACAGAGCATTCTGGAAAAGTACCTGGCCCAAGGCATTGAGCGAAACAATGTGGCGGCCGGCGCGGTAGCCATTATGATGGATGTAAACACCGGAGGGATCATTGGCCTGGCTACCAACCCCAGCTTTGACCCAAATGATCCCTTTACCATCCAGGACCAAAAGCTGCTGACAGAGATTGCCGCCATGCCCGACGGAGATGAGAAGGATAAAGCGGAGTCTAACGCCCTGAACCTGCAATGGCGGAACAAAGCGGTGTCCGATACCTACTACCCGGGCAGTGTGTTCAAAATGTGCACCGGCTCCATGGCGCTGGAAGAGGGAGAGATCACTGAAAACAGCCAGTATACCTGTACCGGCGGCGAGAAGCTGGAGGGAGTTAAGGATCCGATCCACTGCTGGCAGCGGTCCGGCCACGGCACTACAACATTCCGGGAGGGCGTATGTAACTCCTGCAACCCTTGGTTCATGCATATTGGTGACTTGCTGGGGGTGGATAGGTTTTGCAAATACCGGGAGGCATTTGGGTTTACAGACGAAACCGGTATTGATTTGCCCGGCGAAGCGGATAGCCTGTACCATCCAGCGGATACCATGCTGCCGATTGAGTTGGCCACAGAATGCTTTGGACAGAACTTTAGTATTACGCCAATCCAGATGATCAGCGCCTGCGCGGCGGTGGCTAACGGGGGCAACCTGGTGCGGCCCCATGTAGTGGACA
>CAJUSM010000114.1 GCA_910588935.1 uncultured Oscillospiraceae bacterium
GGTCAAGACCGGTACCCGGCGGCCGTTTTCAGGCGGCCGCAGCCTCGGAGTCCCAACAGGGAAAAATTTTAACACAAAAGAGTGGGCCTGTCAATGGGTTCTTCTATCTGCGGGCCTCAAAGAAGGACCTTAGCAGCGCCCTACTCTCTGCTTCCATAAAGCCTCGGTATACCTTTGGGCACCCTCCAGACATAGCAACAAGACCGCCCCAGTTCCAGGCGGTCTCGCTGTCCGCGCCATATATAATCCGCTCCACCCGGGCGTTTACCGCAGCCCCCAGGCACATGGGACATGGCTCTAGCGTTACATAGAGCTGGCACCCGGTCAGCCGCCAGTCTCCCAGCCTCTGGCAGGCCTGGTGCAGGGCCTCCACCTCTGCATGGGCCAGGGCGCTGTGGGCGGCCTCCCGGCGGTTGCGCCCCTGGCCAAGGATTTCTTCCCCCCGCCCCACCAGGGCCCCCCCCGGTACCTCACCCTGGGTCCCTGCCTCCCGGGCCAACGCCAGAGCTTGAAGCATCCATTTTTTTTGAGGCAAAAATTCTAATTCCATGGATTACAGGAACATGCTGACCAACATGATGCCCACTGCGGCCACCATACACCAAAAGGACGGCGCATGGGCTAGGCAGCCTAAGGACTCACCAGCGCCCAAAGGAGATAGCGGGGCCTCTTCCTGCGTCTTTGCTGGGCACCACTCCTCCTGGCGCCACAAGGGCGGCGTTTCCTGCCCCATCGCATATTCACCTTGCTGGCTTGCTCCCTGCTGGGCCGCCAAAGCCTTGCGCCTTTCACGGCTCCCCTTTGTCAGACGTAAAATTAGCAGAAGCACCAGTGCCACAAGGCCCAGCCCCAGGGGGATGAACATCAACAGATTCCGCAGCAGAAGCATCTGGGCTGGGCCCACCAGCAGCTCCGCGTACTCGTCCACCACTGCCAGCCCGTTGTTTAAAGCGTGTATAGACACTGTTACCCACAGATTCCGGGTCTTGGCATAGGCCAGGCCCATTACCAGCCCCGCCACAGTGGCGAAAACCACTGAGCTGATGTTTAGGTGTGCCATACCAAAAATCAGCGCAGAACCAAAAACAGCAAATCCGGTACCAAACCGCTCCAGCGAGGAAAAAACAACCCCGCGGAACACGAACTCCTCTACCACAGGCACCATAACCGCAATGCCTACCAGCTCTACCCAGAAAGCGGGGAAGCTTTGGGGCATATTCAGCAAATTTTCGGTGGGGTCCGCGGCTCCCAGGTTCTTTCGCAGCTGCATTAAGGCATTGGCGGGAAAATTCGCGGCCAAACTTATCCCCAAACCCGCCAGAACCATCAGCAGGCTGGTGAACCCCCCTTTATTCTCAAAACGAAAATACTGGTTCCAGTCCTTCTTCCCAGCCAACATATAGCACAAGAATGGTGGCAAAAGCCCTGCCGGAGACATTGCCACCGTGTAAAGCGCCATCCCCAGCTCGTCGGTTTGAATGTTGAATCCCAAAGCTAGGGTGGCGGCCACCAGCACGGTGCCCACCAAAAAGCTAATTACAATTTGGATCAACACCAGCAGGCACATCCAGTTTACCACCCGGGCCCCGCCGGTTTTGCGGGGATCCTTAGGAGGCGTTATGGCAAAGCCGGGCGCCGCCTGTCCCTGGGCATAGGCCGGGTAGTAGGCGGCAGGCTGATAATAGTTGGGCTGAGGGTAGGGCGGGTATCCCGCCGGCTGCACATGCGCAGTTTGCACATGCGCAATTTGCA
>CAJUSM010000115.1 GCA_910588935.1 uncultured Oscillospiraceae bacterium
CGAAGTCTACGAAACTTTTCCCATTTTCTCACGGCATCTGAGAGCCGCGTTTTTTCTTCTCTCGCTTACCTTTATCTCCTCGGTTGGACACCCCCCTTTTTTATTGCCCTTGCTTTTTCCCGTTCCACCGTGTAAAATAAGCGTGACTCTATACCATATATAATATAGAAAGGCGGATTTCCATGAAGATCTTGATCATACGCCACGGCGATCCTGATTACTCCATTGACTCCCTTACCCCTAAAGGATGGCAGGAGGCCCAATGTCTTTCTCAGCGCCTTGCCAAAAGCCCTGCCGAGGCCTACTATTGCTCCCCTTTGGGCCGGGCCAAGGACACCGCGAAGCCCACCCTGGAAAAATTGGGCCGCACCGCCCAGGAATGCCCCTGGCTCCGGGAGTTTCAAGGTATTATTCATCGGCCGGACCAGGAAGGGGAGAGCATTTGCTGGGACTGGCTGCCTGGGGACTGGACCGCTGAGCCCAGGTTTTTTCAGCATGACCATTGGCTTGAGCCCGAGCCTATGGCCAACGGCACGGTAAAAGCCCAGTATGATTGGGTTACCGCCCAGCTGGACCAGCTTTTGGAGCGTCACGGCTACCGCCGGCAGGGGGCAATGTACCAGGCGGTACGGCCTAATAGCGAGACCATTGTCTTTTTCTGTCATTTTGGGGTAGAGGCAGTGCTGCTCAGCCATTTGCTGAACATTTCTCCCATGCTCCTTTGGCATGGCTTTGTGGCCCTGCCCAGCTCTGTCACCGCATTGGTTACAGAAGAGCGCCGGGAAGGGCTGGCATACTTCCGGATGAGCAGCTTTGGCGATCTCTCCCACCTGTATGCCCAAGGGGAGCCGCCTGCCTTTGCAGGCCGCTTTCGAGAATGCTACACCAACGAGGACGAAAGAAAGGACTAATATGGGAGCATCATACTGCCTCTGGCTGACCAGCCGGCAGGAAACCCAAAATCTGCAAAATGTCACCCTCTCATAAAGAAAAATATCACACGCAGGACATAGCATCTCTGTTGCCTCTGACAAAGCTAACATGAAACGGAGGCATCATATATGGAATACCACAGCACTAATTCAACTTACGCTATAGGCGGGGACGGGGTTGGTACAAGCGCCGTATTATCGGAAACGGCTACCGAAAACATCGGCAAGTATGGCTGTATGCGAAGAGAATACCTTCAAGAATATCAGCTGTTCGTCGGCTTTCTGACCAGAGAGATCATTGCGCTGGCATTTCCAAGCGCACCAACGGCTTGGGGGGATAATGCCGGGTTGGCAAGGCGGGCTGGAGCAACAAAGGAACTGAAGGCCAGCGCCCCGCTGTGAAGTAGGCAGGGCTTATGAACACCTGTAAGGTGCAGGTAAAGGAAAGTATTCTGACTGAATTGATATATGGGCACTGTCCTCTGTTACTATTTGAATATTACACCCAATATACAAGAACTTGTATCCTTGTGCCATTCGAATAGAAAAGGCATAATACACTCTATTAAGACGCTTCAGTTCATGGCCATGTGTGGCAATTATTTTGTCGCGGAAACAAAAAACCCTGTAATACTTGACGAAAATTTGACTTTTTCCCCATATGATGAAAAAGGCCGGAGGTGTTCGTATGGCATACAGAATTTTGATTGTAGATGATGAACCTATCCTGACCGAATTGCTTTCAACCCATTTGCAGGATCACGGCTATACGGTTTCCG
>CAJUSM010000116.1 GCA_910588935.1 uncultured Oscillospiraceae bacterium
TGCTGGGCGTGCTCCCCCGGCACCGTGATAATACCGATGTGCACCCCCACCCTGTGGCAGAGGCCGGGCATTCGTTCCATTGGCAAAATCTTTTTCCCGGCCACCTCTGTGTCCGCAAGCCTGGGGTCCGCGTCAAAACCCGCCAGAATGTTCAGCCCGTACTGGGGGAAGCCGCTGTATGAGAGCAGCGCCTGGCCCAGCTTTCCCGCGCCCACCAAAATGGCGTCTTGGGTATTGTCATAGCCCAAAAAGCGTTCCAGCTCGCCAATCAGCTCCGCGCGGACATAGCCCACCTTTGGCCTGCCCAGGCTGCTTACCGCCGCCAGGTCCTTGCGCACCACCACGTCGTTGATGCCCAAAGCCTCGGCAATGTTTGTGGCGGACACATGCTTGCCCAGGGTCTTGGAGGCCCCTTTGAGAAAATTCAGGTATGCCGGCAGCCTTTGCAGGGTCTGTTTGGAAACACCCCGGTCTGGCATTTTTTATCACCTCTTTTCTGGCCTTATCCTCTTACTACATATAATATAGCACATTTCAGCGGAAAAGGGAAGAGGCAAAAATGTATATCGATATTAAAATACCGATTATAATTTGTGCATATTTACGGGATACCGCCCAAAACCTGACAACGGGAACTTCGCCGTGTCAGGCCTCTCTCCAAAGTTTTTTCAGAAAGCCCTTTAATTTACGCCTGTTATGCAATATAATATAGATATTACTGTCTTTTGAAAGGGAGTTCGCTATGCAAAGCAATCCGAATTTTTTAGATACTGTCCACCGCCTTCACTTTGTAGGCATTGGCGGCTCGGGCATGTGCCCTATGGCAGAAATTCTGCTGCACAAGGGCTACGCCATTACTGGCTCGGACCAAAACGAGTCCGACACCCTGGACCGCATAAAAAGCTATGGCATCCCGGTGTATATGGGCCACCGCCCAGAAAATATCGGCGACGCCCAGGCCGTGGTTTACACCGCCGCCTGTAAGCCCGACAATCCCGAGCTGGCAGCCGCCCGGGAAAAGGGCGTTCCCACTTTAGAGCGCGCCGCTGTTTTAGGAATGCTCACGGACCAATACCCCCAGCTGGTGGCTGTTTCCGGCACCCACGGCAAAACCACCACTACCGCCATGCTCACCCAAATTCTGGTGGAGGCCGGCGCGGACCCCAGCGCCATTATCGGCGGAAAACTTCCTCTCATCGGCAGCAACGGCCGGGCTGGACACAGCGGCACCATGGTCTGCGAAGCCTGCGAGTATGTGGACACCTTTTTACTGCTGCACCCCGCCGTATCCCTTATTTTAAATATTGAGGCCGACCACCTGGACTATTTTAAAAATATTGATAATATTGTCAAGTCCTTTACCCAGTTTGCCAGCCAGACCAGCGGGCGGCTGGTGGTCAACGGCGGAGACCCCCGGGCCATGGCGGCGGTGTCCGGGCAGAGGGACAAGGAGGTTGTCACCTTTGGCATGGACCCCTCCTGTGATTATTACCCCACCCAGCTCAACGAAGAGCCCACCGCCTGCGAGGACTTCACCTTAACGCACCAAGGAGCCCCCCTGGGCCGGGTAAACCTTTCGGTGCCCGGCAAGCACAACCTGCTAAACGCCCTGGCCGCCGCCGCCGCCGCCCATTCTGTGGGGATCCGCCCAGAGAGC
>CAJUSM010000117.1 GCA_910588935.1 uncultured Oscillospiraceae bacterium
CTCAGCAGGCCTTTTCGCCTCTGAGTGGAAGTTAACTATATACTGCAACATGCTTTCTCTTTGCTCCTTTGGGCGCAAAATATCCTGGCCCGCTTGCCTTTTCCTTACAGTTTTGTTATAATTAACTCACAGTTGTCAGACAATAACTCTGCTGCCCCACAACTTCGCCCGGCAAAGGAGGGTTCGCCACGGCTCAGGAAAACAAAAACGGATTTATGAAGGGCGCGGCTATCCTTTCCGCCTCTACCCTGTTAGTTAAGGTTCTTGGCCTGCTCTTTTCCATTCCTCTTGCCAACTTTATCAGTGCAGAGGGTATGTCCTATTTTTATGGGGCTTATGATATTTTTACAATCTTTTTAATGCTTTCCACTGCGGGCCTTCCTATTGCTGTTTCCCGAATGGTCAGCACCGCCTATGCTCGGGGTCGGAAGAAAGAGGCGGACCAGGTCTTTTCTGTGGCTTTCTGGCTGTTCTTTACTCTAGGCCTCGTTGGTTGCCTGGTAATGTTTTTTGGCTGCCGGCAGATTGCCCAGCTGCTAAACAAGCCCGGCGCGGCCTACACAATTATGGCCCTAGCCCCCACAGCTTTTTTTATCTCCATTATGTCTTCGCTGCGGGGCTACTTTCAAGGCCGGTCTAATATGGTGCCCACTGCAATCTCCCAGGTGATCGAGGCGGTATCCAAAGTAGCCATTGGCGTGGGCCTGGCAGCTTATATTATCCGTCAATACAATTCTGACTCCTGGGCAGCGGTAGGCGCGATCACCGGCGTTTCCATCAGCGCAGCTTTGGGCGCGCTTTACTTGGCCATGTACAAGCTCCGGCAGCGGCGAAAGGACAAGGGCCTCCCTGTCGACCAGGCCGCTGTTACCCCTCGGAAGGATATGCTTTTGGCTTTGGTCCGGTTTGCCGTGCCCATTACCATTGGAGCTTGCTTTTTAAGTGTGCTGGACTTTGTGGACAGCGCCGTGCTGATGGACAGGATGAAGGTAGCCGCAGGCTTTTCCCAAGACCAAGCAGACTGGTTCAGCGGAGTACTGGGCCATGCCAGAAAATTTTTTGACCTGCCCGGCGCCTTTGTGGTGCCTATTTCCACCAGCCTGCTCCCGGCGCTTTCCGGGTCGGTTGTTTCTAAAGATAAATACGCGGTAAACCACATCGCCTCTATTTCTATGCGGATGACTTTGCTGATCTCCGTGCCGGCCAGTGTAGGCATGTCTGTGTTTGCCGACCCCATCTGCCAGCTCCTTTTGTTCAATAATCCAGAGGTTGCCGCAGGCGCGGCCAGCCTGCTTCAGGTGTTGGCCATTGCCATTGCGTTCAATAGCACCTTGTTTACTACCAATGCCATTCTCCAGTCCTTTGGCCGTACCACCCGGCCGGTGGTAGATATGGCTATAGGCGGAGTGATCAAAATCGTGATCTCCTACTTTCTTACCGGCATTCCCGCAATCAATGTAATGGGCTCGGCCATCAGCACGGTGATATCCTATTTGATCATCATGGTTCTCAATCTGCTTGCCGTGCGGACCAGCCTGCCCCATATGGATAGCTTTATATCGACTGCTGTGCCAATCATGTTTTCCGCCGGGGCAATGGGCCTATCCTCTTATTGGGTCTATGTGGGCCTTTGCGCTTTTCTAAGCCCCCGCATAG
>CAJUSM010000118.1 GCA_910588935.1 uncultured Oscillospiraceae bacterium
CCCTGGAGGTGGTTTTGGTGGACGATGGTTCCACGGACGCTTCCCCCGCCATTTGTGAGCGGTATGTCCAGGAACACAAGGACTGGCGGGCGCTTCATACAGAAAACCAGGGGGCGGGCCCAGCCCGAAACACCGGCATGGCCCTGGCCCGGGGGGAATACTTGATGTTTATGGATTCCGACGACCTGCTGGCCGGTCCCGGCGCGGTAGGTCTTTTGGCGGAGCTGGCCCGGCGGGAGGGGGCGGACGTAGTCCTGGGCGGGGTGTGCAGGCAAGGACCGGAAGGGGGATTTTTTGGCCGGGTGGCCCCCGGGGCCGAGCCTGCCGGGGTACGCCGGCAGGTGGATTTTCTCTTCCGGGCCTTTTTCTCCCAGGCTTTTATGGTGTCTCTGCACGGCAAGCTTTATAGACGGGAGTTTGTGGAGAAGAACCGCTTGGCCTGTGGGGGCCGGCGGCTGATGGAGGACAAATTTTTTAATCTATGCTGCTGCGCCTGTGGGCCAGCGTACGCTTTTACCCAGGAAACGGTCTACCTGTACCGGGACAATAAAAGCTCTGCCACAGCCCGTTATACCCCAGATATGGCCGGGGCTTGGTTTGGCGTGGCGGAGGACCTAAAGGCCTTTCTGATAAGTCGGGGGTTGGAGGAGGAATTCGCCGCTCTGGTGGCCTTTCAAGTGTTTTTTGGCCTGGTCTCTTTTGTGTTTCACGAGAGAGCGTTCCGCCGCCAGGGGCTGGGGGCGGTGGCAAAGGCTTTTGGCAGGCAGGCGCGAATTCCCCTGGCGGCCCAAACAATCGAGGCGCTAAGCCAGGGCAAGTATGTGGGGGAGGTCCGCTCTTTGGCCTGGCGGTGGGGAATGCGGGGCATGGCCCTGGCCTGCCGGCGGCGCTGGTATGGACCGGTAACTTGGGGCTTGTGGACCCTGGCAGGCTGGCGTAAATCGTAGATGGGCTTAACCAGAGACGCGGTCAAGGCGCGGCAGGCTCCTTGCGGGTCCTGGAAAAGCATTGGCGGGGTTGGGCGGATGCCCAAGAGGCTGCTTGGTATTACGCTAAAGCTGTGTTTCTATTGCGTGTTTTGGCCGCTGGCCGAAAGGGAGCTCTCCGCTTCTCCCCGCAAACTTTTACTCTTATAGTTAACGCGGTCCAAAAGAAGTATCACCTCTTTTGAACCTGGCGGCACGGGTATGCCCGCGCGCTCTGTTTGAAAATCGGTATGTACCGATTTTCAAGTGCGTTTACGATAATGGACCGGGCGCCTGTATTTCGTTTTCCATTCATGGTAAGATTAGACACTATAAATAAAGGAGGTTTCTCAATGAAACAGAACCAAATGATCGGCAATTTTACGGTAACTGCCATTCAGCCTGTGGAGGAGCTGGAGGCCACTCTTTATGAGATGGAGCACGGGCGCTCTGGGGCGCGGCTGGTGTGGCTGGACAGACCCGACGAAAACAAAACCTTTGGCATTGCCTTTCAGACCCAGCCCTGGGATGACACAGGGGTTTTTCATATTTTGGAGCATTCTGTGCTCTGTGGCTCGGAGAAGTATCCGGTGAAAGAACCCTTCGTGGAGCTGATGAAGAGCTCTATGA
>CAJUSM010000119.1 GCA_910588935.1 uncultured Oscillospiraceae bacterium
AAGAACGATGATCCCACCTTCTCCTATGACGGTACGACCGCCAAGTGGGACCCAACGCTAGTAGATTCCAACAATGTAGGAAAGCTGTACTTGGGTTCTTGGCTTAATGTTGAAGACGAAATGCGGAGTTCGTCAGTTGTAGCAAATGGATTTGTACAGATGATGACGCATACTGCAACTGACCTGTTTTATATCACTGCCGAAGATAAGGATGGATGTTTCTGCCTCTATTATCACCCGGCAGAGGTAGAGGACAGCGAAAAGATGAGGGAAATTAAATCTCTCTTGAACCTGCCGGATTCCATTAAGTATGACCGCAGCCTTTGTTATGAGGGTGCTGGCTGGGCCGGGCCCATGCGCTGGGAGCAGTATCACGGCGCAGATGGAATCGCGGAAAAGATAGAGTATTACCTGACTGATATGCACCACGCCATACAGTATTATTTGACCGAGCCGGAACCCGGGCAGTTCTATAAATAAAGATATAAACACCCACGCTTAGCAAACACTCGCAAAACACCACCTTTGGAGGATTAACAATATGGAGAAACGATTTTTTGACGAAACCAACGGCCTATGGTACGAGCTAGGAGACGGTTACTATTATCCTTGCCTGACAGTATCAGAGGATGAAAAGCAGCCCATAGGTTTATGGGGCCGACAGCATAAGCGGTACCTAAAAGAGCAGAGGCCGATAATTTACAACTCGCTCCAAATGAACGGTAAGCTAAACGCCTACCTTGCCCACATCGACCAGCAAGCGCAGGAGCGATATGAACTTCTTGTTAAGCAGATGAAACAGGCTCGCGGTATTACCGAGGGTTTGAAAGCTACAAATCCTCTTACATGGGCTGGCAGAATGAACAACGCCCAGGCGTGCGCAAGAGAAATTGTGAATAACGAGATAATTTACAATTAGCAAACCCAGTCGCACTACCCAATTTAAGGAGTGTACTTCGCAACCCCTCATGCTGTATAATGTGGTATCATAGGCTTAGGATGGTTTATTGAGCCAAGATTTCACAAAAAATTTACAGAAAAAAG
>CAJUSM010000120.1 GCA_910588935.1 uncultured Oscillospiraceae bacterium
CCTCTAACGTGGCGGCCAAGGAAGCCGGCACCGACTACCGCTGGAAGCTGCTGACCCACGACCTGAGCGACAACGCCCTGGTCAGTGTAAATACCGGCATTGGCTGGGCGGGCACCTTTATCACCAAAAACTGCAAGGATCCCGAGAGTGCCATTCGGTTTATGTCCTGGGCCCGTGGCGAAGAGGGCCGCAAGCTGGGCTCTTGGGGCATTGAGGGCGTACACTGGGAATACACCGAGGACGGCGGCGTAATGACCACCCAGTCTTACCGGGACGGCCTGGCCAACGGCAAGATCCGGCAGAATGATTTCGGCGTAGGCGTGTGGATCTTCGGCGACCAGGGCGATGAGAACTCCTTTATGGACGCGGCCGCTACCGACCCGGACCAGATCGACTACTACCAGCGCCTGCGCAACGGGTCGAAGCACACCAAGGTGATGTCCGAGCTGAAGAAGTGCATCCCCACAGAGGGAGACATGCAAAACCTGTGGAACTCTTTGAACGATATGTGCTATTCTGAAGTCAACAAAGCCATTTTCGCCGAGACCGAGGAGGAATGCCAGGCAGCCCTGGACACTTTGTACCAGCAGGCCGAGACCATGGGCCTTTCTAAGCTGAACGCGTGGATGGCGGAGCAGCTGAACTAAGCCCGCGGCAATATGTTCTTTTGGGGAATAAACATATAGAGAGATAAAAAGCCAGGCTCTGGAGACGCTCCGGAGCCTGGTCTTTTGTTGAACCGGCTCCGGAAAAATTGTGGGCAAAAGACCGCCCTAAAAATATCAGAGAAAAATAAGAGGAAAAGCATAAACCTGGCAAAGCGGCGTATGATAAGGTTACGATCATTCAGTGGAAAGGAAAGGAATTCCCCATGAAAACCATTTCCCAGCAGGAATACGCCCAAAGAGTGAAAAATGCCTCCCCTTCTTCCCCAGTGGTCAAGGACTGCGCCCTGGCCTTTGTTTTTGGCGGGGCGGTGTGTACTTTGGGCCAGCTTTTATGCCATCTATACCAAAATCTAGGTCTGGAGCTGCCCCAGGCC